>JAKAVR010000003.1 GCA_021817225.1 Thermoplasmata archaeon
CAAGAAGATGCTTGGATGGAACATAGCGCAGAAGAGAAGTGACAGGATAGACAATGCGTTGTTCTGTACCGGCGTGTGGCATAATCTGTTCAATATGGGAAGACCATAGCAATAGTGTCCCACAGTGCAATAGATGGGAAGAAGTGGAGTGGCCCACGGTTTGTGGCTCACCATAAGAGATGATGACATACCCGAAGTGACATGAGAGCAGTGCTATGCCCCTCGCGCGACCCATGACAAAACCAATGTCTTTAATTGAGAAAGTGCAATTGCTTTCAGTAGTAGGAGGCCGACTGAATGGAAGACAAAACAGTGGAACTGGGAGGCAAAACAATCAGCAAGGCAACATTCGGGGGAGGATGCTTCTGGTGCACAGAGGCAGTTTTCTCAGATGTAAAGGGCGTGTTGAGCGTATCCTCCGGGTATGCAGGAGGTTCCGTCCCCAATCCAAGTTATGAGATAGTCTGCTCGGACACTACCGGCCATGCCGAAGTAGTCCAGTTGGAGTTCGATGAAGGCGTCATAAGTTACGAAGACCTGCTTGAGATATTCTTCATGACACACGATCCAACCACACGGGACAGGCAGGGTGCAGACTACGGAAGCCAGTACCGGTCAATAATACTGTATCACGATGAAGAACAACGGAAAGCCGCAGAGTTGCTTGTCTCAAGGCTGAATCAGGAACATGTTTTTGATGATCCAATCATCACTGAAATCGTTCCGCTTAAGTCATTCTACAGAGCAGAAGAATATCACCAGAACTATTTCAAGAAAAATCCGAACAAGCCATACTGCAGAATTGTCATAAGCCCTAAATTGGGCAAGTTCAGAAAGAAATTCGCGGAAAAGGCGGTTGGCCATTAGCAGTGCAGGCGCTTTGGTGATATCGCAATGCCAGTCTGAATCATGCAGGGCTTAGTCTCTGAGGGGCATTTACGACAAGAAACGAAGCGCACATCGTCAGAATTAAATAAGGAATAGGCTACTCGAGGCTCATGCATGATTCCCTGAAGGAGAAGATCGCAGGCGAAATCGTGATCTCTGCCGATCCGGGAAAGACGATGAGGAAATGGAGAGAGGAGTTCCACCTCAGCCAGCTCGAACTTGCCCATGAACTGAAGGTTTCTGCTTCAGTCATAAGTGATTACGAATCAGGCAGGCGGAAGTCGCCTGGCACGGTCATTGTCAAGAGATACGTGGATGCGCTCATACAGATGGAGATCAGGAACGGGAGCCGGTTCATCAAGAGGTTTGACACGGAGGAGAAGCCAGACTACCTGCTCAGCATAAGGGAATTCAAGGGTTCGGTCTCGCTGCAGGAGATGATGCACATACTTGATGCACAGTGTGTATCAAGGGGAATCAGCATTGACAGGGACCTTCACGGATACACTGTGCTTGACAGCATAAAGGCAATAACCACACTCGGCGCAAACGACTATCTCAAGGTATTCGGATGGAGCAGCCAGAGGGCGCTTATTTTCACACAGGTGAAGTACGGAAGGTCCCCGATGATAGCAGTCAGGGCCCACCCGATGAAACCGGCTGTAGTCGTCTACCAGAAACCTGAGAACATAGACGAACTGGCGATACACCTCTCTAAACTCGAAAACATACCCCTGCTGGTGAGCGACATGGAGATTGGGGAAATGATTGGCAGGCTTGAAAAAATAGGTGATGAAGTCAAATGATGTTTGGACACAACGGGAAGGATGTTGGCATAGTGACCTACGGGGCCTATATACCGAGATTCAGGATACTTCCTGAGGAAATAGCCAGGGTATGGGGCGAAGACGGCCAGGCAATGAAAAGCGGACTCATGATTTTCAGCAAGTCCGTCCCTTACCCTGACGAGGATGTCATAACAATATCTGTCGAAGCATCCAGGAACGCGCTCGCCAGGAGCAAGATTGATCCTGAGGATATTGGCGCAGTGTATGTTGGAAGCGAATCGCATCCGTATGCAGTCAAGCCATCCGGGACGATTGTTGCCGAAGCAATTGGAACCTCACACTTCATTACGGTGGCAGACTACGAGTTTGCCTGCAAGGCAGGGACAGCCGCAGTCCAGACAAGCATGGGACTTGTTTCATCAGGCATGGTGAAATATGCGCTGGCCGTGGGAGCAGATACGTCACAGGGAGCGCCGGGCGATGCGCTTGAGTACTCCGCTTCTGCCGGAGGAGCCGCTTTCATCATAGGGAGGGAGAAGGTGATAGTCACTATCAACAGGACTCTCTCATTCACGTCCGATACGCCTGACTTCTGGCGAAGGGAGGGTCAGCCTTATCCAAGCCATGGCGGCAGATTCACTGGGGAGCCGGCCTATTTCAGGCATGTTGCAACCTGTGCAAAGGAGCTTATGAAAGTCCAGGACGCAAAGCCATCTGACTACGACTTTGCAGTATTCCACCAGCCAAATGGCAAATTCCCCACCAGGGTGGCGCAGCAGCTCGGCTTTGAGAAAAAGCAATACGAGACCGGTCTGACAACACCATACATCGGAAACACGTATTCCGCTTCGATGATGATAGGCCTGTCCGCAATACTCGACGTGGCCAAGCCGGGGCAGAGGATACTTGGTGTGGCCTTCGGCTCAGGTGCAGGGAGCGACGGATTCGACATGACTGTCACGGATGAAATGGCCAGCTACAACCGTGCGGCCGCTCCGACCGTCAAGTGGTTTGTGGAGAGATCTGAGCTGCTTGACTACGGAAGATACGCGAAATTCAAAGGCAAAATAGTGATGAAGGAATAAAAATGAGAGATGTTGCTATCATAGGCGTCGGCGACACCAAGTTCGGTGAACTCTGGGAACACTCCATAAGGGACATAGGAATGCAGGCGGGCCTGAGCGCCGTCATCGACGCAAACATTGCAGGCGAGCAGATTGAGGCTCTCTACATAGGAAACATGGCCGCAGGCAGCCTTATCGATCAGGAACACCTCGGAGCCCTTGTTTCGGACTACTCCGGCCTTTCGGCCCTGCACATACCCGCTGTGCGCATAGAGGCGGCAGGTGCCTCGGGCGGCATGGCCCTCAGGGAAGGATACATCGCGGTGGCATCCGGCATGCATGACATAGTAATGGTCGCGGGAGCCGAAAAGATGACTGACGTCACGGATGAGGAGATACCGACTGTCCAGATGGCTGGCGGCGACCAGCAGTGGGAGGGTATTTCAGGAGCAACCATGGCAAGCCTGTTCGCAATGATGGCCAGAAGGCACATGCATGAATACGGCACAACAAGGGAGCACATTGCGAGCGTTCCAGTGAAGAACCACAAGAACGGTGCAATGAACCCGAATGCACAGTACCAGAAGGGCATAACAATGGATACTGTCCTGAAGTCTCCAATGGTCGCAGACCCGCTAGGTGTCTTCGACTGTGCTCCAATTTCCGACGGCGCCGCGGCGGTAATACTTGCGCCGCTTGACATTGCAAAGAAGTACTCCGAGCAGCCTATCAAGATCGTCGCCTCGGCAGCGGCGACGGATACGCTTGCACTGCAGCACAGGGAATCGCTCACAAGGATTGACTCCATAAAAGTCGCGTCAAGGAAGGCATTCAAGACTGCAGGCATCACCCCGAAGGAAATAGATGTTGCAGAAGTCCACGACTCATACTCCATCGCCGAAATCATAAGCATCGAGGACCTTGGTTTCTTTGAAAAAGGGAAAGGGGGCCCGGCGACACTCGAAGGGATGACTGAGATAAACGGCGTTGTATCTGTCAATACTTCCGGCGGGCTGAAGGCAAGAGGCGACCCGATGGGCGCAACAGGCGTTGCACAGGCGGTCGAGATCGCAAGACAGCTCCGGGGGAAGGGCGAGAAAAGGCAGGTGGACAACGCAGAGTATGGGCTTTCCCTGAATATGGGTGGCACAGGCGGAACATCGGTTGTTCACATCTACAGGAGGCTCTGAAGATGTCCAATCCAAGGTACTGGAGGGAAAACCCGAGCAGATACAATCTCATAGGAAGGAGATGCGAGAACTGCAAGGGTGTCTTCTTCCCGCCTCGGGAGATATGCCCGAAATGCAGGAGGAAGAGCCTTGGCAAGATGAAAGCCTACAAGCTCACTGGAAAGGGAAAGGTCTACTCATTCACAATCGTTCATGATCCCATGCCAGACTTCACGCTCATGAAGCCATATATCATGGCAATGATAGAAATGGAGGAAGGCGTGAGACTTACCGGGCAGATCGTGGACTGCGAACCCGAGAAGATCTCAATAGGAATGCATGTGGAGGCAACGCTGCGAAAGCTCGGGCAGGAAGGTGGCTCGGGCATAATACGGTACGGCTACAAGTTCAGGCCCGTCTGAAGAAGAATGCCGAACGCTGATTGCAGATGCCATCCCTGCCTTGCAGACAGCATGCTGCGGAACGCTGCCCTTGGCAGCGTTGCAAGAGATTTATACGGAACCGCACATTTCGGAGCAGATGGCTGGATCCGACTTCTTCACAAGGAATGCAGGGGCTTATGCCAAGAGTTCATCGCATGCGAAAGGCACAGACCTTGGACTCCTTTTGGAGCAACTTGCAGTCAGAAAGAACGAAACTGCAATTGATGTGGCGACAGGCACCGGTTTCACCGCCATCGCAATCGCCGAAACAGCAAAAGCTGTCACCGGCGTGGACCCAAACTACAAAATGATCATGGAGGCAAGCAAGCTGGCTGAGTCGAAGGGCGTGAAGAACCTTGAGCTGGTAATAGGCCAGGCAGAGAACCTCCCAGTCTCGACCTCCTCGTTCCATGTAGCAACTTGCAGGAGAGCGGCACACCACTTCGGCAACAAGCGCGCATTCCTTTCTGAAGTCTACAGAATCCTGACGCCTGGTGGCAGGTTCGGCCTGGTTGATATGGTTCCTCCCGATGGACATGCAGATGAATTCAACAGGCTGGAAATAGCCAGGGATCACAGCCATGTCAGGGCTGAGGAAGTTCCATCATGGAGACTTCTGGCCGTGGAAGCAGGTTTCGAAATCACCGCCTGCCAGACGGAGGCGGAGAGGATGACATTTGGGAAGTGGATTTATCCTGTCGGCCCTAACGGTAAAGATGCGGCAGCGTGCAGGAAAATACTACGCGAGGCGGATGATTCCTTTGCTTCGGCTATCGGCCTTGACGGCGATCTGTCTTTCAGCAAGGGCAGGATGGTGCTGATTGCCAGAAGGCCTTCCCGATGAATAAAAAGAATAATAACCTGTTCATGGCTATCTCGAAACGGTGTAACTGTTTTGGGCCATAGACACCCCAGGGTCACAGTCGATGGAAATTCACTGGATATCGAAAAGCTTGTCTCGGTATCGAGGAATTTTGCGAAGGTAACCGTATCCAGGGCCGCGCTTGACAGAGTGAATTCGGCCAGAAAGGCGCTCGAAAAAAGGGCAGAAGGCGGAGAGCCCATATACGGTGTGAACACGGGCTTCGGTGAACTTCAGAGCGTCAAGGTCGCAACAAGCGAGTCGGGCAGACTGCAGGAAAATCTTGTGAGGAGCACCTCGGCGGGGGTCGGACAGCCCCTCTCTGCCGAAGAGACGAGGGCGCTCATGGTGCTGAGACTCAATACGCTTGTGAAGGGCCATTCCGGAGTGAGGCCCGAGATTGTGAAACTGCTCGCTGAAATGATCGACTTTGGCGTCCATCCGGTTATCCCTTCAAGGGGTTCTGTCGGCGCAAGCGGAGACCTAGCACCTCTTGCACATATGGCGCTTGTGCTCATGGGCGAAGGAGCAGCGGAGTTCAAGGGAAGGAAGCTCAAGGGGGCGGAGGCGCTCATGGAAGCAGGACTGAAACCGATTTCGCTCAGGGAAAAAGAGGGACTGGCATTAATCAACGGGACGCAGTTCATGACAGCACTTGGCGCGCTCGCACTTAACGACATCAGGAATTTCTTCATGCAGTCGATAGTTGTCTTTTCAATGTCGCTTGAGGCACTCGGCGGCAGGCTGGCCCCTTTCGACCGCAGGGTCTCCGCGCTGAGGGCTCACCCCGGGTCAGGCGTAGTTGCCTCTGAAATACTGAAGATGTGCAGGGGAAGCAGGAGGACAAACAGGGGTGACAGGGTGCAGGATCCGTATACGCTGAGATGCGCACCCCAGGTGATCGGGCCCCTGCACGATTTGATCGAATACTGCGAAAAAGTGATTGTGACAGAGATGAACTCGACGACAGACAACCCCGTTGTCTTTCCTGAGAGCGGGGACATAATATCCGCCGGAAATTTCCACGGACAGCCGATCGCCGTCGCGCTTGATGCACTCTGCATACCGCTGCAGGCAGTGGCAGCGTTCTCGGAGCGCAGAACAGCAAGGCTTACCGATTCGAAGCTCAGCGGGCTCAATGCATTCCTCTCGATGAATCCGGGAGTGGAGTCGGGGTACATGGTTGCACAGTACACGGCCGCCGCCCTTGTGTCTGAAGGGAAAGTCCTGAGCCACCCGTCTTCATCCGATTCAATACCTACATCGGCAAACCAGGAGGATTTCGTCAGCATGGGCGCCTACTCGGCAATTAAACTGAGGCAGATGGTCGACAACTCGTTCATTGTGCTTGCCATCGAAGCGCTTTGCGCATCGCAGGCGCTCGATCTGACGGGCGGTCCATCCGCTCCACGCATAAGAAAGGCGCATGGAATAATAAGGCAGGAAATCCCCCGCCTTGACAGGGACAGGGCGCTTTCCGGGGAGATAGAGAAATGCGCCAGTATGCTCAGGGAAGGGAGACTTGTCGAACCGCTACTCTGAGACATCCCGGGGCGAAGCGACTCAGAAGCCGATGCCAAGCTGCTTGAGGAGTGCAAGATCCATTGACATGCCCACGTTCCAGTTTGGCTTGTCGACTATCTCGCTTATCCTCAGGTCGCCTGCAACGGAGCAAAGCAAGTATGCCTCCTCCTTTTCCAGCCCTTTTCTGTTGAGCAGCTGGATCATGGATACCACTGCCATCCTTGCAGCTTCATAGAGGTCTGGCGAAATTCCTGAAGTTGAAATGCATCTCCTGTTTCTTGCCCTCTCCTTGTATATCACGGTCGGTGCTTCCGTCTTCAGCGTGTTGCTGTACACCTTGACCCTCAGCGTTGTGACGGATGGTGTCTCGACCGCAGTCCCGCACACTTCTCCATCTCCCTGGAGTGCATGCGTATCGGCTATGCACAGCTTGGCTCCCTCCACATTTACCCTGAAGTAAACGGAGGAGCCGATGCCTATCCTGTTGTTGTCCATGTTTCCGCCGAAGTACTGCGGCGGAATCATTGTATAGCCCCTGCTCCTGGTCGCGGGTGCGACGCCTATCACGCCGAGGAAAGGTCTTGTCCTGAGGCTCAATCCGCTGAGGAATGAATTGCCCTTTGGCCTTGCGAAACCGTTCCTGATTGTCCAGTGGAAGAGCCTTGCCCTGGTGAACTCATCGCTCAGGAGGCCGAAGCCGGGGAATATTGCACTCCAACCCCACGGGGCGCACCTGATATCGACTATGTCCACCCTGAGCAAATCGCCTGGAGATGCATCCTCGATGTATATCGGGCCAACGGCCGCATCGGTCTTTGTACTGTCAATCCGCTTCAGTGTCGCAGATGTCGAGGACTGTTTTATCTGGTCAGTTGAAGCTTCGGGAACTCTGACTACGACTGTATCCCCCTCCGAGACTGTGAGCACCGGATCAGCTGCCGGCGACCATGCGGTTATGTAATGCCCGGGCAGGTGGCCGTCGAGTAACGACTTGTTGTGCATTGATTCTCACCAAATTGCGCCTGCTTGCTGCTTCACGACTTATGCGGTGTTAACTGGAACAAGATTAAAAACAATCCGCTGGTCTGGAATGGTAGACAGCGACACTTTTCATCAGCACATCATATGAAGAATTTGAAAGCAGACTGGTGCCTCCAAGTGTGTGACAAGCAGGTAGAATAGTGAGCCGCCAATATTTTTATACGATTGTAACTTGTTTGTGCATGGTTTCAATTGTGCTGCGGTGGCCTGGACAAGAACTCCGCAATTAATGGCGCGGGATGGAAAAATAGAAAGAGTCGACTATTTTCGGCAGTGGGTGGCTTCGGGCTTCGTCAGGAAATGGATAATAGTCGGGATCTTCATCGGGATCGTCGCGGGCCTCGGCTCCCTGGCGCTCTACTACGCCATACAGTTCGGCACTGAATATATCCTCACCGCAATCACTGGATTCTCACCTCCAAACACTTTTCTCGAGGGTCAGGGTCCCGCATACTCTCTTGGCAATTACAGGTACTGGCTGATACCTGTCGCAACAACTGTTGGCGGTCTCGCATCAGGCATCATTGTTTACAGATTTGCACCTGAAGCGGAGGGACACGGGACCGATGCGGCCATAGAGGCATTCCATGCAAAGAAGGGCATCATACGAAAGAGGATTCCGCCCGTCAAGCTCATCGCCTCTGCTATAACGATCGGTTCCGGGGGAAGCGCGGGCAGAGAGGGCCCCGTGGCGCAGATTGCGGCTGGTTTCGGCTCATTCATGGCGGATATCTTTGGGCTTGACGAAAGGGACAGGAGGATAGCTGTTGCCGCAGGAATCGGCGCGGGAATAGGAAGCATATTCATGGCGCCGTTTGGCGGTGCGCTGCTCAGCACTGAAATACTCTACAGGAGGGATTTCGAGGTTGAAGCCCTGGTCCCATCCATAATAGCGTCGGCGACAGGTTATGGAATTTTCGGCTATTTCTTCAGCTACAAGCCGCTTTTCAGCATCCAGCAGACAACCGTGAGTTTCGGCCACCCGCAGTCGCTCGCGATCTACAGCGTCATAGGGATTGTCACCGGCCTGCTCGGCATACTCTATGTCATTACCTTTTACGGGGTAAGAAACCAGTTTGCAAAAATGAAAAGGGTCCCGCCGTACTTCAGGCCTGCCATAGGAGGACTGCTTGTCGGCCTCATAGCAATGCTTTTTCCGCAGGTCCTGGGCCTGAGCTACGGCTGGATACAGCTCCTTTTTTACGGCGGCACTTCGCAGTTCTCTGAATTCGGACTGATGCCCATATGGATACTGCTTGCACTGATATTCGTCAAGATCATAGCCACCTCATTCTCCATCGGCTCCGGCGGTTCAGGCGGTGTCTACGCCCCGGGCATAGTCATTGGCGGATTCCTGGGTGCGGTCATGTGGCTCATCTTTCACCCCCTCGTTCCGTACCTGAGCATTGCTGACATGGTGATAGTGGGAATGGTCGCTTTTGTGGGAGGAGTTTCCAAGGCACCCATATCGATAATAATCATGGGTACCGAAATGACCGGTGGCTATGCCCTTTTCCTCCCGCTCATGCTCGCCACTGTGATATCATACTTCGTATCCGGTACAAAATACTCGATATACAGGGCGCAGGTGCTCGACAGGGCACATTCACCGGCCCATAAGCAGGAGTATGAGCGCCCGCTCATGGACGACATAAAGATCAGCGAGGCGATGAATGCAAGCGTGACCGCGATGGACGGCGGAACGACGGTGGATGATGCGCTGAAGCTGATGGAACAGCTGAAGACAAAGGGTGCTGTCATTCTCAACTCGATGAATGAAATAAGCAGCTACACCACCCGCGCAGAGATTGAAAAGAACAAGGGCGACATCACACGCAGACTCAGGGATATTGCCATCAGGCCGGTACAGACAATACTGCCGGATCAGACCGCGCATGACGCATTCAACGTCCTCACCAGCGAGAAGATCGAATTTCTTGTCGTGGTCGACAAAAAGGGAAATCATGAACAGGCCGTGGGCGTTATAGGCCTCCAGGAAATTGCAAGGGCATACAACGAGAAGATCAGGAGCCTGCCGAAGCCGCAGACTCTTTGAATGAATATCCACTCAGGCCCGCTTCATGCGCTGAGCGGCATCGAGAACAAGCTTCAGGCAGTCGACAGCAGTCATCTTCCTGATTTCCTCCCTTTCTCCCTCGTACCTCTTTTCAATGACGCTTGAATCCGAGTCTGTAACTATGGCCACATACACGAGGCCTATTGGCTTGGCATCCGTCTGGCCCGATGGACCTGCTATGCCTGTGCAGGCAACAGACACTGATGTCTCAAACAGCCTTCTTGCACCGTAGGCCATCTCAATTGCAGTCTCCTTGCTGACAGCGCCCCGTGAGGTGAGCGTCCTTCGTCTCACGCCCAGAACATTCTCCTTTGATTCGTTGCTGTAGGCAGTCACTCCGCCCTTGAAATAAGATGAGGCGCCGGGGACAGAGACGAGCAGAGCGCCTATGAGGCCTCCCGTTATTGACTCGGCCGTGGACACCGTCAGCTGCTTCTCGGTCATTGTCTTGCTGATTGAACGGACCAGTTCATCTGACCTGTCCTGAAAGGTAGAAGAGTTCCCTGACACGATCAACACCGCCGAACCTGTCTATTATCTCTGAAACGACCGGATGGACCGACTGCCGCCAGTCCCCACCATTGATCATCTGCTCCCTTATGTAAGAGCCGCTGTACTTGTCCTTGTTGTAAACCTTTGTCTGCTTCACTTCGTAGCCGGACTCGCTGAAAAGCCTCTGCGTGAGCGGATTGTTGGTGAATATGGAATTGAAGGGCGGGACGAGCGACCTGAGGTGCGAAACCCATATCGCGTATCTGTTGACATCTATGACCGGGACAATGTTCACCCTGTCGTAAATGCCCTCCGCCCTCAGAGCGGAGTAAACCATCTCATACCGCTCGCCGGCCGTGAACGGGTTATCACGCGTGTGCGAATACTGCGCACTTCCTATGGCAATGATAAGTCTGTCGCATTGCTCAAGCGCTTCCTTCACCGCAGCGAGATGTCCAAGATGAAAAGGCTGGTATCTGCCCACGATCAGGCCGTTCATCCGCAATCAACCTGATCAGCGAGGTACAGGCCTTCCGCCCTTTATTTTTGCCGCGGAAATCGATGAGTCGACTTCGCTCTCCTGCTTCTTCGTCACTTCGCCGAGGATGGTGCTCAGCTTTGAAATAAGCCTGTCCTTCTCGGCCCCTGGCACAAGCGCCTCCCTGAGGACGTCGAGAAGTGTCCTGACCGGGAAAATCTTGATCTTGCCTGCATACTTGGGGTCGAGGATTATGTCACCAAGATTGTCCTGTGGAACAATCACTTCCCTGAGACCTGTCTCGGCTGCCGCCTCCGTCTTTGCCGTTACACCGCCGACCGGCAGGACGTCGCCCCTGACGCTAAGACTGCCTGTCATGGCAATAGTCTGGTCGACCGGTATGTTCTCGAAGGCGCTTATCACTGCTGTGGCTATTGAGATGGAAGCGCTATCCCCTTCGACACCCTCGTAGGTTCCGATGAACTGGATGTGTATGTCGTGGTTGCTTATGTCCTCGCCAGAGTATTTCTTGATAATTGCTGAAACGTTGTCCACTGCCTCTTTCGCTATGTCGCCCAGCTTCCCGGTTGCAACAACCCTCCCGCCCGACTTGGTATGGGCGGGGGTGACCTCGGCAACTATCGGCAGGACAATGCCTGAGAATTCGGACATGCCCGTGTCCGCACCGAGGGCCGCAAGTCCATTAACAGTGCCAACAAGATTGCCGCCTGTGGAGATTGTGTTGTACTCCTTTCTCCTCTGGATATACCTGTCGGCGACCTGCTGCTCGAGGGATCTTGCAATCTTCTTTGCCTTCAGGACATGCTCGTTCCTGACAAGGTCCGAGCTCTCTTCCCTTGCAATGTCCCCTGCTACCCTGACGAGACCGCCAAGCTCCCTGAGCCTGAGCGTGAGCCTTCCCTTTCTGCCTGCACGCCTCTGTGCTTCCTTCAAAATCTCAGAAACGGCGAATTTGTCAAAGTGAGGTATCTTCTTGTCCTTCACGACCTCCTGGGCCACAAAGCGGACAAGCTTCTCCCTGTTCAGGTTTGTGTCTGGCATTGTCGTGTTCATGTAGATTTCATAACCGTAGCCCCTGATCCTCGATCTCAGCGCCGGATGCATACCCTGAAGCGCATCAAGGTTTCCTGCAGCGACTAGTATGAATTCGCACGGCACCGGTTCGCTCTTCACCATTGCGCCAGAGCTCCTTTCACTCTGGCCCAGTATAGAGAACCTGCCCTCCTGCAGCGCAGTGAGCAGGCTCTGCTGCGACTCTGTCCTGAGCAGGTTTATCTCATCTATGAAAAGAACACCCTTGTTCGCCTTGTGTATGGCGCCTACCTCCAGCCTTTCATGGGCTGGCGTCTCGAGTCCTCCACTCTGGAACGGGTCGTGCTTCACATCGCCAAGAAGTGCACCAGCGTGCGCGCCTGTTGCATCAATGAAGGGAGGCATCTCATCCGGACTGTGCCCGATGAGAAGCTTCGGTACCATTATGCTTTCCTGACGCTGGCCGGTGTAGCGCATGAGGAAGTAGATGAAAATGGCACCTATGATGCCGAAAAGCAGTATTGATGGGTCGGCATGATCTATTAAGAAGATTGCAACGGACGCCACTATAATCATCACAACGAGCATCCAGTAAACGGATGCCTTCTGCTGCCGCCTCTGAAGCATCTCGGCCCTCTGAGCGTTTACGATCTCCCTTCCCTTACCCACAGGAACGACACGTATCTTTGGCTCATTGGGGTCGTCTGAATTGTGATACGCGATGACATCCTGCAGCTCGCTCTTCGGCAGGAACTCTGTCATTGAACGGGCAAGCATCGATTTGCCTGTGCCAGGCTCGCCGATGAGCATGACATGCCTCTTCTGCTCGGCCGCCTTCCTTACCACCCTCACAGCCTCATCCTGGCCGATAACCTGATCTGCCAGGTGAGGAGGTATGCTGATTTCACCCGTATTGGAGAAATTCTGAGTTACAATCCAGGTGTCTGCATCCGCAGGCTCCTCCGGGACCTTCTCCTCAGCAATAACGTTGTTGGAATCCGCCAAATAGTTCAGCTCTTTTTGAAATATACGTGTCGTTGCTAAATAAGGCTTTTGGGATTAGTGGCGGTCCGGATAGCAGGTGTTTACGAATCAGCATGGGTGCCAGACAGCGCTGGAATGTGCAGCGCAGGGGTCCAAGAACGAGTTAAGTACTTGCGTATAATGCTGTTGTAATGATGCTCGTCGAAGAACTGCAGATCGATGCGGACATAGTTGCCAAGCTGAAGGAGCAGGGCATTGACAAACTCTATCCTACCCAGTCCGCCACAGTACCATCCGTCCTGCAGGGCAGGAACGTCGTGGTTGCTGTTCCGACGGCGAGCGGAAAGTCGCTGATAGGCTACATGGCTCTGCTCAGGGCTGCCCGGCTAGGGCAGAAAGGCATGTATATTGTGCCGCTGAGGGCCCTTGCGTCGGAGAAATACGAGGAACTGAAGGCATTCGAACCGCTTGGAATTAAGGTGGCGATATCCACGGGGGACTACGATTCCACGGGGGAAAGGCTTGGAAGGTACGACATAATTGTCGCCACCAGCGAGAAGGCGGACTCCCTCCTCAGGCACGGTGCAGTATGGATATCAAAGCTGTCGGTCGTCGTTGTGGACGAGATACACCTCATAAACGAGCCGGACAGGGGTCCCACGCTTGAAATGGTCATCACGAGACTGAGGACCATCGCACCAAACATACAGGTTGTGGGCCTGAGCGCGACTATCAAGAATTCAAAAGAAATAGCCGAATGGCTCGACGCTGAGCACTATTCAAGCGATTGGAGACCGGTGAAGCTCAGGGAGGGAGTGTACAGTGATTCGGAAATATTCTTCACAGATAATGAGAGGAGAAAGATAAGGAAGAGGGATGGGGAGGATCTCTGGTCACTGATATATGAGTCCATTGCCGGCGGGGGGCAGTCTCTTGTATTTGTCAACACGAGGAAGAACACCGAGAGTGCTGCGCTGAAGTACAGGCATCTCATGGCGGCGGCCCTCAAGGCAATGAATGAGAAGGAGCTGCCGTCCGAGGAGGAAATAGAAGATGACATGGAGGAAACAGGAGCAGTCAGGGGAATACTGAATGACTGCCTCAGGGCAGGCATAGCGTTCCATCATGCGGGCCTCACGAATGCACAGAGACAGAAGGTGGAGAGGCTGTTCAAGCAGAAGAAGGTGAAATGCCTCTTTGCGACACCCACCCTGGCCGCGGGGATCAACCTTCCAGCGAGGACGGTGATTGTGCGTGATCTCTACAGATATGACTCACACATGGGCAACACGCTGATCCCGGTGGTTGAAGTCAAGCAGATGTGCGGCAGGGCAGGCAGGCCCAGGTATGACGATTACGGTGAGGCAATTGTTGTTGCAAAGAACAGCGAAATGGCCTCCTTTGTGCTGGAGGAATACCTTCTAGGCGAAGCGGAGAAGATAAACTCCCAGATAGGAAACGAGAGGTCTCTGAGGAACCACGTCCTTTCTGCGGTGGCCACAAGGATCGCAAACAATATGAGAGAACTGAGGAAATTCCTGTCCCTTACATTCTATGCCTACCAGTTCGATGTGGAAACGCTGGAGCGCAGCGCTGTCGGCATGCTCAGGTACTTGCAGGACAACGGGATGATTTCAGGCGACGGGGAACAGTTCAGGGCAACGGTGTACGGGAAGAGGGTTTCGGACCTGTATATAGACCCCAAGACAGCCATCATGATCAGGGAGGCGGTGGAGAGATTCAAGCAGGGTAAGGAGCTCGGGCTCCTCCAGGCGATCTGCAACACGCCGGACATGATACCACTCTACTCGAGGAACTCCGATACGGAGAAGCTGCTGGATGCGGCCGAAAACAGGCGAGATGAACTCATACTCACCCTGGACGAGGCGGAGGACGAGGAGCTCTACCTGTCTGAGCTCAAGACTGCGCTGATGCTGAAGGACTGGATAAGCGAGGAGAGGGAGGACAGTATCCTCGCAGATTACGGCATCTATCCCGGAGATCTGAGAAACAAGGCGGAGACTGCCACATGGCTTCTGTACAGCGCCGAAGAACTGGCTCAGCTGGATGGGCTGGAGTGTTCAAAGAGCATAGGGCACATCGCGATGCGTGTCGAAAAGGGCGTCAGCGAGCGCCTGCTGGATATTGCCTCTCTGAGAGGCATAGGGCGAGTCAGGGCGATTGCCCTCTTCACCCACGGGTTCAGGACAAGAAGGGACATTTCCGCAGCTACTGAAGATGCCCTCGTTGCTGTCCCGGGGATTGGCCGGCAGCTTGCCCGGTCGCTCATCGAGCAGTCAAGAAGGACTAGAAAGACAATCGAACCCGTGGCCGAGGGAACAGCGATACCGAAGGACTGGTTTTTCGATGAAGAAGGATGAAGGAGCCGGTGCATTCGGGTTCATCGGGTGCAAATCTGAGGGAGAGGTGAGGGCGCAGGACATAATGGCCGCGTTCACCGCTGCGGGATACAGATCGCAGCCTGTCAGGGCAGAGATCGTGTTCGGAAGGGCCCATCTTATCTCCGCCTGCCTTCACGCGGAAAGGGCCCTGAGAAGGGGGACGAGTGCATCGGAGGACATAATGACTGAAATCGCCCTCTACCTTGGCTGCAGCGGTCAGCTTTCGAGGGCACTCTCTCTTGTGAAGATTGACGGCGAGAATGAGCTTGTCGTGATCACAACGCCTCCTGCAGGCGAGAAGGATGTCTCGAAGGTGCTCAAGTCGCTTGGGCTCAAGCGGGAAGACTCGCTCATAGAGCTGACGAAGTCGAAAGCGGCGGGTGCCGGGCTGCTCGGAATTGATTCGGTGGACGTCGATGTTGTAAGGGAAGCTGTCCTGGAGAAGGTTGCGTTTGTGGATATGGAGCGTTGAGTCCGGGGGAGCGTGCTTTCAGCGCAGGCGAAATGGCAAGCCTAAAATAATCAGCAAAGGTACGAACAGGCATCCGTCCGGGCCGCGACTGCCGCACTATGAGGCGGCTAATGATGTTGCACGTAGGCTGCGTGAAAGCTGCCCTGACATGAGGAGCGTATTGTTCTGGACAAGAAAGAGGTTGTCGAACTACTGAAACCGGTAAGGGATCCGGAAATCGGCCTTAGCATAGTAGAACTTAACATGGTGCGGAATGTTGAAGTAAGAGGTTCGGACGTCTCTCTCGAGGTTGTCCTGACCGTACAGGGCTGCCCCCTGCAGAAGACGATTGAGTCCGATGTCAGGACGATTCTTCTTGCAAATCCCGCAATCAGGAATGTGAATCTCAAACTCGGCGTCATGACGAAGGAGGAACAGTCCGCACTGTCCGAGGATCTGAGGAGACGGAGGAACGAAAACAAGCCGAAGGACGCCACCGAGATCGCCCCGGGCATCTACAGATACGGAAAGATGCAGATTCAGCACATCATAGGCATCGCGTCCGGAAAGGGTGGAGTGGGAAAGTCTCTCACTACTGCCGTCATAGCCAACGAGCTTGCCAGAGAGGGGTTCAAGGTGGGCGTGCTCGATGCAGACATCACGGGCCCGAGCATGGCCAAGATACTCGGCGTCAATGAAAGGGCGGGAGCAAACGACAAGATGCTGATTCCAGTGACAACCAAGGCCGGTATCAAGCTGATTTCAATGAACCTCATACTCGAAAAGCAGACGCAGGCGGTCATATGGAGGGGCCCCCTTGTCACGAGGGCCATAGTGCAGATGTACGGCCAGACCGACTGGGGTGACCTTCACTTCCTGCTGCTTGACCTTCCGCCAGGCACAAGCGATGCACAGCTGACAGTTTTCCAGTCCGTTCCGCTGGATGGCATACTTGTTGTAACCACACCGCAGTCCCTGGCACACATGATTGTGGAAAAGGCGCTGGATATGGCCAAGGTAACAAAGGTCCCGGTGATAGGCCTGGTGGAAAACATGAGCTACCTGAAGTGTCCGCACTGCGGCGAGAGGATAGACCTTTATCCCAGGGACGAGGGCAGGGAAGCGGAGATGCTGCACAACCTTGAGATTGTGGGCGAGATACCGTTCGACCCCGCAATCGCAAGGCTTGCGGACAGGGGCGAGCTTGAAAAGTACGAAGCGAAAGAGGTGAGCTCGCTTGTCCAGAATGTCAGGAAAAAGGTGCTCTCGATGGTCCCGGTTGCGGTCACACCAATTGCCTGGAAGGGGAAGGAAGGAAGCTCCTGAGCGAGGGATGGCGTGCTTCAGCGCTGGCTGAAACCGAATAGTGTTTTAAGCAGGTACGGAATAGGAAGGTAACCATGGCGCAGCTCGTGGAATGCGTTCCTAATTTCAGCGAGGGCCGGAATCACGATGTTGTCGAGAAAATAGCCCGAGAGATAATGGAAAGCAGGGGAGTTGTCTTCCTCGGGTCCGAGATGGATGCCGACCACAACAGATCTGTCCTCTCCTTTGCGGGGACGCCTGAAGAGGTTGTACGGGCCGCATTCAGAGCATGCAGAAAAGCTTCCGAGCTCATCGACATGAACAGCCACAGCGGGGAGCATCCCAGGATAGGTGCAACCGATGTAATACCGCTCATACCGCTGTCCGGCATCGAGATGGATGAATGCGTGAAACTTTCAAAGGAACTTGCCAGGAAGATATCCGATGAGCTGAACATACCGACCTATCTGTACGAAAGGTCTGCGACCAGGCCCGATAGAAGAAGCCTTTCAGACATCAGGAAAGGGGAGTACGAGGGGCTGAAAGAGGCAATTCACACAGAGGAAAGGAAGCCTGACTACGGCAGGGCTGAATTGCATCCGACCGCGGGTGCAACCGTTGTGGGCGCCAGGCCGCTGCTCGTGGCCTACAACGTCTACCTCTCAACGGAGGATGTGGCGGTGGCAAAGAGGATTGCAGGCAGGGTAAGGGAGAGGGACGGCGGAATGCCAGGAGTAAAGGCGCTGGGCTTCTACATCGAGAAAAGGAGGATGGCACAGGTTTCGATGAACCTGACAGACCTCTCCAAGACAGGGCCGGTGGCCGCTTTTGACAGGGTCACGGAGGAGGCGCGCCGGGAAGGCGTGTCTGTTGCCGGCAGCGAGGTGGTCGGACTTCTGCCTGTCAGTGCAATTTCAGAGGTGGCGGTGCAAAGACTTAAGCTGATTGATTTCGATCGCAGCCAGATTATGGAAGGGAAGTTACTGGATATGCTTCTTTCAAGAATGGTGGAATGATGACATACTCTGAAGAAAAAATAAGGGATTTCCTGAAGGAACTGAGTTCATCCTCGCCCACGCCGGGAGGCGGTTCAGCGTCTGCACTCGTCGGCTCGATTGCAGCTTCGCTGATTGTCATGGACTGCAACCTGACTCTGGGAAAGGATGCATACAGGGATATTGCCAGGCAGGTGCGCGAAATAAGGCAGCAGGCGGGCAATATATCGCTTGCACTCCTTAGGTGCTCTGACAGGGATGCAAGGAGTTTCGAAGGCGTGATCAAGGCACTCTCCCTCCGGAAAAGCACCGAACTGCAGAAACTGAAGAGATACGAAAAGGTACAGGCAGCACTGAAGAAGGCGACCGAAGTTCCGCTCGAGATAATGATGCACTGCACCGAGCTTGAGTCCATGGCCAAGTTCATGGCCGAGAACGGTAACAAGAACAGCAGGTCAGATGCCGTGGTGGGGGGGATACTGGCAGATGCAGCCAGGAAGGGAGCCTATGAGAACCTTGAAATCAATCTCGAGTCCATCAAGGACGAGGACTTTGTGGATTCGATGAGCAAGAAGGCCCATGAGCTCATGCGTTCGCCCGCCCAGTTTGTCAGGTGAGCGATATGTGGCCCGGCGGATTGTACGGCCGGCATGAGGACTGGCGTTGAAAGTGGCCAGACCAGTCGTGGTCATACTCGGAGACAGGCCCGTTGAGGGCATGCCGTCCGTGGAGATGGTGAAGAGGGTGAGGTTCGGGGTTCCGCTTGCACAGCAGGAGGATGCGCTCTGCATTGTATTCTCCGGAGGAGTGACTGCAGGGAAGGAAAGCGAAGCGGAGCTCATGGACAGGATGGCCCGCATGGAGTTTCCCCATATCCCGATTCCGTTCGTTCTTGAGAAAAGGAGCATCGACACGATAGGGAACGCATATTTCGCCGGTAGACTGGTCGAAAGGATGGAGCACGGGAAGGTCATCGTTGCAACGAGTCCCTTCCACGCGTTAAGGGCCGGCTACATATTCAAGCACGTGCTCGGGGACGATGTTGACACCAGGACTTTCGGACCTCTGCCGGCAGAGGCATCCGCTTCGGAAGCAGAGGCGTTTGAGCTTGCACGGTTCATGCTGGACGACCTGAAGCCGATGGACCTTGATGAGCTGTGGAGGAGGATGATAACAATCCACCCCTATTATTCAGGAAGCGTTACAGAACGGTGAAGGGCAGCAAGCTCAAAGGTGCAGTTCCCTGCCGCATTCGCATGTTCCCTGGCGGGCTGCGCACTGCTCGTGGTAAGTCAGGCCGCACGCGCACTCGTGCACCTTCGCCTTCTCCTTTATCCTGCCACGGCAGAAACGGCACTGGAGCACCTGCATGATAGAGCTGCCTTCCAGAGTGAAGTTCTTCGAGGAGGAGATTGAGCTGCCGTCGATCGGGCTGCTTGCCGCGGCAAGCGCGACCACTTCACCGTGAAGTGTCGCAGGCAGGTTCATTGTCCTGCTTTCGCCCGGCTTGAGATTCCCGAGGTTTTCGGCCTTGTTAATGCCGCCGCCCTTTATGCTCAATGATGTGCTGAGGGCGACTACCTTTCCCTCGTTCCTGACAGTGACCTGCGGTCCCCACTTGCTTCTGTCGCCGTCGATCAGCAGCCTTGGTGAGAATTCAGCCTTCATCCTTTTCATGTCGTCCATGAGTTTCTTGAGGTCCTCGATGCCCTTCTCGCTCACATCCTGGGACAGGCTCCTGAAGCGCAGGTCAAATGACCGCACATTGATGCCCGTCTTCCTCAGTTCTCCCGAAACGTCGCTGAACTGTCTTGAAAGGTTGTTCATTTCAAGCATGAGGGCAGACTTCGATGCGATGTCCGCCTCCGCTTTCGATATGAAGTCGAGGCACTCTGAAAAACGCTGCGCGGCAATCGTCTCCTCGAACTCGCGCCTGAGGCCCTCGGAGAAATTCTTCGAAAGACCGTCACCGCCCACTATGCCCTCGAATCTGGATCTCAGGGTGCTTGTGACAAGCGGGGCGATCTCGTTGTAACGCCGCTCGGCGAGAAGGTATGCGCCCGCAGCGTCTCCGGACGCAATCATTCCGTCAAATTCCGTCTTCCTTTCCTCACCCGTTGAGAGGCTGAGCCTGCCTGCCGCTTCTTCGGCAGATTCGACGGCAGCCACCTTTGATATGCATGCCTCGTGAAGCATCCTGTCGGCTGCCTCGTCGCATGCCCGTATCTTTGCCATTCCCTCAAGCGTGCTTCCGGTAGATACGAGTTCCAGTGCATCGCGGGCCATTGCAGTGCAGCCTTCCATCGGCAGGCCCATTTCCTCAAACCTTGCGAGCTTGTCCTCGAGAGTTGACATCTTCTGCTTGGCCTTCTCTCCCTCTTTCGCTATCTCCTCGATGAGCTGTTCGACCTCTATGCCTTTTTCTACGACAGACCTGAAGTTCTTCGAGTCGAGAAGTTCCGAGATTGACCTGATGCGCGTGTTGAGCTCTCCGGAGGCGATGCCTTTTTCGAGCAGCGCCGAAGACCTCTTGTTGAGCACCTCAAGAGTTCGCCTGGCCATTTCCTCCTGGAGTGCAAGCCTTTCTGCCATATTCTTCAGGAGTATGAGCGCATCCGCCGCCTCGTCGTTTCCCTTGGCGACCAGGGAAGTTGCTTCATTCACTCTTGCCGAGACTCCCTCGTGTTCGTCGTTACCTATGCTTGAATAAATCTGATGAGTGTATTTCTCAAGCAGCTGCGAGCCCTTGGATGAGAGCCTGTCGCTGCACGCCTCGATGCACTTCTGCGCCGTCTGCATTGCAAGAAGATGCTGGTCGTTCTTGAGAAGGTTCTTTGACTGTCTCAACAGGTTCGCCGTTCCCGAGTCGAGCAGGTTAAGCTCATCGAGTTTGATAACAAAGGCATCCGCTTTTTCTATCAGTGAAATTGCTTCATTCACGGAGTTCTTGACAAGCCCAAGCTCATCCCTGGCAAGTTTCAGGCTGTTGAAGCACTGCTCAAAGTGGCCCGATGCGAGGAAGCCCTTGGCCCTTTCGAGCCTGGATTCCACGATGGTAACGTCCAGCCCGTCGATCTCCGCCTTTGCACTTTCGGCCGCAATGCCGATCAGCATCTCATTTAGCGACGAGGCGACCGCTGAGGACGTTTCCTTCAGCAGCGATCTCGCGCCAGTCAGCGCCTCATAGTGCTTTCGCTCCTTCATCAGCTCAAGCAGATCATCCTTCTGCTTCTCAAGCTGATCCTGTGCCAGTCCCATTTCACGCCCAACTGCAAGAACCGCCTTGACCTCAAGTATTTCCTTCCCTGCAAGGTTGGGTGCCATGCCCTTCTCTTCAAGCAACAGCGCCTGCGATATCTCCCTCTTCGCCTGGACGTAATCGTATCTCTTGAGCGATGCTTTTGCTTCAAGCAGAAGCTTCTGTATGTCTTCAACACCCATGCTGCTCTTTCTCGCCTCGACGAGCAGCCGATCCGCCTTCGAGAGGTCCGCCTCGATGTCTTCCACCTGTCTAAGTCTCTTCTGTATCTCTTCCCTTGCGACGGATACCATTCTTGAGGCAGCCTCGAAATCCTCAAACTTGAGCGCCGCCCTTGCCCTCCCGATCAGCGTATAGCCGTAGCCTATCTCCACCCGCTTGCGCCTGCAAGTCGAGACCATATCCATCAGTGAGGACATCTCCTTGACGAAGTAGTCATTCAGCAGGTTGTAGAGTATGTCGTGTGCCTCGCCCGCGGTGTTCAATGCAGATTCAGTGTCCATCTCCGCGTTTCGCTCTGCGGCCTCAAGCATGTTGACCGCGGAGCTGCTGTTGACCTCTGGAACAACTGTGAGAAGCCTTTTTGCCCTCTGTATTAGTGAACGGACCCTGTAAACGTTGCCGTTGAATGCCCAGTCCACAATATCCTTTGCGACGGAGGCAGAACGGTAGCTCTCTCCCTTGGCCTCGAACTGCGTCACCGCATAAAGCATCTTGCCCAGCCTTTCCTTCATCAGGCCCTTGCTGGAATCAACAGATGTCTTAGCCTTCAGGGACCATGTCTGCTCAAGCTCCTTGAGCCTGTTTTCCACATCCCTCTCTATATCCGCGCTGACAGTGAGTGATTTTGCAAATTCGGTGTTCTTTACCAGCGATACGGCGGAACCAAGCTTCTTGTTCAGGTCCAGCGTCTCTCCGCCGAGGTACTCGAGAGCGCCTATGCCCCTGTCGAGCGCATCTATCTGGCCGGTTGCAAAATTCTCAAGAAGGACGTCCATGTCCTTCAGCAGCGACCTTGCGTCGGCGGTGAAGGACTCAAACTCCTTGTTTTCATACTTCCGCTTCGCTTCGGCGTACCTTATGCTTATGTCAACCGAATTTGAAACGAGCGTTACAACTGCCTGGAATTCGGAATCAAGCTTCTTCATCACGTCTTCCGCATCTGTTGTAAGTGTGGAAAGGCGCATTGCTTCCTGATTGGCCAGTTCTGCCGCCTCCACAGCCTCCCTGTAGCGCCTCTTCTTCATCAGTTCCCTTACATCGTTGAGGTGCTTGTTTACAGGAGCCAGATCCAGGCCGTTCCCGAGTGCAAGCGTTATGTATTTCTTCCCGTTGAAAAGTATCCTCGCTATGTAGTCGTACTTCGCTTTCTCGAGTCTTGACTCGAGGTCCTTGAGTTCTGTGAGGCCGGCCTCGAAATCGCTTGACTCGACCTTCAGCTCTACATCCTTGAGTGATGTGGAGGCGATCGAGGTTATACTCGGGGGCAGTGTCCTGTCACCAAGGTCCGATCTGATCGTTTTGAGTCTTATCTCGAACGCGCGCTTGAGCCTCCTGTCAAGCTCGCTGTCAAGCGAATCAATGACATGCTGCATTTCAGTGAATTTCTGAGCGGATGGACTGGACCTTATCTGCTCGAGTTTCTCCCTGTAAGGGCCGATGCCGAGGCCAAACAGCTTGGAAAGCTCTATCTTCTGCGAAAGCCTCTTGACTTCCTCATCCACCTTCGTCCTGATCTGCCTTGTGATGAGCCCATTGGCCTGCTCCAGCAGCTTGAATGCACTCCCCACATTGTTTGCTGTGATCTCGTTCCTTGCTTCAGTGAGGGCCCTGTCGACCCCTTCCACTTCACCGCAGTAGGTCCTTGCGGCAATCATGGCCTTCTGCACCGCAGAGAATTCGTGCGAAAACATTTCCGCAAGCGTCTTCTCCTCCTTGTGCCAGATGGTTGTGAGAGATGCTTCCGCTTCTTCGTACTTCCCCTCATTGAGGAGTTTCCGGACTGAGTCAAGAGCGGACTGCAGCGGCGACACATCGGAACCCCTTTCTGACAGGAAATGCATCATGCTTGACGTGGAATCCATTCTGGACGAGAACATCTTGTCAACATCGACCTTCAGTGCTTCCGCTGTCTGGATGGCCGTTGAGATGCAGTCCTTGTATTCCCTCCTCTCATAGAATTCCCTTGCCTTCTTGAGGCTGATTTCAAAAGAATCGACAGGGAGGCCAAGCGTCTTCGCTAATGCTATCCTTTTCTCCAGGTCGTTAAGCCTGGATTCCGCCTCCTCCTTTTCCTGGGCAACCTCCCTCGCCTTATCAGCGAGCTGTTTGCCCAGTTTCATGCTACCGAAGTAATTGCCGGCCACTGGAGCTCACCAAGTCAGTATGTCCTACTCCTTAATACACAGTTTGATTTTATGACAAATTGAAGTCTCTTCAACGGCTAATAAACGTGATGCTCCAGTTTCCCTGAATGATTTTGACCCGGCCGGAAAAGCTTATTGAATGGCTTGATGCATTAACCGTCATGGGATCGGGTGCACGTGGTCAGAGGATTCCAACCGGGGTCGCTGACTTTGATTCAATACTTGGCGGGGGTCTCCCCCCGGGCTCGGTGGTCCTTCTTCTTGGAGATGTCGGGAGCGGTTTTACCGAGTTTGCCTATACTTCGGCGGCAAAGATATCCATGGCAAAGGACAGGCCCGAATCTATCGCATTTCTGATGGGTGACAGGGCCGCGGAAGGCAAGCTGCCGGACAGCATACACTACGCTACGTTCTTCAAGCCCAGGGAGGAGATAATGCAGGAGATACTCTTCTCATTCAATGACGACTTCTACTCCGCGTTCGGGAGGCACGTCCAGTTCACCGATCTTTCACAGTTCTATTTCGACAAGTCGGTAGTGCCTCCCTCATGGGTCGGGGACGGCAAGAATCTGCTCCTCAACAGGAAGGGCGATGTGATCAACTCATTCGTCAGCTTCCTGGAGGAGAATGCCCAGTCAAGCCTGGTTATTGTGGACTCGCTTACAGACCTCGTCGTAAGCGAATCGGTTGAACTGATGGACATTGTTTCAATGCTGCGCGGAATGCAGAGGATGGCAAAAAAATGGAAGGGAGTGATCTACCTTCTTCTGACCGAGGGCATACTCGAGAAAAGGAAGGAGCAGATGATCATTGACAGCGTCGACGGCGTGCTTGTCTTCGAGTGGAGCAGGCATACCACGAGCAGCAAGAGGCAGCGTTACATCTACATTGCGAAGTTTGTCAGCCTGATGCCGCACCTGGACGAACAGAGGATCGCCCGCTTCGCAACCACACTCACATCCCAGAGCGGTCTCGTTGTTATTGACACGGAGAGGATATGATGGAAGCAGGCAGCGCGCTTGAAACAGGCATCTCTGGATTGGATGATATGCTTGGCGGGGGATTTCCGCCGGGAACGATTGTAGTTGTCCTTGGCTCGTTCGGCACAGGCAAGACAACAATGAGCATGCAGTTTCTCCTGAGGGGGCTTCAGAAGGGGGAGAAATGCATCTTCATATCGCTGGAGGAAGACGAAAACTCGATACTCAGGAATGCAAGATCATACGGCTGGGAACTGCAGCCGCACCTTGACGCCAAGAACCTTGTTCTGGTTAGGCTCGAGCCGACGAATGCCAGGACCTCGGTGGAAAGGATAAGGAGCGAACTTCCGGACTTCATAAAGCAGTTCGGTGCATCGAGGGTCGTCATCGACTCCGTCTCCCTTCTCTCGATGCTTTATGAGACGGACAGCGAGAAAAGGAGCGGGCTGTTCAACCTGTGCAGGCTGATCCGGGAGAGCGGCGCAGGAGGGCTGCTCACCTCCGAAGTTAACGAAAACCATCCAACATCATCCAGGGACGGAATGGTTGAATACACGGCAGACGGTGTAATACTGTTGCAGTCTGTCGAGTCAAGCGATGCGTCTGAGCAGCAGCTGACAATCAGGATCGTGAAGATGAGGGGCATCCCCCACTCGAGAAGGATCAGGCCGTACAGCATCACGGGGAAAGGCATAGTTGTGCACTCCGGCTCCGAGGTATTCTGACGAATGCAGGGCGGAGTGCGCTAACAATATATCTTTGATTTGTCTAGTTGTCAGGCATGTCAGGGCTTCCGCCCGGTCAATTCTGGGGACACAGGTTCGTCATATACACCATAAATGGAGTGCCGGAAGTAGCCGAAGAGAACTACAGCTTTGAACTGTTCGGCAGAGTCGAGAGAAAGCTTTCCATTGCATACGGTGATTTGCAGTCAATGGCTACGGGAGAGCTTCACTCGGACTTTCATTGCGTGACGAAGTGGAGCATCAGGGACTGCACCTGGGGCGGTGTCCCGTTTTCAAGTCTCTTCGAAAAGGCGGGTGTGCTCGGGGATGCAGTGTTCGCATTCGCCTATTCGCTTGACGGGTACACGACAGTGGTGCCGCTGGAGAACATGGCTGACGCGTTTCTTGCCTTGAGGCTCAACGGCAGCAAACTGAGTGAAGAACAGGGTGGCCCGGCGAGGCTCGTCGTGCCAAGTCTCTACGGCTGGAAGAGTGCGAAGTGGGTGAATGCTGTGGAACTGACGAATGAATACAGGGACGGATACTGGGAGGAAAGGGGCTATCACGAAAGGGGAGATTTCCTGACGGAGGAGAGGTTCAAGAATCCTGCCGCCAGATTCATACACAAGAAAGTCGCCCAGCCCAGGAAGAGGTAGGCGCCGTCTTTTAAAATGCAGCGCCATTTCTTGCCGACGTCAACCAACATCGATTGAAATCGGTGGCTTGCAGTCTGACAGGTCCGCTGCTATTGGCCTGTTGGCACAATGCCTGCCTGCTGCGCACCTGTCGCCATGGTCAAGACATTGAAAGGAATATTCACAAGGATGTAGTTTGGCACACATCCTGAATTCAGGAAAGTATTTCGCAAAGGGCATATATGGTTGCCATTGTATTACACCGGAACCGTTGGGCACATCTCAGCGGAGACCACTGCGAAATATGTCGCGGACCAAGAACCACGTACACAAGGGAGGCGGCCAAGGGAGGCGGCGCTCCTCCACCGTCTGAAAACGGCGGTCTCCGCGCCGAATAGGATTCATGAAAAGAGAAGCAGGGAAGGGCACGGGCATTGTTGCCATGGGTGAGCCCATGGCCGAATTTTCAGATGCAGGGGAGGGAAGATATGAACTCAGTTTCAGCGGCGATGCCGTTAATGTAGCTGTTTCGGCGGCCCGGCTTGGGGCGCCTTCGTCAATAATAGGTGCGGTGGGAGACGACTATTTCGGCCACAATCTACTCGATCACCTGAAACAGGAGGGGATCAACACAGACGGATTGTCTGTGAGTCGCGGCGGTTTCACGGGGATATACTTCATTACACTGCTTGGAAAGGGTGAACACGTCTTCACATACTACAGGAAAGGAAGCAGCGCAAGCAGTCTGAGCTTAACCTCGAGGCAGCTTGAAATAGTGGAAAAAGGGGATTTCTTCCATTTCAGCGGCATCGCGCAGGCGATAGGAAACGAGGCGAGAAGAAGCGCAAGGGAGGCTGCGAGAAGGGCGCATGATGCGGGTGTCACAGTCAGCTACGATGTCAACTTCAGGCCAAGACTCTGGAACAGGCGCAGGGCGCTGAACGCGCTGAGGGAGGTTGCGGGTCTTGTTGATATTATCATTGTTTCGACGGAGGACTGGCACCTGTTACACGGGGGAAGCGATGATGAAAAATCCATCGCCCGCCAGCTCCGCGACGAGGGTTTTGGCACGGTGATCGTAAAAGCAGGCGCCAGGGGGTCGTACGGCATCAACGTGGGGCGCAAAGTCACGCAGCGAAGCTATCAAGTGAAGGCAGTTGATGCGACAGGTGCCGGTGATGCGTATGATGCCGGTTTCCTTTGCGGGCTGCTTTCAGGGTATGACTTCGCATCATCCATGAAATATGCATCAATGAATGCGGCGCTGAAATGCACGAAGAAGGGTGGCATCAGGGGGCTTCCGACACGCAGGCGGCTGGAAGCAGCGATCTCCCACGAGAGGAACAAATAAAAAAGCGGCCCGGAGGAGACCAGGCCGCGGGGATGGGTTGCACGATAATAGTCAGGCGAATACGGGACTGCAGCCGTAGAGTCGGTAGATATCCTCCCAGCTGCAATCATCCGATTCTTCATTCCTCTCTGATATGAGTTCCGCTTCTTCCACAATGTTGATGACTGACAGCGGGTATTTAAACAGGGCAGGGGGGAGGTCCCCGGAATCGTGCGAGCCCGACTGGACAGATGGCATCAGAGAGTTGGACTTGAGAAACGTTTTTAGTCTAAATACAGTAAGGGGATATCGTGGCCAAGAAAAAGAAGGTCGAAGACGAAATTGACTTCGTCCCACCCGAATTCAATGAAAAGGAGTTCATTGAGAAGGATCTAGCCGACAGCAAGGTGGTCATCATCACAACCATCTTCGGCATCCTGATTGGAGCGGCTGCAGCTGCAGCCACAATATATGTCAGCAGCATCCTCGGCTTCGTGATTATAGTTGCGATGACATACGGGCTGTTCAAACTGCTCTTCAGGGCGCTCAAGATCGACATTTCAAAGTATCAGAGAAAGGACTACCTCTACAAGGGCGGTACCTACTTCGTGACGGCAATGGCGCTCTGGATACTCCTCCTCAATCCACCGTTTGCGTCGGCGACCCCGCCTGCAATCAGCGGACCGAATGCCGTCCAGATGTACCAGCTCGCAGGCGGAACATGGGTTAGGGTGCCCCTCAATACAACGCCGAATATTTCCCCGGGAGAGGTGAACATCACCGCCCACGTCCTTTCAATCGGCAGTGCTACCGCAACCGTCCAAATCACACACAACTCCACATCCTACTCTGCAGCCATGGCACTGGTGTCTGATGGCAATTTCCAATACAGGACGAACTTCACCGCAGGGTCATATTCCTTCTACATAATAGCGAAGTCTGGCAGCGGAGCGCAGACAACGAGCCAGGTGTTCGATTTCCTGGTCACCTGACTCAGTATCATAAAAATTAAGTAATTATATGGTCCCCTGTGGTCGTATGAAGTTGTCTGTTTGGGCACGGAAGGAGGGAATTGGTTATCGTGCCGCGTGGCGCATGTGGAAAGCGGGTCAGCTGAAGGGGCATCAGCTGCCTACCGGCACAATCACAGTCGAAGAGGAGAGGCCTTCCATATTGCCGGACAGTGTTGCCATATATGCCAGTGTCTCCAGTTCGGAAAACAGGAGCAATCTCGACAGCCAGGCGAAGCCGCAGCGGCAAGGTGTTCGGATGCATTCATTGTGGACACACCGATGACGCGGACATGAGTGCCGCACAGAACATCAGGCTGCTGGGGCTGGCGGGAGTCTATGGTCTCCGTTCGCTTCCGAACAAATTCATAGGCGGGAATATCCGTCTGTGAAATATGTAACTATTCCCACGGGAACCTGTAGAAAAGAAGCCTTGTCAGTATCTCCCTGTTGCCAGTGACAACAACATCTTCATCGGCAGCCAGCTGCATCCGCTTCTTGACACCGTCTATATCGGCCCCGAGGCTCAGTGCATCTATGCTTTCCCCCACAAGCTGGGCCGGGGAGGAATAGGGCTTCTTTTCTTCTGAAAAGAGCGTGCCGTCGACAAGAAAGATGTTGCCTCCAGCCTTCCTGTGCTTCTCCACAAATGCGAAGGAGTTGTCTGACCATCCAGCCGGACCCTCCCTGAGCCAGTAGCCTGGCTGTTGCCTGTGACTCAACTCGAAGAGTATCTTGACCTCGGTTTCAACCGAGAAGAGGCTCCTGTTGACACCAAAACCATTTCTTTCCAACAGTGCCGTGATGTTCCTTCTTGCCTTCTGGAGCTGCGGATACAGGTTGTCATCCACTATGTCTGGCTTTTCCATGCTGAGAAGGAGAAAGCCGTGGCCGGACCTTGCAACCGCCTTTCTTATTTCACTGACGGTGGCAGGCCTGCGTTCCGCCGGGAAAAAGAAACGGGCATCAGGCCTCCTGAGATATCTGCGGCATGCGATCACTGCCATCGAGAAGGAATCGGGGCCAAGGGCAGCCGCCACATTCCTGTTCGCATCCACCGGGTCGGGGATGGTAAGAAGGTTGTCCTGCGCCGACAGCTTGACTCCCAGGCTGGTTCCAGGCACGAGCGCCGATTCGCCCTTCTTCCAGCTCGAGATGGCGTTCACGGTAGAAATGAACGTGCCGTAAGTCATGACCAGCAGTTCAGTAAGATAGCCGGAGAAACCGTTGACTTTTGCCTCCGCTCCGTAAACTCCTATACCCTTGAAAAAGCGCTTGAGCAGGCGGACTTCGTCCCTCTGGAAAGACTGGATGTGCCTGTTCACAAACTCGGATTGGAAGGGAGTCCTGTCCACTGCGGACATTTTCATGCTCGGATCCGTGATGGCGTAACAGGGCACAAGATCGATTGTCACATCACCCACCTTCCCTCTTATGTACGGATGTTCGGCATACTTCAGCACAGTATGCTCCAGCACCTTCTTGCCTATCTCCGTCGCTATCCTTTCGAGGACGTCCCTGCTGGTGCTCATCGGGAACGTCATGAATACATCAACGTCGGCTTCCTTCAGGTATGTCCCCTTGGCAACCGACCCTACGACAACAGGAGTGATTGGTCCGCCTGCAGCGGCCACATGGCCGGACGACTCCCTCGTTACCCTTGAAACAACCTCGGACGCAGCATTCTGGATATGGTTCGATTCCTGGGCGGTTGGCCTGATTCTGGCCAGAACTTTCTTCTCGATTTCTTTCTCCATCCTGAAGGAAATCAAAGAGGACGTCAATAAACATTCCATCCCGACTTTAGAGCCACCATGGCAAATTTAGTCATCATACGTAAGTGCCAAAGACCAAAGCCGATGTGGTGGGGATAAAACAGTTTGCTTAGGAGGAAAGTTGAGCCATCAGCCTCGGATCCTTGGCACCAATAAAGATCATTACACCCGGGCTATAAGTAAATTCGTATTGTAGGCCAGATCTGACGGCTGCCAGCATGAAACATGCCACCTGTGCATTGCGAAAAAAGAGGGGAGAATGATTCATGAATTATACATCTGTTGGCCCGGGCATATCCACTGCCCGGTGCTGAGCTGTGTGGGGGACTGTGATGAAGCAGTCAATGGACCATATATATGCGGACAGGGCAGATTCCCCGGGTGGGAACCGAGGGGCACAAAACCGGTTAACGCTGCGACTCACGGTGATATTACTTATAATGCTAGCAAAATTGAGGGGAAGGACCGGCCCATGGTGATTACCAATGAGGAGACTGACGGCGGTAGTGCTTCTTGCGTTCTCGGTGACGGTGCTGACAGTATCCGGGTACTTCAGCACAACTGAGGGAATTCTATCAGCATACGCAATTCCGTATGACGCCTTCAGAAGCCTCCTGAGGATGGGGGCAGCCTACATTCTCTCCGTTTTGTTTTCCGTAGTCTATGGCTATGTGATGTATGCAAACAGAGCTACTGAGAAGATCCTGCAGCCGCTTCTGGACATTCTGCAGTCGGTCCCGATTCTCGGCTTCTTCCCGTTTGCGATCCTCCTTTTTGTTGCGATATCCCCCATCAAGGCATTCGGATGGGAGTCCGCTTCCATATTCCTCATTTTCACAAGCATGGCGTGGAACATGACATTCGGTGTTTACGATTCTCTCAGGGAGATGCCTGCAGAACTGGTGGATGCTGCAGGAGTCTACGGCCTGTCAGGATGGAAGAGATTCCGGGGGCTGCTGTTCCCGTCGATGATCCCCAAGCTTGTTTACAACAGCATGCTTTCATGGGCGGGAGGATGGTACTTCCTCATCCCTGCAGAGTATATCATTACTGCACAGAGCGGCGGAACAGTGCTGCCCGGAATCGGTTCCCTTCTCTACTTCGCCGCAAGTGCCGGCAATATTGGCCTGCTCCTCGAGGGATTCTTCCTGCTGGTGGCCATCATAGTGCTGATGGACATACTGATATGGAGGCCTCTATCATCCTGGGCGGAAAAATTCAGGTACGAATTCACTATCGAGGAGGGGCACCAGCTTCCTAAGGGAAGATACGTCTTCCCGATAAGGACCTACTTCGAATGGTTTCCGACTCTTCCAAAGACAAGAAAGACAGTCTCGAAAAGCTACGAATATGTGGTCGGAAAGGTGAACCTGGTAGGGCATAGAATGGCTGAATTCATCAAGAGGACTGCAAAATACTGGAAAGCGGCAGGGATTGCCGCTGGACTGATCCTTGTCGTGCTGCTTGTTGTCGCCGCAGTCGAGGCCTCATTCACCATATACACATTCTTCACCCAGTCCGGAAGGGCAAATGCAGGCATCCTCCCCCTGGCGCTTGGTCTCTCGCTCCTCAGGCTCGTCATCGCCTATCTCATTTCAATCGCAATCGCACTGCCCCTGGCGGTGCTCGCAACGGGGAGCGGAAGGGTCAACAGATACGTGATGCCTGCTGCCGAGATCATCGCATCTGTTCCGGCGACCGCCATATTCCCGCTCCTCGTCGTTGCGCTCATAGGCATTACTCACGGACTGGACATACCTGCAATACTCCTTCTCGTCACAGGCATGCTTTGGTATCTCTTCTTCAACATAGCCGCAGGACTGAAGTCGATTCCATCCGAGCTCAAGGACGCTGCACACAGTTACGGACTCAGGGGATGGCTTTATGTAAAGCGTGTGATGCTGCCTTCCATATTCCCCTCGCTGATGACAGGGAGCATAACTGCGTTTGGCGGCGGCTGGAATGCGCTGATCGTCTCGGAGTATGTACCATCGCTCACGGGCGGGAAACCGTATTCAGTCATCGGCCTGGGCTCTCTCATCGACAAGGCATCGTACTCTACACCGGAGAATATGGGCCTGCTTGTCCTGTCCCTTGTGACGATGGTTGTGGCTGTGGTTGCAATCAACAGGCTCTTCTGGAGAAGAATGCAGTCTATAGCTGAAAGGAAATACAAACTCGAGGGTGTGAGCTGAGCATGACACTTGCATTTCGGCCTGAAGGAGAAGGAGCTGTTGTGGCAAAGAATTCTACCGGGGGTGCTGCCGCGTGCCGCTCCTGAGGGCAAGCAACCTATCCAAGGTGCTGAGTGTCAATGGCAATCCCTTTCCGATACTGGAAGGGATAACATTTGACGTGAACGACAACGAATTTGTGTGCATAGTGGGACCGTCCGGATCCGGGAAGAGCACGCTCCTCAGAATGGTGGCTGGACTCGAGAAACCAACTGGAGGAAAAATTTCATTCACGGCGAAGAATGGAGGCAGTGATGTGGTGGTATCCATGGTATTCCAGTCCTTCGCACTGTTTCCCTGGCTCACGGTGATGGAGAACGTGTGCGTGGGGCTTGAGGCCAAGAACGTCCCGAGGGAGGAGAGGATGAAAAGGGCATCAAGTTACATAGACATCGTTGGACTGAACGGTTTCGAGGATGCCTATCCGAAGGAACTATCAGGCGGGATGAAGCAGAGGGTGGGCATTGCAAGGAGTCTTGCAGTGGGACCGGACCTGCTTTGCATGGATGAGCCTTTCTCCGCGCTTGATGTACTGACTGCCCAGGGCCTCAGGGACGAGGTGCTTACACTGTGGCATCAGGACGAGTTGCCGCCGTCGGCTGTGCTGATGGTCACGCATAACCTTGAGGAGGCGGTATACATGGCAGACAGGGTGATCATCATCAGCCAGAGGCCGGGAAGGATGATCAGCGACATGACGATCGAGCTTCCCAGGCCAAGAGACAGGAAGAGCCCCGAATTCGTGGACTGGGTGGACCAGGTGTTCTCGAAGATAGTGTGACAGCAGGCTCAGGCGGCGCTTGCCTCCACTGAGAATACAGGGGGAAGGGCGTCGCTGACGGATGACCAGCTCTCTCCCCTGTTCCTGCTTGAATAGAGCTGCCCCGTTGTTGTCCCGAAATATATGCCCGAAGGGTCCAGGCCATCCGACTTCAGTCCCTCGCGGAGCACATCGTAGTATGATACCTTTGGTATGCCGCGGTTCAGGGGAAACCACTCCTTGCCGCTGTTGTCGCTTGCCCAGACGCTGAACCTCCCGTCCTTGGGTATGCGCGCAAAGTCGCCCTCCAGGGGTGCAACATAGACGCGCGGGGATGGGCCGCTGTCAATGGCAATCGGGAACCCGAACCTCGAAGGCAGGTTGTTTGTGATGTTTTTCCAGTCCCGTCCGTTGTCATCGCTTCGGAAAACACCGCAGTGGTTCTGCTGGAACAGCGTGTTTGGACGGTCACTCCTTCTCACAATCTTGTGGACGCACTGCCCGTACTCCGGGTACTTCTCCGCCTCCGGGAAGAAGTCTGCAAGAACATGCTTGTTCTGGAAATCCCATGAGCCGCCGTTGTTCTCCGTATAAAGCGTCCCGACCGCTGAAATTCCCACGTGCAGTTTATCATGGTCTCTCCTGTCGCTCAGTATTGTGTGCAGGCAAAGACCGCCATTTCCGGGTGACCATTTGCTCCTTGTGCTGTGGTTCATCATGCTTGCATCCACATCCCATGACTCGCCCGAATCATGGCTAACGAAGAGGCATGCGGGTTCAACTCCGAGGTATATCTCATCCGGCCTGTCCTCAAGCCCCGGCTCGACGTGCCATACCTGTTGCACCGAGAGTCCCGACTCCTTCGGGAAGCGCGGAGGGTTTGTGCAGTTCTTCCATGTCTTCCCCATGTCGTGGCTGATTGCAACAGTCGGACCCCACTGGTAGGAGTTGACGGCTGCAAGCAGCGCTCCTGTGCGCCTGTCATACGTCATGTGGAAGACCTGGATGCCCTTGAAGAAGGGGCCCGATGCCTTCCACGTTCTCCGGCCGTCTTTCGACCTGAAAAGGAACGCTCCTTTCTTGGTTCCGACCATGAGCAGAGTTTCGCCTTCCTTGCGGGCACCTTTCGATGATTTATTCATGTCTTTCAACCTCCTGCAACCGACGGAAGTATCACAATCTCCCTTGCACCGGACAGATCCGTGTGTGTGCCCTGCTTTTCCCTGATGTCCTCTCCGTCCACGAAGATATTGACATATCTCCTCACATTGCCCTGATCGTCCAGGAACCTGTGGGAAATGCCGGGGAATCTGTCGTCAAGCGCCTTCGCGAGACTCTCCAATGTCGACACCGCATCAATATCTATTTCATTCCCTGAGCCTGTGTATTCCTTGAGGTGCATTGAAATAACCACATGCACAGTCGAAGAAGATGCTGGGGCAGTGCCTGCCTTCAAACGGTGATTGCCTCCTTCCTGTCTGCTGCGGGGAGTACGGATAACTGCTTTTCAGTATATTAGCACATCAGGGAATCGGTTGATACCTCCTGCCTGACAATAGATAGAATAAGTTTAATATATCAGGATTTCTTTATACATCTGGTGAGCTGTGGCGGAAATACGCAGCACAAAGGAGTTGCTGAGGTTCATGAAGGTGATGTCCAACCCTGTCAGGGTGAAGATACTCGCCTCGCTCGAAAGGGAGCCTAAGCACATATACGCCCTGGCAAAGGAACTGAAGCTGTCATATCCGCTGGTCCACCTCTACCTTGAGTCGCTGGAGCGTGCAGGACTCGTGACAGGGAGGATATCTGCGGGTATCTTCGATGAAAGGGAGAGGAAGACATACCACGTCATGCCCTTCGAATTGAGGGTGACACCGGCTCTTATAAGAAAACTGGAGGAGAATGAAAATGAGTAGGAAATCCCAGCAGGTCCTTATGCTAGTGCCCTCGATCGCAATCGGCGTCGGAGTGCCGGTGGCTGTTTTGTTCACCATCGGACACGGACTGGATGCGCTTCTTGGAACAATTGTGATTGTCTTTTCTCTCCTGGTTGCGGGAGCGCTCGGAATCGTTGGCATGGGCATATCGACGGCTGTCCCCGATATGTCGGCCGGCGACGACCAGACCGTAAGGACCCTCCGGGCATCGCAGAGGGCGATGCTGGAGGAGATGGACCAGGTTGTCGAACTTCTGGAGAACATAAGGGACACACTCAGGAGCGCAGGGGATGATGCTGAATGAAGCCGAAGTACTATGATTTGTCCGACGCTGAAACAACCGAGCTTATCAGGAAAAGGATTGGGACCGTGAGGGAGCTGCTGACTGAAATCAACAAGCAGTTGAAAGAGGCGGGAGGGCGTGATTGAATGAAAAGGGAAAACAAGTTCGACATGTACTATGGCGGTTCTGGCACAGGCGCCGGCAATGGGAAGCACTCGAATTATGAGCCGCCCGGACACTTTGAATCCGAGCGGCTTTCCCTCTCCGGAAGCGCGAATGTGGAGACCGCGAAGGCAAGGCACATAAGCATTTCGGGCTCTGCCACAATTACAAACGAGGTGAGCAGCGAAACGCTTGACTGCTCAGGCTCCGTGCACGCCGGCGGTAACATAACCTCATCCACCATAAGCATCTCGGGCTCTCTCGATTCAGGCGGCAGCATCAGGAGCGTGAATTTTCACTCGTCTGGAAGCTGCAGGGCAGCTCAGCTGATTTACGGGGAATCTGAAGTGTCGTGCAGCGGGAGCATTAGGGCCGCCCAGATAGAGTCTGCCGGTACTGTCAATATTGCCGGATCAGTGCATTCGGATTCGGTAAGGGCGGCAAATGCGGAGATCGATGGAGGAGGCAGCATCGGCTCTCTGAACTGCGACACCGCTTCGATCAACACGAAAGGAGCCGGAAGGGCTGTCCTGCTTCTGCCATTCATGCGCAAGCGGGGCAGACTGTCAGTGGACAGGCTTGTCGCAACTGGCAGCGTCGATGCGGATCACTGCACGGTGGGCGAGATCACGGCAGGGTCTGTTCACGTCGGCAGGGACTGCACCGTTGGAAAGATAATGTTCAAGACAGACTGCAGGATTGAGCAGGGTGCGGAGATAGGCCAGGAACCGCAGAAAGTGTGAACTGGTGAGCTAAGTGCAGTCGGACAATGTCGTTGAAGTGGAGCAGCTGAGGTTCAGCTACGGCGGAGGACAGTATGCCCTGGACGGCGTGACCTTCAGCATAGGGAAAGGCGAGATATTCGGTTTCCTTGGAAGAAACGGGGCGGGAAAAACAACAACAATAAAGGTTCTCACAACTCTTGTAAAGCCGACGTCGGGCACTGCCAAAGTCCTGGGCACAGACGTGAGGCACGGCGGGAAGGCGCTGAGGAGCAGAATCGGCGTAGTGATGCAGGAGGAATCCTTCGACTTCACCACCGTTGAGAAATCGCTTGACATTTATGGCGTCATGTGGGGGATGCCCAGGAAGGAAAGGGCGCCGAAAATAGATGAGCTTATTTCATTCTTTGAACTCGAAGATGTGAGGAAAAAGAGAATGTGGGACCTGTCCGGCGGGCAGAAGAGAAGGGTCCAGGTAGCCAGGGAATTCATGCATGACATGGACCTGCTGTTCCTTGACGAGCCAACAGTAGGCCTGGATACAATTGCACGAAGAAAGATACTCGACATGGTGAGGGAGAAGGCAAAGGATGGCCTCACTGTCTTCTTCACCACACATAACCTGGAGGAGGCTGACTACCTCTGCAACAGGATAGCGATCATAGACAGGGGCGTCCTGCTTGCGAATGACACCGTGGGAGCGCTCAAGAGGAATTACACGGGGATGAAAACAGTGGAAGTCGCCTTCGGCGAAAATGGCGGCACGGTTGAGAATCTGCTTTCGGCAATAGCGAATGTGCGTGTGGAGAAGCCGCAGTCAGCCCGCGAGCCCTACAAGCTCATAGGCCCGGAACCGGAGGAGACGGTCAGGCATGTGATAGAGCTCGCGGGAAGGAATGGCCTCACGCTCGAATGGCTGAACATACATCCCGTGACACTCGAAGAGGTCTTCCTTAAGGCTGTAGGCATGCAGGAGAATTAGGTGGTTCGATGGATCTTGTAAATTCATACAGGCTTGCAAAGAGAAACATACTGGTCAACACAGACCCTGGAACAATGGTTTTCCTTCTGCTGATGCCCACGCTCTACCTCGTCTTCATGGGATACATGTTCGGCTCCCTCATAAGCAGCATACCTGTCGGTGCCTCAAAGATAAACTACATGAATTTCCTGTCTCCCGGCATAATCTCATTCCAGACGCTCACTGCGGGTGCTGTCGCCGGAGGTATGCTCTGGTCCGACAGGAGGTACGGCATGTTCGAGCAGATCATTTCAGGCCCCTACACGAGGGCGGAGTATCTGCTTGGCATCATGTTCACAACAATATCAATTGCAATCTTCGGTGCATTGATAATGCTTCTGATCTCCTTTGCACTTGTCGGAGGGATAAGCTTCGGCGTTGCAGGCTTCGCGCTGATAATATTCAATCTTGTCCTGGGCAGCCTCTTCTGGGGTGCGTTCATGCTTGCGCTTGCAGCGGTCTCGAAATCGAACCAGATGTACAACAGCATTCAGGTCCTCATCCTCTTCTTTGCAAGCTTCGCAAGCACCGTGTTCTACCCGATCTCCCAGTCGGCACCCCTGGCGCTGCGCTATACTGTCACATTAAACCCTCTCACCTATGTGGCCGATGCGATCAGGGACGGCTACATATCGCTGTTCGGCCCTTCCCTTCTTTACGATGAGATAGTGCTTGCGCTTGCCACTGTGGTGATGTTCGTGATTGCGCTCCTGTCCTACAGGACAATCAGGATCGGAGTCAAGTGAAGGATGCGACCGGGATGAACACCGTATTCATTCTCTGTGAAGCTGATCCAGCAAGCCAGAATGTCGGCCGGAAACTTGAGAAGAAGGCGGGATTCATCCTTGAATCGACCGCTTCGGGCAAGCACCTCTACAGGTCCGAAAGGGGGTTCATGGTCAGCATAGACAGCATACACATACACAGGGAGGGGCTCGACGCGGAGATAGAGAGGGATTTCGGGCTGAAGCCAGACAGGCTTGTCTTCATGTCGACGCACAGGTCCGAGTCGAACACTCCCGCAATCACATTCCATCCCATAGGCAACTACGGCGGCGCCAGGCTGGGCGGAAGGGCGAGAACGCTTGTACCATCCTGCCCTGAACTGATGACCGGCGCCCTGCTTTCAATGAATGCCTCTCCGCACCAGAGCTACCAGGTGACCTTTGAGGCGACACACCACGGTCCAGCTCTTTCAACCCCCGCCATGTTCGCCGAAATAGGAAGCGATGAGAGTGCCTGGATGGACGGTGCTGCGGGCAATTCCGTGGCGGAGGTGCTGCTCGCAATGAAGGAGGCGGAGGGCACGAACGCGATCGGCATAGGAGGTGGCCATTACTGCTCACGGTTCAAGGAGATAGCGCAGAAAAGGAGGATCAACTTCGGGCACTTCATACCGAACCACAACCTTCACCTTGTGGATGAGACGGTGGCGGCGGAGGTTGCAGACAAGAGCCCGAGAACCGCCTTTTTCGCCGTGCACGAGGACAGGAAGAATTCGGCGGAGATTGAGAGGGTGGCGAAATTGATGGAAGGGGCGGGACTGAAGAGGCTTGACCATTCCGCTGCCGACTTCAGGATATAATTGTGCCCTTGAAGGGCAACCCCTTTATCGCGTTTGCAAGCTGCTGCATGTCCCTGCCGTGGACGACGGCCGTTGGTATCTTGCTCCTGCCTATCAGCTTGGCACCGAGCGGGTCGAACACGAAGCTTGACCCCGCCTCCATCCTGGAATAGAGCACCTTGTCCAGGAGCTCCTTGTATGTCATCTTCTCTATCTTGGTCGCATTCGGGTTGACTTTCGGGTCTTCGGTGTAAACGCCGTCCACCGATGTCGCGTTTATCAGCCTAGTTGCCTTTATCCGTTCTGCGCCCATCGCGGCGACAGCATCCGTCGTGTGCCCGGGATGCGTTCCGCCCATCACAACTATCGGGTTGCTGTTCAGTGCGAGTCTTGCCTCGTCGAGGCTCTCCGCGGGCTTGTAGTATGCCTTCTCCCCCAGTGCGGTGATGAGCAGCCTGGCATTCAGCCTCGTAACCTCGATGCCCAGCTCGTCGAGCGATGACTCGTCCGCGCCGAGTGATCTGCCTATCGTTATGTAGTAGCGTGCGATCTTGCCGCCGCCGCAGACAACCAGAAATTTATAGTTGGGGACCAATTCGAGAAGCGTTGAGGCGAGCTGTTTTATGAATGACATGTCGTCGTTGTCCGGCACCAGTATTGAGCCTCCGATCGATATGGCTATTTTTTCCTGCGGCATTTGACAACCTGCTTTTTGCAATCTTTGGTGTTTCTATCAAAGGGAGAGATTATTTTAGTATTAAAAATCAATCAATGTGATGTTCATGGAAATAACAGAAAAACAGCGTTATGACTTCAAGAGGGAGATCGAGCGTATCTCCTCCTACCAGGGAAGGGGGACGGAGCTGATCTCCCTTTACGTCCCCACGGGCAAGATGATTTCGGACGTGGCCAACTACCTGAGGGAGGAGCAGTCGCAGTCTTCGAACATAAAGTCGTCCACCACAAGGAAGAATGTCCAGTCAGCGATAAGCTCTATACTTTCCAGACTGAAGTTCTACAAGATGCTCGCGCCCGAGCACGGTATCGTGTTCTTTGTGGGGACCATACCCAAGAACGGTGACCAGACAACAATGGTGCAGCATGTCATCGAGCCGCCCGAGCCCATAGGCACCTTCCTCTACAGGTGCGATTCATCGTTTTACCTGGAGCCTCTCCAGACCATGCTTGAGGAGAGGGACATCTACGGGCTGCTTGTGATAGACAGGAAGGAGGCAACCATCGGCTTCCTCAAGGGAAAGTCGATTCAGGTTGTAAAGAACATGCAGTCCCTTGTCCCGAGCAAGCACAGAATGGGCGGGCAGTCGTCGCTCCGTTTCGAAAGGCTCATTGAGATTGCAGCAAACGAGTACTTCAAGCAGGTCGCGGAGACATGCAACACCATATTCCTCGGGGAGAAGGGGCTGAGCGGCATACTCCTCGGCGGCCCGGGGAGCACGAAGGACTTCTTCTACAAGGAAAGCTACCTCCACTACGAGCTGCAGAAGAAGGTTGTCGACACTTTCGACACCGGCTACACAGACGAGTACGGGCTCAGGGAGCTTGTGGACAAGGCAAAGGAGAGGCTCAAGGACCTGGACATAATGAAACAGAAGGCGCTGATGGACAGGTTTATGGCCGAGATAAGGAAGCCGGATGACGGCCTCGCCACCTACGGCATAAAAGAGGTGAAACAGGCGCTGGATATGGGGGCCGTTGCACTGCTGCTTGTCAGCGAGGGGCTCAGGAAGATGGAGAGGGAGTTCACATGCAACAGCTGCGGCAATGTGCAGAAGGAAATACAGTCCGATGAGGAAGCAGTGGCACCTGCCTGCTCAAACTGCGGCGGGCAGATGCAGATGACATCCGAAAAGGACCTGGTGGATGAGATGTTCGAAACAGCTGACAGGATGGGCACGGAGATACAACTTATATCGGCCGCATCCGAAGAGGGAAAGATGCTGCTTAACGCATTCGGCGGACTTGCGGCTGTTCTCAGGTACAGGACGGGAAAATGAATATGGATCCGTTCGAGCCGTTCAGAAGGGCGGCATCCGAGCACGTGATGCGGAGGCTGGCCGAGGAATACGGGGTGGAGGAGAGTATACAGCTCGAGACAGGAGGGGACATAGCCGACTTCACCTACCCCTGCTTCCAGCTTGCAAAGAAAATCGGGAAGAGTCCCGCAGACATCGCATTATCCCTTTCAGCCGGGGTGCAGGCAGGCATCATACGAGTCAGGGCAACAGGCGGGTATGTGAACATAGATGCTCAGCCTGAGCTGCTGGCTCGCGAGACAGTGAAGGCGGTCAACGGTATGAGAGGTGAGTATGGAAGGACGGACGCCGGCGCGACGACTGTGCTGGTGGAGCACACCTCCATCAACCCCACCGGTCCGATGCACATTGGGAGGACGAGGAATGCAGTCATTGGCGACACGCTTGTGCGCTGCATGCGGCAGGCAGGTGTCGCCGTGTCGTCGGAATATTATGTCAATGACGTCGGAAAGCAGGTCGTTGTCCTATACTGGGGACTAAAGAAGCTCATGAAGACCATGCCCAGCGGGAAGGCCGACCATGAACTGCTGCAATACTACGTCAAGGCAAACGAGATGCTTGAAAAGGACGAGAGCGCCGCAGCGGAGGTGAAGGATCTGCAGCAGAGGCTCGAGGGCGGCGACACGGCGCTGCTGAATGAAACAAGGAAGGCAGCAGAGCTTGTACTCGGAGGGATCAGGGAGAGCCTCCAGAGCATAAATGTGATCCATGACAAATTCTCGTTTGAAAGCGATCTCATCAGGGACGGAAGCGTGAGGAAGGTGATTGACAGGCTCAGGCAGCTTCCGGAGGCGGGGGAGGAAAAGGGGGCCTGGTTCATACCATTCGGCGGTGAGGAGGAGGCTGACAGGTTCTACTTCACGAGATCCGACGGAACGAGTCTCTACACAACGAGGGACCTGGCTTACCACATGGACAAGCTGTCCAGATTCGGGCACCTTGTGGATGTCCTTGGAGAGGACCAGAAGCTTGGCATGAAATTCCTGATCAGGACGCTAGAACTTCTTGGGGAGGCCAAGAGGATCGACTTCCTCTTCCACTCTTTCGTCTCGCTTGTCGAGGGAAGGATGTCCACCAGGCACGGGGTGGGTGTCATGGTTGATGATGTGGTCACCGAGGCAAAGGCGCGAGCAAGGGAGGAGGTGCTCAAGAGAAGATCCGACATGCCTGCGGAGCAGGTGGATCGGATTGCTTCTGCCGTCGGCGTTGGTGCTGTCAGGTACAACATAGTCAGGCTCCAGCCAGAGAAGAAACTCGTATTCAAGTGGGACGAGGCGCTCAATTTCGAGGGGAGCAGCGCGCCGTTCGTCCAGTACTCCCATGCTCGGGCGTGCAGCATACTGGAGAAAGCAGGAGGATGGACTGCGGTCGAGCCTTCGTACGAGGAAGAGAATGAGCTCAGGCTGGCGAGGCAGCTTGCCTTCTTCCCTTCGGTTCTCAGGGAGGTGTCGAGGACGCTCGCGGTGCACAAGGTTGCCACCTATGCGCAGCAGACCGCTTCTGAGTTCAACCAGTTCTACAGGGTTGTGCCGGTGCTGAAAGCGCCTGAAAACAGGCTCCCGGCAAGGCTGTCGCTTGTCAATGCTGCAAGGATAGTCCTTGAAAACACCCTGGGCTGCCTCGGGATCGAGGCGCCAAAGTCGATGTAGGCGCAAATAAACAAAGTGGAAGTAATTTGTTAAAAGGTTTGTGGACTGGCGATTCTACTTGCTCTTCTTCGGCGGCTGACCCTTCTCGTAGCCTTTCCTTCTCGGCATCCTTCTGCGCAGTGCTATGACGGCAACTATCGCAACTATGATCACTACAATGCCGATATAGAGCGCATACACCTGGAGCTGTGACTGGTTTATTGAAATGGGCTGACTGAATGTGTTGTCACTGGACTGTATCTGGTTTGCGGCCGTGCTTGTTGCCTGTACTGTGAAGTTGCCGAAGCTCGGGGGCGCCCATTGTATTATGCCGAACACCGTCTCGTTGGGGGCGATCGAGCTGACCACATTCTTCTGCGTGGAGTTGTAGAAAGTCGTTATTGTGCCAATGGTCACCTTGTTGCCGCTCTGGGCGTTGACCGCAACAAGCGTGATCTTTGCAAGCGTCGCATTGTAGCTGCCTATGTTGATCATTGTTACGTTGATTGTGCCGGACGAGCTCTGGGTGAAGACCCTGGGGCTGAACGATATGTTGATTATCCTCAGGTCGGGCCTTGGCTGGGATGCAACTGTCAGGTTGTAGGTGTATGTTGCCCTGTTTCCTGCAGGGTCCACGACAGTCAGCTTGACAGTGAGTGGCGTGCTGCTTATGAATGTGTAGACATGCGACACGTTTGTTCCCGCAACGCCCGTAATGTTCTGGTACCTGCTGTAGAGCTTGTTTCCGATTGTGGTTGCATTTGTCGTGTTGTGTGCGTCACCGAAATTCCACTCGAAGAGAAGGCTCGAGACAGGGAAGTTGGGGTCGCTTGTGGACGACGCGTTGAAGTGGACGGTTGCATTCTCCCTGACGGAGCCGCCTGCGGATTTCCACTGGCTGTTGTAGACAAGGAATGATACTATCGGTTTGAGCGTCTTGTTGACCTGTACCGTTATCGTTGTGCTGGATGTGAAGCCCACTTCATCCGTCACAGTCAGAGTCATTGTGTAGTTGCCCGGGGCGTAGTATGAGTGCGACACATTCAGGTTTGCCGCCGTATAGCTGAAGACAGTATAGTTCTTCACACCGTCTCCCCAGCTGAAGTTGTATGAAACAACCGTTCCCTGGTTGTCTCCCGGGCTTATCGAGGCCCTGGAGCCAAGGCCGTTCACTGTGATCGGCGTGCTCTGGTTCGCATACAGCCTGCCGGAGTAGATCGTCTTTCCGACGGCCGTTATCTTGGCGGAGAGCGTTGTGTCATTTGCCACCCTTACCTTGATTGTGGTGTTCGATGTGTGGCCCGTAACAGAGACTGCAGTGAGTGTCACATACATGTACTGGCCCGGTGTAGTGTAGTCTGCGTATGTGTGGCTGACAACCGTCTGGTAGGTGTTGTTTGTATAGGATGAGGCCGAGGATGTGTTGTTGTCCCAGTGCCAGGAATAGAGAAGGGGGCCACCCGCCGGGTCGTATGAGCCCTGGGCGGTGTAGTTGATCGCCATCCCTGCCCTGACAATGAAATACTGGACAGTGCCGCTCTTGGAATAGGCAAATGCGTAGGTCCCCGTGACGGCCGCTGCTTTCAGAACGGGTGTTGCTCCGACCCTGATTGACATTGAAACAGTCGCCTGGCCGTAGCCTGTCGTGGTGCCGTATATGGTTATCGTCGTGTGACCGAGGACAGTCACGGGCCCGAATGGCCCGCTGCTGCTGTTGCTTGAAAGCTGGAAGCCTGATGGAACCGTGAGCGTGTAGAGGTACTGCATCTCTGATGTGTTGTAGTTAGCCCCGAGGATGACGCTGTATGCTGTCCCGTTGGCCTTTACAGCGGAAATTGTGTGATAGGAGTCGGTGATGTTGTAGTAGTATGCAGAAGTGGCTGTGATGGCGCCTGCCTTCACGCCTGTGAAAGTCGAAGCGTAGCTGTTAGCGCCTATGTAGTTTGTCGAGTTGACGCTGAGCAGGCTGTATGTTGTGACATACTCCGGTCCAAGCGCATTCACTGCCGCCTGGGCTGATGTGAGTGTGGAGGAGTTCACGGCCGGGTAGCCGCCGTTGAAGGCAAGTGCAAGCTGCATTGCCACAGATGGGACATATGAGTAAGGCAGCCCCTGAATGCTTGAGCCAGCATCAAGTGACTGAGTGTAGCTTATGTTGAGGTAATTCCAGTTGGGCGCTCCCGCTGCATATGATATTGCTGTTGTGGACAGTGGTGAGCCGCTGACTATTTTTGGCGACAGCTGCACGTTCTGGGTTGAGCTGCCAGACACAGTCACGTCTGCAAGGTATGAACCCTCGCCTGTGGAGTTCACAGCAAGGACATATGTGCCGTTCGCGACATAGAAGTTGTAGACGTATGCGGTAACCGAAGCCTGGAAGAAACGAAGCTGTATGGGCGCGGACGGTGACGCGAAGCTGAGCAGGTACGCTGTCACATTTGTTGCGTGCTGACCGCTGCTTGTGCTTACCACGCCGCCAAGGTCAAAGGCAAGTGAAAGCGGAGCTGCTATTGCCGAAGGTATGGATGATCCGGAGACCGAAACAGCAAGAGGTGCAAAGTAGGATGTGAGTCCCGAATTTGCATTGTTGACCGAAGCAACCATCTGATAATTGTAGAGGCTGCTTATCTGGAGCGTCACCTGCCCGGTGGAATTCGTGATGCCTGAGGCTACGGTCTGGTTGTATTCTCCAAGCGAGGTGCTTACTGCTGTGCCGTTTGCCAGTGTCGTCTCGATGAACTGAACAAGCGCACCCGGTATGCCGGTTGAGTATCCATGTCCTGTTACAGTGACAGTGACGCTGTGCATATTGGCGGGCGTGCTGTCAATTTTATAAAGAACGAGGTCTGGTGTTATGACGGGGACCGTGTTGTTGAAAGCCACCGGCAGAGGCAGTGTTCCGCTGAAGTAGCCCGGCGCACTGGCTGACACCGTGTAGTATCCAGGCACGAGCTTTCCGACTGGCACACCGGTTATGGAATAGACTGTTGAATAGTTGAGCTTGTAGCTTATTGAAGGGTTGTGTGTATTCGTGAGTGTCACGTTGGCATTTGGTGGGACCGAAGTTGAGCCGGCCGAATTCGCAAGCAGAGTGACCTCGAAGCTGTTGCCGCCCGATGCGGCCGGCTGCGTGCTGATCGCTGTCGACTTGCTCGCCGGGCCATTTAAGCCCGTGGGCGCAAACAATGCTATCGCCGATGCTGCTATCATCAGGACAACAAGCATGTACGCCACTCCTTTCAGTTTCCACTTTTGCATTGGTGTATCCTCCGAATTACCTGAGCCACGGCGTCATCAAACATAGTCAATCACTGCCGTGACAACTCGGTCCGAAGACAACTTTTTTCCGCCTAACTAGTACCACTTAATAAAGGTTATTGAACAGCAAAATAGCGCTGCGCTATCGATATGCGGTGGATCCTTGTGACAAATAGAAGCACGGGTGGCACCATGGAGAGTCTGGAGTTGAACTCATACAGCCCCGTGGTGCAGGATGGGAATTTCAGGTAACGAGTTCTTCAAGTCTCTCTTCCTTCGCGCCCCTGCCGAGCTCGAGCGCAATCCTCCTGCCCGTGCTCATGTTGCAGTTGTAGAGCATGTTCCCGTACGAGTGGCCCACCCATGCATGAACGTTCGTTCCGCCGCCTATTCTCGGCGCCACATCATAGATGTAGAAGTGCATGTCCTTGTCGACGCATGTCTGCAGGGTGAAGGGGCCTATTATACCGGGGGGGTGCGTTTTACCTGCAACATCAACGTACTTCTCAGCAAGCTGAAAAGCACCGTCGAGGAGTGATTCTCGCAGAGTCGCGCTGTTGTGTCCCACGACGGTGTATTCCGGGATTCTCTGTTCGCCTGACAGCGAAAGCTGCTGTTCTGCGGGCAGTCTCACGTGCCCGTCGAGTGACGACTCGAATCTCCAGTCTATGCCGAGAAGTTCTATCTTCTCTCCCTTTTCCTGCAGCGGTGAGTAGAAGAAATCGAGGTTGAATACCGGACCAATGATGTACCTCTCGATTCTTGCCGCGGAGAGGTCCACTTCACTTATGACATTCGACCTTACCAGTTCCCTCGCCTTGTTTGTGTACTCCTCGAAGCTTGCGGCAGTGAAGAAGCCCCTTTCAAGCTTCTTCACCTTGTGATGCAGTTTTACAATAACGAGTGAATCTATGTCCGATGGATCTTTAATTTGCTGCGGATACGGCAGGCCTCCCTTCTCCAGCAAAGTGTAGTAGTTGTCCTTCTCCTCCCTCTCTTCGCTTCGCAGCAGTGCCCGGGAGCCGAAGATGGGGACATCGAAGACATCCTCAATTTCCCCCAGAGTGCAGTAGGAGGAGAATGACCTGTTAGGCACGAATACTGTGTTCCTTTCCCTCAGACTTCTCCTGTTGCCAGGTTTCATGATGTCGGAGAATTTGTCGAGCCGCATGACACCGTCCACGACTCCACGGGTTGTGCCGCCCGAATCCACCTTTCTGAAGTACCTGGTATAGGATGCGTCGCGGCCCTTCTGAGTCACCGTGATGGATGGTAAGCCCTCCTGGCTTGCACCGTCCAGGACATCAAGCGCGGAATGGGATCCGATGACACCCACCGTGACCTTGTTGCCGTACTCTCTGGCAATCCCGGTAATGCTGCTTCTTTCAATCATCCCTGTCAGCACACACAATATGGTGAGCAGATAAAAGCGTTGCATCAGAATGTGGTCAGTAGCGGGGGGCGGTTTCGGCCTCGGGAATTTCTGCTCCCGTCTGCTTAGCTTCAGGCAGCAAATCCACTGCACTTTCGCCTGTCTCGATCAAAATCGGTTCCTTCTTCATCTTCGGCCTCAGAACTGAGGGGATTATTCCAGCAAGCACTATGATGCCGAAAACAAGAAAGACCTTGTGGAACGAATCCATGAATGTCAGCCACTGCGCCTGGTACAGTGCGCTGTTTACCTCGGAGGCGGGCAGATTCTGAACTGTGCCCACAAAGAGCGTTATGAAATGCGACACATTCACGGTTGTGCCGATGAATACAAAGGCAATCGTCATTGCCATCATGCTCGCGACATTGAGCATTGTTGAATTTGTTGCTGCACCGACACCCCTGTCCTTCGCCTCAACAGAATTCATGATGGATGCTATGTTGGGCGATGCAAACAGGCCGCCGCCGATTCCTGCAAGCGCAAGGACTGCTGACAGCTCGATAACCGATACAGTCTGCGGAATAACGCTCAGGAGGAGAAGTACCACCGCCGAGAGCACCATGCCTGCCGTTGTGAGGCCGCGGTAACCGATCCTGTCCGAGACCAGGCCGCTCAGCGGTCCGGCAGCGAGGAAACCGAGGCTCATTGGTATGAGCCAGAGTCCAGAATTGAAAGCGCTCAGGCCCTTTACTCCCTCGAGGAAGAAGACAAGCAGAAACATCATTCCGCCCCGCCCGAGCGAAAGAAGTGTCGCAGAGAGCACACCAGTCGTGAACATTCTGCTTCTGAAAAGGCTGAACTTCATCAGGGGGTACTTGGCCCAGTACATCTCGTTCACCATGAATACAGCTAGCATTGCAACGGACCCTGCGAAGCTCAGGTAGCTGTACTCGATATACGGATGGAACGTGCTGTAGAGGACATTGCCTCCGGTTGAAGTGCCGGCAGTCATCCCTCCAAGCGTGTAGAAGGTTGAGCCAAGGAGCAGAAGGGCTATGGAGGAGGAAAAGAGGACCGCACCGGGGACGTCTATTGACTCGCTTTTCGCGGGGGTGGACAGTTCGTGAAGCTTTGTATATGCCCATATCGTGGCAAATGCACCGATTGGGACATTGATGAAGAAGATATATCTCCAGCTTGCAACCGAAGTTATGACACCGCCGAGAACGAGGCCGAGCATGCTTCCGCCGACGCCCGAAACCATGTTAGTCCCCAGCGCGAGACCGCGCTGGTTGGGAGGGAATGCATCAGTCAGCAGAGCTGCGGAATTGGACCAGAGCATGGCGGCACCAATTGCCTGAAGGAACCTGAAGACGACAAGCTGAAGGCCCTCGGTCATCCAGCCATTTGGTATGATTATTCCGGAAAGTCCGGCCAGGAGTGAGCCCACTGTGAAGACGGCAAAACCGGTGTTGTAAATCTTCACCCGCCCCTTCAGGTCGGCAATTCTTCCGAAGAACATGAGCAGTGTGGCCGTGATGAGCATGTAACCCATGAGCGACCATATGACATAGATGAACGAATTGGCGCTTGCAATTGCATATGCCGCTGAATTTTGAGAAGCGTAGCCGCCCGGGAGGTGGTGCAGTACGCTCTGGAGTATGTAGGGCAGAGAGATGATTACGATGCTCGTGTCTATCGAAGCCATCAGTATTGCAATTGTGGTATTCGAAAGAACGACCCATTTGTAGCCCGGGGACCTGAAGTCTGTGGTGCCCGCCATAACGAATTGATGCCTCTTCAACTGATTTCGTTTGAAAAAACAATCTGTATATGAACTCTTGGAATCGCGCAGCAGCTACAGATTTGCAGGCTCGCTGAGAACCGTTCGCCCGGAATCAGAGCAGCGGGGGTGATAATAGATACTGTCTGAAGAAAGTGGCAATAAAGGGACACGACAATCGGTTGATTCATGTTGGATAGTGATGCAAGCGCTGCAAAGAGTCTTGCACTGGCCACCGTCATCCTGGAAGCGGTCTTCTTTGCGATTGGTGTGATTGTCCTGGCAATAGCAATTGTCGCAACAGCGATTTCAGGCGTGAGCCTCGGCACAATGGGTGTAGCTGCCCTCGTGTTCACCATTCTGTTTGCCATTGGCCTTATGTGGCTGCTGCTCGACTACTACCTGGTTTACAAGCCACTCGCGCAGGAACGCGTGGCCGATGCAGAGACGCCTTCCTTGGTACTTGGCATATTGCAGCTTATTCTCGGGGGCATCCTACCCGGAATACTGCTCATCATAGCATATGCAAAAATCAGGGACTCCCTGAACAACATGATGAGGATGAGGCCTGTTCCTGCCACCTGAACAGCTCAATGCGCGAAATGCCGAGCATACGCCGGGGCCACGCAGCTATGCACATTGCCAGTCACCTGCAGTCAACAGCGCACGGGCGCCGGTTGCCGACGGCCGACTCCGAGGGGGAAGGCGGCCTTCATGATGCCTGCTTCTGAAGCACTTCAGCACGATCAGTGCGCTCCCAGGTGAAGGAATCGTCTTCCCTCCCGAAATGACCGTAGCACGCAGTCTGCCTGTATACCGGCCTGAGAAGGTCAAGATCCCTGATGATGGCACCGGGCCTGAAATTGAATACACCCCTGACAGCATTCTCAAGAGTGCCGTCCTCAGTCGTGCCCGTTCCGAGTGTGTCGACCATGAACGAAACCGGGAACGGCACACCTATTGCATAGGCAAGCTGGACAGAGCACTTCCTTGCAAGGCCCGCCCTGACGATATTCTTGGCCACATACCTCGCCATGTAGCTGCCCGACCTGTCCACCTTGGTAGGATCCTTCCCTGAAAAGCAGCCACCCCCGTGAGAGCCGAATCCGCCGTAAGTGTCCACGACTATTTTCCTGCCGGTGATGCCTGTGTCCGCCCTTGTCCCCCCAATCACAAACCGGCCGGTCTCGTTGATATAATACTTCGTAGTCTCGTCCACAAATCCCTTAGGGAGCGAAGGAACAACGACCTCGTCAATAATCTCCCTCCTCAGCCTGCTAATTTCAACATCCTCTGTGTGCTGTGCGGCAACTACGACAGCACCGACATGGGCAGGCGCGCCGTCGATATAATCAACTGTGACCTGCGATTTGCCATCGGGCCTCAGGTAGGCAAGTGACCCGCTCTTCCTGACGTCCGCCAGCCTCCGTGAAATACTGTGCGCAAGCACGATTGGCATTGGCATCAGCACATCTGTCTCATCCGAGGCATAGCCGAACATTATTCCCTGGTCTCCCGCGCCCATCTCTTCACCTGGTCTGTTCACACCGATGGAGATGTCAGGAGACTGCTCCTCGATTGAAACAAGGACGCCGCATGTTTTCCAGTCTATGCCATCCCTTGCGTTGTCGAGGCCTATATCGCGGAGTACGCCACGCACGACGTCAGAGTAGACAATCCTTGCAGATGTTGTGATCTGGCCTGTGACGATGACCGTTCCCTGCAGCAACAGCGTCTCACAGTCTACCTTCGAACCGCTGTCCTCGGCAAGGGCTGCATCCAGAATAGCGTCCGAAATCTGATCCGCAACCTTGTCCGGATGACCTTCCGTGACAGACTCTGATGTAAAGCTGAATTTTCTTCCCAGCCTAATCCACCCTGTCCTCAACGATCACTGTCCACATGTATATTGGCTGCCTCATTTCGCTTTCCTGACCCGGCCCTGAATTCACACGGGTTGAAACCACCCTTGCCTCTGTCTCCGGCCCATGGCAAGGCAGGGGACAGCAGCTGCGACCATGTTCAAATAAAGATAATATCACCGTGGAGCCCTTCCGGCTTCTTGTGCCTACCCACATCTCTTTCCTCAGGGGAGTGAATGTTGCAGGAAGAAAAGTTGACATGGCCGGAGTCAGAGATATCTACGTGTCTGCCGGCGCCATGAACGTGAGGACGTACATCCAGAGCGGAAACATTGTCTTCGAGAGCGGCGAGGAGGAGCTCGGCGCAATTGAAAAGCGGGCACGGGAGCTCATGATGGAGCGTTTCAAACTGGAGGTTTGTGTTATCACAAGGAGTCCGATCCAGCTCAGGGAGATAGTCGGAAACATGCCTTTCAGGCAAGTAGACGAGGGGAAGCTGCATGTCACCTTCCTTTCATCCCCGCCTGTGAGAACGCATTGTTCAGAATTTGAAAAGGCAAGGGACGCATCCGAGAAATTCTACATTGGTGAGAGGGAGATTTATCTCTACTGCCCAAACGGATACGGCCGCACCAAACTCACAAACAGTTTCATTGAAAGGAAGCTATGTGTGAAGGCGACAACCAGAAACTGGAGAACAGTGAACTCATTGCTTGCGATTGCCGAGACTGGCAATTACAGGTGAGACGTTCGCACTGCCGCGCCCTGTCCGCACTTCATAAAAAACAAAGGCATTTGTACCAGAGCCCTGTCGATTGGGTCAGTGCCGGATTTCGAAAGAGGTGGAAAAGAAGATGAGTCAGATAATGGGTCTGGTGTCTTCAATTCCATTGCTGTTCAGCTTTAACCTGGCGTACCTGCAGGTTGCCCTCCTTGCAGTGGAGATTGCACTGCTTGGAGCGACGCTTCTCCTCATCATGGCAACAAGGAGAGAAATCAGGGCCAGGGACCTGCTGCTGCAGCACGTGTCAATGGCCACAGACGCAATTTCCAGGCAGGAATACTTCGACGCAGTGATATCGGCCATTCAGGCAAGCACGAAATATGTATATGCAATGGTAACAGGGACAACACCCACGCCCGATGATGCAGATGTGGTGAAACTCATACTCGACTCGGTAGGTCATGCGAGCTCGAGGGGAATTACATTCCGCTACCTTCTGCCCGATTCGCCGGACAGGCTGGAAATGGCCAAGCTCTACATGCAGAAGGGAGCGGAAGTGAAGTTCCATCCGGACATAATAGTCAATGATGCGCGTTTCATGATAATGGACGACAGTTCTGTCATAATTGGTGTTCCTGGTTCGGGCGGGAAGGGCAGGCCCACCAGGAATGGGCACCACATCGGCTCCGAAAGCATCGCCCATGTTTTCAAGGAAATGTTTGACATGCAGTGGGAATCCTCAGACGCGAAGACATATTCCCAGTTCCTGAGTGAACTGGTTGCAAAAGCCAGGCAGTTCAATCCGGACGTGTCTTCAGCGGTCATAGCCAAGAACCTGAAGATAGACAAAGAGGACGTTGAAAGCGTCTACCTCAAACATACTGAAAGGAAGTTCAAGACAACCGCCTGAACGGTTGCTGTGGACTGCAGGGGAGTGTCGCCCGGATTGAAAAAGTAGCCCCGGGCAGATTCGAACTGCCGTCGCAAGATCCAGAGTCTCGCATGATTGACCGCTACACTACGGGGCTAATACGATGCCGCACTACCATCGAAATGGTAGATAAAACTAATCCAAGGCTCCCTCTTCCACAATTCCCGCCCATGTGATTTGCGGAGGGGCGGCCTGCATGATTGCAGCCGACGTTCATCGCATACGGCGCCAAAGCCTTAATAGTGAGCACAAGGTTCAAGGGCGCATGTTGGATTCGGACGCAAGCAGTGCGAAAACACTAACGTTGGTTGCAATCATACTCCAGTCTTTGTTTTTCATCCTGGGTTTATTCTTCATCATAGCATTCCTTGCCGTGATTCTGGGAACCACCGCAGGTGCAGGAGGTGCTACCGCCTCCTTCCCAATGGTGGGCCTGGGCTTTTTCGGGACAATTTTCGCCTTTGGATTCGCCATCGGCTTCATCTGGATTCTTCTCGAGTACTTCCTTGTTTACAAGAAGCTTTCAGAGGAAAGGGTCACCGAGGCGGAGACTCCTGCCCTCGTGCTTGGTGTCATAACACTTCTTTTCGGGGGCATAATAACCGGTATACTGCTTATAATCGCATATGTCAAGATAAGGGACTCCATAGCGAGGCATCCCCCGGCTTACCAGCATCCCTACCAGCAGCAGCCCCCGCCGCCTTCCTTCTGAAGGCGCACTGATGAATCGGGTGATGAAACGCCACCACAAATAGAGACGGTTGCGGTCGAGGCGCCCGAGGGTTCAAACGTAATCCTTGCGCAATCTCACTTCATAAAAACAGCGGAGGACGTCTACGAGGCACTCGCATCTGCTGCTCCGGGCATCAGGTTTGGCACTGCATTCAATGAGGCCTCGGGGCAGCGCCTTGTGAGAACTGAAGGAAACGACGCGCGTTTAACCGAAATAGCTGCGCGCAATGCCCTCAGGATAGGCGCTGGTCACCTGCTTGTTGTCATCATGGAGAATGCATATCCAATCAACGTGATGCACGGGCTGAAGGCTGTCGCGGAAATAACACATATCTACTGCGCAACTTCCAATCCGTTGAAGGTTGTTGTCCTCAGGGAAGAGGGAGGGGTTTCCATCCTGGGCGTCATCGACGGCTTGTCGCCTTCTGGAGTCGAGTCCGAGGCGGACAGGAAGGAGAGGCGCGATTTCCTGCGGAAGATCGGCTACAAGAAATGAGCCTCAGACTGCTGCAATCATCCTGAACACTTTGTCGGAAACGTTTCCGCCCGTGATTATAAGCGCTACCCGATTCACTCCGCGGGAGACGAGCTCCGGGCCGTACCTCTTGAGTGCTGCCACAGTTGATGCGCTTGCCGGCTCAATCAGCAGGTGCGACGAGTTCCACATCTCCTTCACCGCTTCGACAATCTCTTCATCTGAAACGAGAAGTATCCCGCGAACATGCTCCTTCACAATCGAGACGTTGATGGCACCAGGGGTGGAGACCATGATGCCGTCCGCAATTGTTTCCGACTTCGAGGTTACAGGCTTCCCCTCATGCACCGACAGGTTCATCGACTGTGCTCCCTCCGCCTGAACTCCCATGATGCTCGTGGACCTGTTGCCTGCATATGACAGGGCTATACCGGATATGAGACCGCCGCCCCCAATTGGGCAAAGTACTGCATCGAGGTCCATCTGCTCCTGCAGTTCCAGGCCTATCGTACCCTGGCCGCCGATTATCTCCGGGTCATCGAATGAAGGTATGAGGGGTATGCCCGTGCTTGCCGAGTAGTCGGATGCATATTTTATCCTCTCGTCCGAGGTTGTTCCGCTGAAGGCGACCTCTGCGCCCATGTCTTTTATCATCTGAAGCTTGGATGGATTTACATTCTGGGGCAAGACGACAACCGCCTTCTTGCCAAGCATGGCCGCCATGTACGCGACGGCTATGCCATGATTTCCGGATGAAGCAGTGATGACTGTGTCCTGGCTGACCCTTGACAGCTTGTTCGCGGCACCCCTGATCTTGAACGATCGTACGGGCTGATAGAGTTCGAGCTTCAGGCGGACATCAAGCCCGGTCAGGCGGCTAAGATGGAAGTCCCTGTAGAGTGGTGTCCTGATGCAGTACCTGTACACTACTTTCGAAGCTTCTGTGACAACCTCTTTGCCTAACATGGGAACGACACTGTACGCACGTGGCGGATTAAAGCATTGCATTCGCCCGTGACTCAGATATTCCAGTCGATGCCCACGGTCCTGATCCCTATCTTTGGAATGGATGGCAGCTTCCTCTTGTGACTGGAGGAATGAATCATGTCGACAACCTTCTCGACTTTGCCTGCAGGCAGTCCTGTGGCGGCTGGAATTTCATGAGGACTCTTTCCTGCTTCAAGAGAGTAGAGGATTGTGTCGAGTTCGGTGTATGTCATTCCCATCTCCCCCTCGTCTGTCTGGCCGGGCCAGAGACCAGCAGTCGGTGTCTTTGTTATGAAGACAGATGGAAGGCCGACAAGAACAGCGAGCTCCCTCAGCTGTGTCTTGTACAGATCACCTATAGGGCAGAAGTCCGAGGCGCCATCACCGTACTTGGTGAAATAGCCAGTGAGAAATTCGCTCTTGTTGCTTGTCCCTGCAACAAGCAGGTGTTCTGCGTTTGCCAGGGAGTAAACAAGAACCATCCTCGTCCTTGCCTTGATGTTTCCCAGGACCCTCCTGTCCGAGATGCCCCCGAGAGAAGCGAACTGATTCACAATTTCACCGATGGAGTACTTGTGCACCTGCACACCGAGTGACGAAGCGAGACCGGACGCGTCGTCGGCGTCGGTGCCGCCGTCGTTCCCCTCCGGGAGTATCAGGGCATGAACCCTCGATGGGCCAAGTGCCTCGACGCAAAGCTTCAGAGTCAATGCGGAGTCGATGCCGCCGCTCAGATTGATTGCGACACCTGAAGCGCCGCTTTCCTCGACCCTTCCCTTGATAAACGAGACTATCCTGCCATGAGCTTCCTTGCTCAACTTGGGCTGCACGCCTCCGAGTATTGATAATCTGTATCTAAATCTGTCGGGACTGCTTCGAGGCCATATCCGTTTTCAGTCCAATAATGAATTAGCTGCGAACCTCAGTCCATCGATTACGGTTAAATACGGAAGTCAAATAACGATGCACTGAGCCGAGGTGGCCCAGCCCGGTAAGGCGCGAGCCTGGAATTCTAAACAGCAAGCTCGTGTCGCTCTGCGACTCGGGAGTTCAAATCTCCCCCTCGGCGCTCAGGCAATTCCGCCGCCCTTCCATTACCTTGCCTCTACCCTTGCGTTAAGGCCCGGCGCCCTGTCTTGCCTGCACGGATCAGGCGACTGAAATTGTCTTCCGTCATCCTGAAGTAAGTCCACTCGGAGAGTTCCTTCGCACCGATTTTGCCGTAGAAGTTCAGTGCCATCTCGTTCCACTTCAGCACCGACCATTCCATCCTTCCACATCTCCTGCGCGCCGCAGTCTCGCCAAGAATTGAGAATATTGCAGTGCCTACACCCGCTCTCCTGAATTCAGGCAGCACAAAGATGTCCTCGAGGTAGAGGGTTGGTTTGGCGAGGAATGTGGAATATGTCATGAAATACACAGCGTATGCAACTGCCCTGCTGCCTGCGAATCCCATCACGAGCTCGAATTTTCTGTTCTTTCCGAAAGCGTCCCTCCTCAGCCTCCTGATTTCCTTCCTGCCGGGGGGTGACAGCTTCTCGTAGTTCGCGAGTTCATTCACCAGTGTTATGAACTGATCTGCGTCGCCTGTTCTTGCCTTTCTGACTGTTATTTTTGGTCCGGCGGCCGATAAATACGATGCTTTCACGCTCCAGCAAACGGCAGGCGTTGATTAATTGTTTCCGAAAGGCACCTGCGTTCAGCCCTGCCTGTACTCGATGCCCTTGCCGCCCTCGGGATAGCTCCATGTGATTGCGCCCTTGCCTATGTGCCTGCAGACAATGACGCACGCGCCCAGTTCCATGCAGTCTTCGGGATGATACACGATATCGCCCTTCTCGTCCAGCTTGTATACTTTTGCGGGACAGACGTAAAGGCAGGGCTTTGGCTCGCATGTTCTGCAAGCCTGCGTATCCACCTTGATAAAATCATTCCTGCCGAAATCATAAGCATCAAGTCCTATCCTTTCCTCTACGGAAAGTTTTCTGCTGCCTGCGTCTCCGGCCATGCTTCATTGTAAGAATGGACGCGACCTTAAATTTTCCGGAAAGTCGCCACATGGACTCCGTATGCCTGTTCGGCTACCGGATGCACGCGGCTCAAATCCAGGCAATCACCATTGAAACGGCGGTCCATGCCATCAGCCTTGCATGATAAAGGGAATAATCCTCGAATTCAATTCCGTTGAGATCAGACTGGAAGTCGCCATGCGGGAAACCACCCACCACCAGGTTTGCCCCTCCGAGCAAAGAAGAGTCTGTGAGCTGTTTCCCTTTTTCAGTCAGAAGAATATTACTTCCGCCGAGCCTTCTCAGAAACGACTTCAGGCTCTCACGTGATACGCGGACGAGTTCCCTGCCTTCCGAAACGACGCTTCCGCCCGTCAGCGCGCTCTCCATCAGACCCTGGAACCTGTTATAGTTCTTTGGAAGCCTGACGTCGTGGCTGAATTCCATCACAGTGTCTCCCCTTGTATGCACGTAGGTGCGGAGCCTGCCCTCCCTGCTTGGCACCGAATCGAGTGCGAGAAGCAGGCAGAAGTGGACGATATCCGCCCTTCCCCGCCTTCCCCCGTCCTGAAGCGAGCGCATTGCTGCGTAATGCAGACTTGAATCAAGCAGGCACTCGGTCGGCTTCTTGTTCCTTTTCCTTGAGCTTGCCCTTACCGTAGGGTGGGAGGCTATGCTGTCCGGTATCAGTTCTATTTCAGAGTCTGCAATCACCAGGTTGGTCATCTGAGTCTGCTCACGATACGACTTCTTCTATCCTGCCGAGCTGGAATCCGAGCTTCACTTCCTGTGCAATCCGCCTGCCTGTGGAGAGGCCCGACTCAATCATGTCCGAATACGGTGAGCCGTTGACAAACGGATTCGTGCCTGCGACGATCCTTGTTGATATCTCAAAGACCTTTATATCAAGCTGGTCCGTTACAATTGTCTCAAGCGCAAACGGTCCGACGAGCCCGCCGAACAGTTCCTTGGACTTCTCGACAGTCGCGTCCCCCATCTCGAACACCTTTGGAAGCAGGCTCTCCCTTATGACTATTGGAACATTGCCCGTTACCACGAAAGTGGGAAAGAAGCCCAGCCTCTTCAACTCCTCTGTTGAACCGAGCTTGTACAGTTCATCAATATTGGATTCGTCACGCCTGTCTATCGACAGCATTTCAAGTATGCCGCCCGACCTGAGCTTGAAACCGTTGGTCCTTAGCGGGGAGTAGAAATAATGGAAGTAGTACCTCGTGCCAAGGACGTACTCCTGTATGGTGTGCTGCTGGGTGTAGTCTATTGCCATCTTGAATTCCATGTAGTCCTTTGCAATGAATGCACCGCGGCCGCCTTTTGCACCCGAGTACTTGACAAGAACGGGCCTGTCTATGTCCTTTGCATCTCTTATCTCCTGCGGCATCTTTATCCCGGCTGATGTGAGCCACCTCCTCTGGGTGGACCTGTCAGATTCCCATTTGAGCACCTCCCTGTTTCCGAAACTGGGAACGTCGAAATTTCCAAACCTGTCAGCACCCATGTACTCGACAAATGAACCGTGCGGGACAATGATCGCATTCCTGCTGACAAGCTCGTCGGCGAGGTCCTCTATCTCTGCATAATCCTTGACCCTGATGAACTCGTCCGGCCTTGCAAGAGGAAAGGCATCGTAGAACTTGGTGTCCCTGTCTACCGCAATGCCCAGGGAGCGCAGGCCCTCCTTTCTCGCACCGTGGAAAATCTGCATCGATGAATGCGAACAAAGTGTCGCTATCGTTACCTTCGAGGGGTCGTACTCCTCGATAATCTTCTTTACTCTGTTAGAGACCATAGTGTGTTATTCCTGATATGTTCTTAAAAATTTGCATTCGCCCGGAGGAGCACCGTTCCCTTCAGACACAATCCATGTTCCACGGCGTTCGTTCCAAAGTGCATCCACGCCTGAGAACTGGAAGCGATGCACAGAATCTTACAAATACAGCCGGGCTTGTTACAGTCATGGATACAGATGGCAAACAAGCCAAAGCCCAGGGATGACGACTGGTTTGAAGCACTAGATGCGGAGCTGGAAAAAGAAGCATCGAGCATAAAGAATGACGTTGCTGAGGTGAACCGGGCCAAGAGGGAGATAAACATGATGGCCCTGCAGGACGTTTGGAAGATCTGGCTCCGCTTCAACAGGTCCAACATACATTTTTCAATTCAGCCGGAATACAGCGATTTCCTGAGATTCAAGGAATTTCCCGAGGACTGGTCCATCAGGGAGGATTTCAGATTCCACACGCTCAATTCAATCGAGCTGACAGACAGGACAGCGGAGGAGGGAAGGATGGGTGACTCCCTCAAGCTCTTTTACTATTCGCAGGATGGCAAGTACTATGCAAGGCTCACTTTCGAGTATTTCGAGGGGGAGCATTACTACAAGTACTCCGGATGGAAGAGGATCTTCGGGCAGTACGTCCTCTACGACGTTCCTGTCCATGCCTTCAGCGCAGCCAAATTCCACGAGATACTGTCCGATGTTGTGAAGACGTGGTACGAGTCATATCTGCGCCACGGCAGGGAGACCTTCCTGGAACACCTGAAAACAAGGTACCCCGCGGGCAATTCTTTCAGCGAATAGCAGCCTGACTTTCGGCTATCCAGTGGACCAGTTTAAATAAAGGACATGAATCTACCGTGCCAGCGGTGATTGCTTGGAATCGGATATGAAAAAACACGTCGAAGACATGTATTCTGTTTTGGGCGGAAAGGTTGAGAGGGAAGCGCTCGAGAAGGAGCTGAACCTCTTCGTGGGCCAGTACAAGGTTTCAATACCCTCTGCAAAGAGGAGCATAGTGAAGAAGTTCGGCGGAGATCCTGACTCTCTTTCCATAGGTGTGGAGAAAAGCATCGGTGAAATATCTGCGGGCGAGGGCTCGGTGGATGTCAGCGGAAGAGTTGTGTTCGCAACCCCGAGGGAGATCACTGCCTCCGGTGAAAAGAAGAGGATACTCTCAGGTCTCATCGAGGACAGCACTGGAAGCATGCCGTTCACCATTTGGGATTATGCATCGGACGATGTGAGCCGCGGCGACCTTGTCGCCTTCAGGAACGCCTACACCACATCCTACAGGGAAAAACCACAGCTCAACGTGTCATCCAAGTCCAGGTTCTGGGTCAGGGAGAAGGCATCGGACTGGAAGCGCGAGGCCAGGAAGATCAAGGACATACAGCCAAATGAATCGAACATACTTTTTGAAGGAAAGATTATCTCTGTTGCGGCCAGGACGATAAACAGCAAGGGGGAAGAGAAAGAGATACACTACGGCCTTGTGGGAGACGAGACCAAGACGGTCAGGTTTACCGCCTGGAAGGATTTCGGACTCGGCAAGGGCAGTGTTGTGAGGGTCGAGGGCGCTTACTCAAGAGAGAGAAATGGCGAACTGCAGCTTAATTTCAGCGAGAAGTCTGTCGTCGAAAAACTTGTGGACAGGGAGATAGGCAGCGTTGCAAGGTTTGGGGTGCCCAGGGTCTGCAAGGTATCGGAACTGAGGGAGGGAATGGGCAACCTCACCGTGACCGGGCGGATTGTGAGCGTTTCGCGGAAGGAGATAGAAGTTCAGGGCCAGACAAAGAGCATGTATTCGGGGGTGCTTGCGGACGAGACGGGCAAGGTAAGCTTCACAGGATGGCGAGATTTCGAGTTCAAGGATGGTGACACCATCCGGATCACGGGCGGTTACGTGCGTTCGTGGAAGGGAGTCCCGCAGCTGAAGTTCGATGACAAGTCCGAAGTCACCAGGGAGGAGAAGGAAATCAAGGTGACGGCCGGCTCTTCATCCGTTTATGCGATAGATGCGCTTGAGGAGCGGGGCGGGGCAATGGATGCCTCGGTCACTGCAACCATAATTGAGGTAAGACAGGGAACTGGCCTTATCTTCAGGTGCCCGCAGTGCAAAAGGACGCTGAAACTGGGCGAGTGCAGGACGCATGGACCCGTGGACGGAATAGCTGACTTCAGGGTCAGGCTCGTCGTGGACGACGGAACAGGTTCACTCTTTGCAAACCTGAACAGGGAGCTGTCCGAAACCATAACAGGATACACTCTGGAGTCGGTAAGGAAGAGGACAGAGCAGACGCTCAGCCAGGATGCGGTTGCTGCCGAGATATCATCGAAAGTGCTTTTCAGGACCATGAAACTCACGGGCAATGTCTTCAGCGACGATTTCGGACTGAACATGTTTGCGTCGACTGCCGAGTTCGTTGTTCCGGAAGTAAAGCAGAGGGCGGTCGTGCTCTTTCAGGAAGCAATTCAGACGCTGGGGATGTAAGCATGAGGGAAATGGCAGTAAGGGTGTTTGCGGCGGAGTTCAACTCCTCAGACTATGAACTCCGGGAGGGGGAGGAGAAGAGTTCGGTGTACGTCATAACACCGCTGGGTGCAAAGATAAACCGCCTTATGCTCATGGGGGTGCTCACCGAGATCGAGTCAAGAGACACCGAGGGTGGAAAGCTTTTCACGGCGCAGGTCACCGACCCGACAGGAACCTTCAGGGTAAGCGCAGGACAGTACCAGGAGGCTGCATCCAGGGCGCTGCAGTCGATAAGCGCCCCTGCCTTTGTCGCGGTTGTGGGCAAGGCAAGAACATACAGCCCGGAAGAGGGCACGGTTTATGTCTCCGTCAGGGCGGAAGCGATTGCCCAGGTAACGCAGGAACAGAGGGACAACTGGGTCTGCGAAACATGCAGCGAGACCGCGAAACGGATATCGGCCATGAAGGCCGCCTTCGAGCTTTCGCCACCAGTGGCGGAGAGCATTGCCAGGATGGGCGTGCCGAAAAGGCTTGCAGAGGGGGCGACTCTTGCCGCCCAGCACTACAAGAATGTGGACCTCTCCAACTACAGGGGAATGGTCGTGGAAGCGCTGCGCTCAATACCAGGTGTGGAGGATGCGACTGTGGAGATTGCACCCGCCCGGCCGGAGACGCCACAACTGCCCGTCACGAATGGAACTGAACTTACGGAAGTGGAAGAGAAACTGCTTATCATCATAGGCGAACTCGACAGGAGCACGAGGGGTGCCGAGTGGGATGAGATAATGCGCACCGCCATGGGAAGGCAGATTCCCGAGGAGCAGGTGAGCCTGGCGGTCGAGGGGCTGCTTGACAAGGGAATGGTATACGAGCCCGTGCTGGGCAGGATGAAGAGAATCTGAGCATTTTGTGCCGGGGACTGTGAAATATGGTCCCGCATTACGACAAATGCGACACAATTGTATCGTGAGCCGTTCAAATATCGATAGAATGACAATCTATAACTACGGGGCACCAATCGGCATCCGGTGATTCACTGGATAAAGTTCTTTTCACCGCAGGGCCTGTCGAGGTGCGGAAGGAAGTCCTGGCCGCAATGACGAGGCCGATGATAACACACCGCGGCACTGAATACAAGGAGCTGCACAGATCCATCATCGATAAACTGAGAAAGCTGCTGCAGACGGACGACGACATACTCCTGCTTGTCTCCTCTGCAACGGGGGCGATGGAGGCCGGCGTCAGATCAGCGGTGGGACAAAGCATACTGCACATGACAAACGGTGCATTCGCGGAAAGATGGGCGGAGATATCCAGGTCAAACGGCAAGAAGGCAGATGTGGTTTCCGCCCCCTGGGGAGAGCCTGCACTTCCAGAGCTCCTGGACGGGAAGGCGCTGGGACAGTATGAGGCTGTTGCGATCACTCATAACGAAACATCCACTGGTATCATGAATCCGCTTGAGAGCATTGCAGAAAGGGTGCACAGGGATTCCGATGCGCTCCTTTTCGTGGATGCTGTCACCTCTGCATTTGCGAATGAGATTGATCTCAGGAGGATTAAACCGGATCTCTTCCTTTTCGGCACCCAGAAGGCGCTCGCACTCCCGCCTGGACTGGCAATAGCCGTTGTGTCGAATCGGCTGATAGAGAAGGCAAGGAAAGTCGAAAACAGGGGCAGGTACCTGGACCTGGTGGAGATAAAGGAATTCGCTGACAGGAACCTTGTTCCAAGCACACCACCCGTTTCACTGATGTACGCGCTCGACTTCCAGCTCGACAGGATCATGGAAGAGGGAATGGCCAGGAGAGCGGAGAGGCACAGAAAACTTGCTGAAATGGCAAGGAAATGGGCCATGGAGACATTGGCAATCTACCCGTCAGGGAGCTATTCCAACACCGTTACTTGCGTCAGGAACACAAAAGGCGTGGAATATGAAGAGATAGACGAGAAACTGGCAGGCAGCGGCTACCAGATATCCGAGGGGTACGGGAAATTGAAGAAGAGCACGTTCAGGATCGGACACATGGGCGATGTGACAACGGATGAAATGTCGGGACTTCTGGAAGCGCTGTCGGAGGCTGTCTGAATGGCAAGAATACTGATCACCGACGCGGTGGATGAAAAGTACGTCAATGCTCTCAAGCATATCGGCGGCTTTGAAGTCGACTTCAGGAACGGCATCAAGGCGGAGGAGCTGAAAGGGGCCATAGGAGGGTACGACTGCATAATCGTCAGGAGCAGGACCAAGCTCACTTCGGATGTCGTCAGGGCAGCAAAGTCGGCCAGGCTGATTGTGAGGGCGGGCGTGGGCACCGACAATATAGACGTCGAGGCGGCAACTTCAATGAGTATAACCGTCTGCAACACACCCTGGGCAAATGTTGTTTCGGCCGCAGAGCTTGCCATCACCATGATGCTCTCGCTCTCGAGGAAAGTATGCGACGCAAATGCATCGATGCATTCAGGAAAGTGGGAGACGCTCAAGTTCACGGGGGCAGAACTTAGCGGAAAGCGGCTCGGCATAATCGGGCTTGGAAGAGTCGGAAGGGAGGTGGCGAAGAGGGCAAAGGCATTCCAGATGGATGTTTTCGCCTCCGATCCATACATACAGAAGAGCGTTGCCGAAGCTGCGGGAGTCGAGCTTTTGCCATTCGATGAACTGCTTGCGACCTCGGACATTGTGACGATACATGCATCGATGATGCCGGGCAACGTCCACCTGATAGGCAGAACTGAAATGGGCCGGATGAAAAAGGGCGCAATCCTTATCAACACAGCAAGGGGCGAAATGGTGGATGCAGGAGCGCTGGCAGAAGCACTTTCGGGCGGACAGCTTTCCGGTGCAGGCCTGGATGTCTATGAGGGGGAGCCCGCCGTAGATCAGAGGCTGGCGTCCCTGGGCAACGTGATCATGACACCGCACATAGGCGCACAGACCAGGGAGGCGCAGGGCAGGGTCGGTGCGGAGGTTGTTGATGTCGTTGACTCATTCTTCAACAGGGGAAAGGTGCTGAATGCGGTCAACTCGGTAGGTCTGAGCGAGAAGGCGGCTTGAGGAATTTCATTTAAAAACTTTTCTATTTCTGTATAAATACTATCAACTCATTGTCAGTTAAAGGTCCGGCATATGGCAACACCAAGTCAACAGGCGGAGTCGCCGCCACAGGGAGGGGAAAGACCAGTTTCCCTCGAGAGGGAAATGGCAAGCATTGTAGAGACAATGTCGCACACGGCGGTCCAGATAGGGCTCATCCTTTTCGGCCTGCTGCTGGACTTTGTCGGGCAGCTCGTAAAGATTGCGTCCACGACCTCAGCAGCCTTCTCTGCCTTCCAGGTGCTGACAGCGATCGGGACATTTGTCATCATTGCTGTTCTGTTCGTCAGCGGAATGACAAAAAGGAGCGAGAGCGACCAAATCCGCCTTGGTCTGCTTATAGCGGCCGCCATAGTGTTCTTCACCCTTCCGCTGATTATGGCATGATCGGCTTAAGCGCGGTCATAAAAGGCGGCTTGACAGCCGCCATACGAATTTCGTTCGGTTGGAATGCTGCGGGACAGCAATATTCAAATATTGCGACATAGAGTATTTAACACACAACCGACCCACCGGTTTTAAGTCAGGGCGATTAGAATGGCATCCGGCGACAAGGAAGGCATTATTAAGAACAGGACGCTGACCGTTGACACGCTGAGCATGGCCATCAAGAACAGCGTCGACAGGGAGGACATGCCCGAGGAACAGGCCACGGCAATGGCACAGCATATAATGAACTTCTTCGGCTACAACGAGAGGATTATTGACAATGTCCTTGAGCCTGAAGACAGGGACGCCTTCTATATGCTTGAAGACTCCGGAATACTAACAACCGAGCGGGAGGAGACGACGCTCTACGACGGGAGGGAGTGGAGAATCCACTACTGGCTGTTCAGGAAGGAAAGGATCTGGGAGCTTGTAAGCGGCGAAGAGCACAGGGAAGGAGTCAAGAGGAAGCACTCGTCTGTATACGACGACATACCAGATGATGCGTGGAACAGGACGAACAATTCAATTCCAAAAAGGCCCTGACCGGGCCCCGCGGCAAGGTCATGTTTTCAGCCCGCAGTCCTGCTTTAAATCGCGCGGGCCAGTGAAGTGAAATGACTGATGCTGCAATGGAAAGCAGCAGGATAGCAAGGGACATCGGACAGATATACGACCGTTTCGAGATCCTGCCTGACCTCAGAATGCACATGGAGAGAGTGACCGCGGTTGGAGAGCTCATAATAGACAACCTGCCGGAAGGCATTGAACTATATGGTAGAGAGGATGTTGTTGCCGCACTTCTGCTGCACGACCTTGGCAACATAGTGAAATTCGATTTCAGCGACAGCAGCATGTGGCAGGGCTACACCGAAAAAGAGATGCGCCGGTGGCTGGGTGTCAGGGAAAGGGTGGCTGCACATTACAATTCAACTGACGACCATCTCGTGACACAGCAGATGGCCGCCGAACTTGGTGCCAGCGGGAGAGTGCTGTTCCTCGTTTCAGGCATGCTGCTTGAAAACATGAACCGCGTGATTCACTCGGAAGATCTTGCGCTCAAGATATGCGCATACTCGGACCAGAGAGTGGCGCCCCGGGGCGTTGTCACGCTGGCCGAAAGGTTCCGGGACCTGAGGAGGAGGTATGCCCACAGGCCCGGGCGCCTGACACTCAATGACGGGAGTTACGCGCTGGTCGAAGAGCTGGAGCGACAGGTGCTGGGCGCTGCCAGCATGGCGCCCGGGGACATCAGCGACGGAAGTCTCACGGCGTACCTGGGCAGGTACGGCCACTGAAACTGCCGGCCCCGGCCATGCGGATGTCCCCATGATAGCATAATATAAGGGCAGTTAGTGGTTCTCAGAGTGGAAGGGCACCTGCTGCTCCTCAAATCGGCTATTACCTGCAGGGGCCGGACTTGTCGCTGCACCGGGTGCAATACCTGATGGCGCGGAAACCATTGGCTAGTGAGACTCATGAATTCTGAACAGGGCAGGCAGCAAGGCGGTGCGCAATCCGCCTTTCCGTATGTGGCCCGGAAGAGCCAGATACGCATAATGAAGTCCGTTTTCGATGCAATCACCGCAAGGAGGCACATCGTTTTCGAAAGTCCGACAGGCAGCGGCAAGACAGCGAGCGTGCTTTCGTCGCTTGTCGAATGCAGGGGAGGGAGGAAGATACTTTACCTGACAAGAACGAACTCGCAGCAGAAGCAGGTGATGAAGGAGCTCAGGAAGATATCCGCGCGAATGCATGTTTTCGGCGTGGCAATCCAGGGAAGGAACAACAGCTGCCTCCTCGCGGAGGAGGACACGGAGATGAAGGCAGGCACGCCCGAGGAACTCTCCTCGTACTGCTCCTACCTGAAGGAGAGGACAAAATCGGAGAACGAAGGCTGCCGTTACTACTACGGGTTGGTGAATGCCGACAGGGTGGAGCTAACCAACTGGATGAAGAGAACGATGCCCGATTCTGAGGAGCTGGTGAGGGAATGCACAGGCATGCGCATCTGCCCGTATGAGCTGTCGAAGTCCCTCCTTTCCGATGCCGATGTTGTCACCGCCCCGTACATCTACTTCTTCGATCCGTTTATAAGGCGAAGGCTCCTGGAATGGATGGCGACACCGCTGGAAAAGCTGATTGTTGTCCTGGATGAGGCTCACAACCTGCCGGACTACCTCAGGGAGATAGAGAGCGTCAGGTTCAGCATCAGGGCCGCGGGCGGCATGAGGAAGGAGGCCGAGGACTACGGCGATCCGGAAGTTTCTCCAGGCACAAGCATACGGGACCTGTCCGAGACGGTGGAATCAATAATAAAGGCAATGGCGAAGGACTTCGTTCTCGACGAAGACGGACTCGTTCCAGAGATGGAATTTGAGACTTCACTGATGGAGGAAATGGGCGTCAACTCCAGGAGCTTCGCAAACATGATCGCGGTGCTCACCTCCCAGGGGGAATTTGTGCGCGACATGAAGCTCAAGAGCGGGAAGCTGCCGCGTTCCTACATACGTTCATTCGGCGACTTCATGAGGTTCTGGATGGAAGCGGAACCGCAGCATTATGTCAAGCTTGTCAACGGCGGTGAAAATCCCTCGCTGGAGGTCTACTGCATGGATCCGTCCATAGCAGCATCCCCGCTGCTCGATGCCTATGCAAGCATACACATGTCCGGCACGATGGGAAACCTTTCGGACTACTGCAGATTGCTGAACTTGCCGGAGGATACGATGGCCGTTTCAATCCCCTCCGACTTCCCTCCGCAGAACAGGAAGGTGATATACGTGGATGATGTGACAACAAGATATGAAGTCATATCCCGCGACGCGGGCATGATCGGGTCCATAGCTGAAAGGGTGGTGGACGTGTGCCGCGCGGCGATGCGCAGCACAATAGTCTTCCTTCCCTCCTACAACGTGCTGGACTCGCTTCTGTCGCTTGGCATAGAGGGCAGGCTTGGCACGCCCGTGCTTGTCGAAAGGAGGGACATGGGCCAGGCGGCGCTTATGGACTGCGTCGAAAAATTCAAGTCGAACAGGGGTTCGGTATTCCTGTCGGTAATAGGCGGAAGGATCAGCGAGGGGCTTGATTTCCCCGACGAGACGCTGGAAATGGTCGTCATTGTGGGCATACCTTACCCAAGGCCAACGGCGAAGCAGAGGGCGCTGGTGAACTACTACGACATACTCTACAAAAAGGGCTGGGACTATGCTGTCAGGGACCCTGCTGTGAGGAGGCTGCTCCAGGCATCCGGGAGAATGATAAGGAGCGAGACCGACAGGGGAATAGCCGTTATCCTTGACAAGAGACTGGCCAATTTCAGGGAGATCGATGCGGAAGCCGTCAGGGACGCGCCTGCGGCTGTCTCCGCCTTCTTTTCAATGCAGCCAGCAAGGGAGACCGCTGAAGATAGGGTTAATAAATGACCTGCGGATGAATGCTCATGTCCCTCCTCTGGTCGGTCATCGACGCGCTCTGGTTTTTCCTGCCGGCGATGCTTCCGAACACAGCGGCTGCAATATTCGGCGGCGGAACACCGCTAGATTTCGGCAGGAGGTGGCGCGGCGGAAGAATCCTGGGGGACGGGAAGACATGGAAGGGACTGTTCGTGGGGATAGCCTCAGGCGTGCTGCTCGGCTATCTCGAGAGCCTGATAGCTCAGCCCGTGGGCATGCCACTTGCGGGTGTTTTCCGCCTTTCTACGGCGGAGCTGCCGACACTGCTTGCCCTTTCATCGGGGTCAATGCTGGGTGACATAGCAGGCGCGTTCGTGAAGAGAAGGAGGGGACTGGAAAGGGGGGCAAGCGTGCCACTGCTTGACCAGTACGATTTTGCGGCTGGTGCACTTGTCCTCTCCCTGGCAGTCTCCCCCGCAAACACCTCCCACTTCCTCCTGTCCGGCAACGCGCTGATCGGCTTCGCTGTCGTCCTGCTTGTAATATACCCGCTGCACAGATTAATCAACTACATAGGATACAGGAAGGGGCTCAAAAGCGTACCGTGGTGATATAATGGAACTTGGTGAAATTCTGAAGGAAAAAGGGGCGCTCATGTTCGGCGACTTCACGCTTACATCTGGAAAGAAAAGCAGCTACTATGTGAACATAAAGAAGGCGTACACGGACCCTTCCGTTCTGAGGAGCATAGGCGAGGCGATGGCGAAGCATGTGCGAGGGAGCAGGGTCGCCGGTGTCGCGCTTGGGGCAATACCCATCGTGGTGGCGGTTTCGCTCATAACCGGGAAAAACTTCTCGATGCTCAGGAAAGAGGAAAGGCAGCACGGGACGGCAGCAAGGATTGAGGGTGAGATTGGCAAGGGTGAGGTGGTCGACATACTTGAGGATGTGACCACTACGGGCGGCAGCGTTGTCGCCGCGATTCACGCAGTCAGGGAGGCGGGCGGAAGGGTGGAGAGGGTGATTGTGGTGGTTGACAGGGGAGAGGGTGCGGCCGAAGCGCTTGAAAATGAGGGAGTGCAGCTTCTGCCCATGGTCACCGCGTCCGATCTTGGCGAGATGCTTACAAAGTCGGGGCGGGGCAAAAAAAGCTAGATCCGGGAGCCACGGATTTCCTGTTTCCGGGGCCTGAAAAGGCTGTAGTAGATAGCGAATACTATTTATATAGATTATGTTTTGGATGCCTTCGGACGAGGTGTGAGATGCCTGCTTTTAATATTTTAAATCATGAAATGGTCCCTGAACACAGACTCGTCAGCAATTCGGAAGCTGAGAGGATTCTTAAGAAATTTGGCATTACGAAGGAGCAGCTTCCAAAGATAAAGCTGACAGACCCGGCAATCAAGGTTCTGGAGGCGACGCTGAAGGAAAAAGAGGGGATCCGGGAAGGCATGATTGTCGAGATTACAAGGAACAGCAAGACATCGGAGAAGTTCACAGCTTACAGGCTGATCACAAGATAGACGATGTCGGTACGCCCCAGAATGGTGATTTGATTGAAAGAATTAGTAGTGTCTTATTTCAAAGAGAGAAGCATTGTTAACCACCACATAGCATCGTTCAACGATTTCCTGAGTTCGTTCAACAACGCGAACAGCAGGATGCAGAGGATCGTTGACAATGCACGTATAAGCCCGGAAGACGTGGACCGTGGCGTCATACACCTTGACCCCGAGAAGACCGACGGCAAGATCATAGAAATCAGGATGGGCAGGAAGAGGGACGAGAAGACGGGTCTCGTCGATCCGCTGGCCCGCCCGACAATCGAGGTCGGCAGGCCCGTGGTCAAGGAGGCGAACGGCGCGAGCCACACGCTTCTGCCCATGGAGGCCAGGCTCAGGAACCTGAACTACATGGCACCGATAAAGCTCCATTTCACAGTAATTGAAGACGGTATCGAGAGGGAAGCGGAGCCCGTGCATATAGGCGATCTGCCCATCATGGTGAAAAGCAGGGCATGCAACCTCACAAAGGAGAACATAACAGACGAGGCAAGCGACAGGGAGCTGACCGAGCAGGAGTATATAGCGAAACTCCAGGCGGAAGGCGAAGACCCGCTCGACCCCGGGGGCTATTTCATAATAGGAGGAACCGAGAGGGTGCTGATCACGCTTGAGGATCTCGCGCCGAACAGGGTTCTGGTCGAATACAACGAACGTTACGGGACAAAAATACAGGTCGGCAAGGTGTTCTCGCAGAGGGAAGGGTACAGGGCGCTGACCGTTGTGGAGAAGAAAAAGGACGGCATACTCATGGTGACAGTCCCGGCCGCGTCCGGGCAGATTCCGCTCATCGTTCTCATGAAGGCGCTCGGGATGGAGAACGACAACGAAATATACGAGGCGATCTCGGGCGACCCGCGGATGGAAAACATAATTTTCGCCAATATAGAGGATTGCCAGGACAAGAAGAACTACCCTCCGAATGGCATTTTCACAAGGGATGATGCGCTGAGCTACCTCGAGAAGAAATTCGCGACGGGGCAGGCAAAGGAGTTCAGGGTGAAGAAGATCGAATCCATCATAGACAGGTCGCTCCTTCCGCACCTTGGCGATGCACAGGAGGACAGGCTCAAGAAGGCCGTGTTCCTCGGAAGGGTCGCCAGGAACGTGCTTGAGCTTTCACTTGGAATGAAGAGGGAGGACGACAAGGACCACTACTCGAACAAGAGGCTCAAACTCGCAGGGGACCTGATGGAGGACCTCTTCAGGGTGGCATTCACCAATCTTATCAAGGATCTAAAGTACCAGCTTGAGAGAAGCGTCCAAAGGAAGAAGGACATCAAGATACAGAGCGCCATAAGGCCGGACCTGCTGACGCACAGGCTGCTTCACGCCCTTGCCACAGGCAACTGGGTCGGCGGAAGGGCTGGCGTCAGCCAGCTGCTTGACAGGACTTCCAACATGAGCACAGTCAGCCACCTGAGGAGAATCACGAGTCCTCTCACAAGATCCCAGCCACATTTCGAGGCAAGGGATTTGCACCCCACCCAGTGGGGAAGGCTGTGCCCGAATGAGACACCCGAAGGGCAAAACTGTGGCCTGGTGAAGAACGCCGCGCTCATAGTTGATGTGTCGGAGGGCATACCGGAGAGCGAAGTAATCGCGCAGCTCAGGGACATGGGCGTCAGGGAGGCAAAACCGTCTGAGATGGTTCAGCAGACGAGGGTGTATGTCAACGGCGACCTCATAGGCGTTGCCAGGGAAGGTGAAAAGCTTGCCTCGGAGCTGAGGGAGAGGAGGCGCGCGGGGAAGATCTACGGACAGCGTTCCCACGAAGTGAATGTCCACTACGACAGAATCACAAATGACGTGTACATCAACTGCGATGAGGGCAGGCTCAGGAGGGCCCTCATGGTGCTCAAAAACGGAAACACGACACTCACCGCAAAGCTTCTTGAGGAGGCGAGCGAGGGAAAGAGGACATGGAGCGAGCTTATCAGAGGCGGTGCAATTGAATGGATTGACGCAGAGGAGGAGGAGGACGGGTACATAGCTGTGACGCCATACCAACTGCCGCATGCCTGCCCCAACTGCGCATTCATCCTTTCGGTCGGAGGGGTGAAATGGCTGAACATGGGAAGCGGGGAGCAGAGCGCAACGCTGGAATGCAATTCATGCCACAAGCCATTCTCCACGCCCCTTGCAACCACTAAAGAGCATACGCACGTCGAGATAGACCCCATGGTCGTGCTTGGCGTTTGCGCCGGGCTTGTCCCGTACCCTGAACACAATGCTTCTCCCAGGGTGACAATGGGCGCAGGAATGGCAAAGCAGTCGCTCGGCCTTGGCGCCTCCAACTACAGGCTCAGGCCGGACACAAGGAGCCACCTTCTCCACTATCCGGAGAAGCCGCTTGTCCAGACAACCCAGATGCAGTTCACGAATTTCAATGAAAGGCCAGCCGGCCAGAATTTTGTCGTTGCGATTGTCTCCCACTACGGATACAACATGCAGGATGCAATTGTGATGAACAAGGGTTCGATCGAGAGGGGACTTGGCCGTTCTTCGTTCCTGAGAAGCTACAGGGCGGAGGAGCGCAGGTATCCTGGCGGCCAGGAGGACCACTTCGAAATACCCAGCCCTGACGTAAGGGGTGCGAGGGCGGACGTTGCATACAGCAACCTTGGGGACGACGGACTCATATCTCCTGAAACGCTTGTAAACGGCGGCGACGTGCTCATTGGAAAGACATCACCGCCCAGGTTCCTGGAAGAGGAGACTGATTTCCTCACGCCGCAGAAGAGAAGGGAAACATCCATAACAGTGAGGGCTGGAGAGTCGGGCTTTGTGGACAGCGTCATTCTCACCGAGTCTGAAAACGGTTCCAGGCTTGTCAGGGTGAAGGTGAGGGATGAAAGGATACCCGAGCTTGGGGACAAATTCGCATCCAGGCACGGGCAGAAGGGAGTCGTTGGGCTTATAGCGCAGCAGGAATCAATGCCTTTCACATGCGACGGGCTTGTGCCAGACCTGATAATCAACCCGCACGGCATTCCATCGAGGATGACTGTTGCGCATGTGCTTGAGATGATTGGAGGCAAGGTTGGCTCGCTTTCGGGAAGGTTCGTAGACGGCACCGCCTTCCAGGGGGAAAAGGAGGAGGCGCTGAGGGAGGAGCTCGAATCTCTCGGTTTCAGGAACAATGGCAGGGAAGTGATGTATGACGGCATCACAGGCAGGATGATCCAGACGGAGATCTTCGTCGGCGTCATTTACTACCAGAAACTGCACCACATGGTTTCGGGGAAGCTGCATGTCAGGAGCCGCGGTCCCATACAGATACTCACCAGGCAGCCGACAGAGGGCAGGTCCAGGCAGGGCGGACTCAGGTTCGGTGAAATGGAAAGGGATACGCTCATAGCACACGGTGCAGCGATGGTTATCAAGGACAGGCTGCTCGACGAGTCGGACGGCACGTACCAGTATGTGTGCGGCAACCCCGACTGCGGCCACATTGCATACGTTGACAGGAGGGGCGTGGTCAGGTGCCCCGCATGCGACAACACGACAAACATACACCTGATACAGACAAGCTACGCATTCCTGCTGCTGCTCTACGAGCTTATGTCGCTTGGCGTTGTAATGCGTCTCCAGCTGGAGGATTTGAGATGATAGCAAGGGGAGTTTCAAAGAGGATATCTTCGATAAGGTTCGCGCTTCTCTCGCCAGAAGAGATTAGAAAGATGTCTGCAGTCAAGATAATAACGGCTGACACCTACGACGACGACGGCTTCCCGATAGACATGGGGCTCATGGATTTGCACCTTGGTGTCATCGAACCCGGGCTGCGATGCAAGACATGCGGAAGGAAGGTGGACGAGTGCCCTGGCCATTTCGGCCATATCGACCTTGCAATGAATGTAATACATGTGGGATATGTCAAGGAGATCAAGAAGCTGCTCGACGCCACATGCAGGAAGTGCGGCAGGCTGCTGCTCACAAAGGAACAGACAGACGAATTCAAGAAGAGCCTTGAGAGGGTGGAGGAATTCGGCGGCGATGTTGCCGATCTCGGCCTTGTAACAAAGGAGACAGTCAGGGAGGCAGCCTCAAAGGCAGTGTGTCCACACTGCGGCGCGACGAGGACGAAGATCACGCTTGACAAACCCACAAGCTTCAGGGAGGAAGGGCACAAGCTTACACCCAAGGAAGTAAGGGAGAGGCTGGAGCGCATACCAGATGCGGACCTCATACCTCTTGGCCTTGACCCCAGAGTCTGCAGGCCCGAATGGATGGTGCTGACCGCTTTGCCCGTCCCGCCGGTGACCGTCAGGCCGTCGATAACTCTCGAGTCTGGCGACAGGTCCGAGGACGACCTGACGCACAAGCTTGTTGATGTTCTCAGGATCAACCAGAGGCTGAGGGAGAACAGGGATGCTGGAGCCCCGCAGCTTATAGTGGAGGACCTGTGGGAGCTGCTGCAATACCATGTAACGACATACTTCGACAACCAGACCTCCGGACTGCCGCCTGCCAGGCACAGGAGCGGAAGACCGCTCAAGACGCTTGTGCAGAGGCTCAAGGGCAAGGAGGGCAGGTTCAGATCCAACCTGAGCGGAAAGAGAGTTAACTTCTCCGCGAGGACTGTCATTTCACCCGATCCTCTGATTTCAATCAACGAGGTCGGCGTTCCGGTGGAGGCGGCCAGGGAGCTGACTATACCATTCACAGCGAGCCCTTACAACATGGATGCGCTGAAGGAGATGATCAGGCGCGGGCCCGAACCGCTTGCCGTCATAGGCGAGGGTAAATCCAGGTACCTGCCCGGTGTCAACTACGTGATAAGGCCCGACGGGAGGAGGATTAAGGTCACAGACAAGAACTCTGAGCAGGTGGCGGAGATGCTGGAGCTCAACTTTGTCGTCGAGAGGCATCTCACCGACGGCGACATTGTGCTCTTCAACAGGCAGCCGTCCCTTCACAGGATGTCGATGATGGGCCACCAGGTACGTGTCATGCCCGGAAAGACATTCAGGCTCAGTCTGAGCGTCTGCCCGCCGTACAACGCAGACTTCGACGGCGATGAGATGAATCTGCATGTGCTCCAGAGCGAGGAGGCAAGGGCGGAAGCGAAGGTGCTGATGAAGGTGCAGGAGCACGTGCTGTCGCCAAGATTCGGGGGGCCGGTGATAGGTGCAATACACGACCACATCACAGGCGCTTTCCTCCTGACATACATGAACTCCCTCTTCACCAAGGAGGAAGTTATGATCATACTCTCGACGGTGAAGAACCACAGGGAACTCCCGAAGCCAATGATGACTGACAAGGCAGGCAGGGAAATGTGGAGCGGAAAGCAGCTTTTCTCGCTAATACTCCCTGCGACGCTCAGCATGGCATTCAAGTCGTCCATATGCGTCAACTGCGAACCGTGCCTGTACGAGAAGTGCGAGTACGATGCATATGTCAGGATCAAGGACGGCAACTTTGAGGTTGGCACCATGGACGAGAAGGCGGTCGGTGCATTCAAGGGAAAGGTCATCGACAAGCTCGCCAGGGATTACGGCTCGGACGTTGTCAGGGAATTCATTGACAATGTGACGAAGCTGAGCATAGCATCGATAATGGTCAGGGGCTTCACCACGGGAATAGCGGACGAGGATATACCGTCCGATGGGAAGAACAGGATTGCAGAATCGCTTGAGAAGGCTGTTGCCAGGGTAAATGAACTGGTCAGGCAGTATAAGACGGGCGAGCTCGAGCAGATGCCTGGAAGGTCAATGGAGGAGACGCTCGAGGTCGAGGTCATGAAGGTCCTTGGCAGGGCCAGGGACGGGGCGGGCGACATTGCCGGCCAGTACCTTGGTATGGAGAACCCGGCAGTCATAATGGCAAAATGCGGTGCAAGGGGCTCGATGCTCAACCTCTCACAGATGGCTGGCTGCATCGGGCAGCAGGCTGTCAGGGGTGAAAGGCTTTCGAGGGGTTACTGGAACAGGACACTGCCGCACTTCAAGCAGGGAGACCTTGGCGCTGAAGCAAGAGGTTTTGTCAAACACAGCTACAAGGACGGGCTGACGCCGACCGAATTCTTCTTCCACAGCATGGGAGGCAGGGAGGGAATAGTCGACACTGCTGTCAGGACATCAAGGTCCGGCTACATGCAGCGCAGGCTGATCAACGCGCTTGAGGACATCAAGGTGACAGAGGACAGGACAGTGCGCAACACGGCAGACTCAATCGTCCAGGTGCTTTACGGCGAGGACGGCATTGACCCCTCCAGGAGCATTCAGGGAGATGCAGTCGACGTGGACGGCATACTCATAGAGGCGCTGGGCGACGAGGCCCAGATTCTTGCCAAGATCGATGAGAAGAGGGCGAGCGCATACGCGACGCTTGAGATGGACATGATGGAAGGGCAGGAGGAAGAGGAGGCCGAGGAAGTGGACTACGACATAGGGGAAGGTGATGAGCAGTGAAGTCCATCGCCAGAAGCAGGACAACCGCAAAGAAGGCGAAGCAGCAGGCAAGGCCGGCCGAGCTCGAGAATTACGTTGTAAGGAAGGAGGGCGAGCGGACGGAGCTGCAGAAGAGGCTCACGAAGCTGCTCAAGGAGATGGAAAGGAAGCTGCCCGAAAGCGTCATCGAGAAGGTGTCCGACAGGCTCGAGGGGATCGAGGTCAGGGACTCAACACTCAAGAAGATACTTGCGAAGGCATGCGACAGGTACGAGGAACACCTGATAGACCCGAACGAGTCGGCGGGCATTGTTGCGGCACAGAGCATAGGTGAACCGGGAACGCAGATGACGATGCGTACATTCCACTACGCTGGCGTCGCCGAAATCAACGTCACACTTGGCCTTCCAAGGCTGATCGAGATAGTTGATGCGAGAAGGGCACCGAGCACGCCCATGATGGAGGTCCATCTGGCCAGGGAGTTTGCGGATGACAGGGACCTGGCGATGTGGGTCAGCAACAGGATAGAGACGGCAACGCTGCTCGACGTGGCCTCGCTTGAGACGGACATACACAACATGAAGGTTCATGTGCTCCCCGACAGCGAAAGGATGAAGAAGAAGGGCGTCAGCATCCAGGGGCTCAGGGAAGTGCTTTCCCAGTCCCGCGGCCTGAAGGATCTTATATCTGGCAAGGAGACGGACACGATTACAATCGAGATACCCGAGCCTTCGTTCAGGATACTTCACCAGAAATCAGAGATCACAAAGGACTCGAAGATAAAGGGGTTAGACGGCATCACAAGGGCGGTCCTCAGGAAGGAGGGAGGCGAATACGTCATCTATACTGAGGGTTCGAATCTTGAGGAGCTCCTCTCCTTCGAGCTCAGCTACGGCTCCTACCTCGACTCTTCCGACAGGGCCAAGCACAACGAGATCGCCGAGTCCGCGCCAGAAAAGCTGTCTGCGCAGCTGATTGACAAGACGCGCGTCAGGACGAACAACATTGAGGAGATATACTCCGTGCTGGGTGTCGAGGCCGCGAGGAACGCCATTATAGAGGAGGCATCAAAGACTCTTGAGGAACAGGGGCTCGTCGTCGACATAAGGCACATAATGCTCGTCGCGGACATGATGACAAACGACGGCAGCGTCAAGGCAATAGGCAGGCACGGAATATCCGGCAGGAAATCGAGCGTGCTTGCAAGGGCGGCATTTGAAATCACGAGCACACACCTGCTGAGGGCTGCAATAATAGGCGAGGAGGACTTGCTTGACGGTGTTGCGGAAAACATTATAGTAGGACAGCCTGTTACACTCGGCACTGGCGCAGTCAACATCGAATACTTGCCCGGAAAGAAGGAATGAAGATGGACATTGAAAACGCACTCAAACTCGCGCTTGCAGACGGAAAGGTAGTGCTTGGAGCAAGCGAAGTCAAGCAGTGCCTTGCGAAGAAGAAGGCAAAAGCGGTGATATACGCGTCCAACGCACCTGACGCGGAGCACTTTTCCAGGCTCAGGAGTGTCAAGGCATACAGGTACGGCGGCGGAAGCGTCGAACTCGGTATCGCATGCGGTAAACGGTTTTCTGTTTCTGCCGTGGCAATCACGGACGACAGCTCCGCTGCTCTGCTCGGAGAGTAATTTGTTGTGCAGAAATTGAAATTCACTTCCGACACGCTGCGTTATATCTCAATGTTCGAGTCGGTGACACACTGCCAGGTCAAGGACTGCATGGACACGCCTGACAAGCTTGTTTTTGTCGTAATGCCGGGCCAGGCCCAGAGGGCGGTCGGCGGCAAGGGAGTGAATGCAATAAAGATGAAGGAGCTGACGGGCAAGGACATACAGATCATCGAGTTCTCGGACGAACCGATACAGTTTGTGAAGAATGTCTTCCACAACTACGGTGTCCAGAACGTGGTCATTGAGGAAAGGGGAAATATCGTTCACGCGACGGTGACGGTCGACCCGACGGTGAAGGGAAGGGCGATTGGCAAGGAAGGAAGAAACCTCAGGATCGCAAGGGACATAGTCAACAGGCACCACAACATACAGAGCATCAGCGTTGCGTGACAGCCCTGCGCTCCACCTCTGTCCTCTCCGATGTTGGATACTCCTCCACAACATAGCACATCTCTTCCAGCTCTGGCGCTATCTCCTCCGCTATCCACGGGGCAATCTCCACCCTTTTCCTTGCTCTGTCGGCCCTGATGTACTTGGGCGGTATCTGGAACCTCTCGGCAAGCGCCGAGGAAAGCGCGACAGGGTCCGGCGTTTCGACCACGCCCTTCAGCAGCGTGCCGTCGTCTGTAACAACCTCCCCCGACCAGCGCACAACGGAGGCAATCCTCCTGATGCGTTCCCTGAGCTGGACCGAGTCCTTGAACCTTGACGGGCAGTAGTGGACAGGCATGCCGAGGTCCATGCCGGTGACTGCCCTTGCAACATCGTCGCTGCCGGAAACAGCGTTCGAATAGTCGTTTGCAGTGACGAACCCCCTTGCCCTCAGCTCAGCCGCATTTGTCTCGGACATCTCAAGCTCGTTGAGATTGACAAACTGCGCTCCTGCTTCTGCAGCCGATCTTATCAGAGCGGCGAGCTCGTCCATCATACCGGGAAGGGCTGGCACCTCCAGCCCGGCCCTCATGCCCAGCCTCCTGGACTCCACAACCATCTTCTCGAACGCCGTTCCACCGAACCTGGACCAGATGCTCTCCGGCGGATGCACCCTTATCTCATCCAGTCCTGCCTCTGCAACCGTGCGCAGGCCCGGTATGTTCGGCCTTCCTGTGTAGAGGTGTATGTGATGACTGCTGCCAAGAGAATCCTTCAGCAGCCTGATGTATCTTGCAGTCCGTTCAGGCACAATCAGGGGGTCGCCGCCCGTTATGCCCGTTCCGAGCGCCTTCATGCTTGCCGCCTCGTCGAGTATGTCCTGGTCGCATGTCACCAGGCGTTCGTTGGCATATACGACGTCCCTGTTGTTCCGCCTGAACGACACGGGGCAGTAGAAGCAGCCCATGTCGCAGACACCGGTCACGAAAAGGACCATTTTTGCGCCCCTGATGCACTGAGTGCATCCCCTTGCAAGGGAGCCGGAATAGAGGCCGTCGCCTGCGGTGGACCTGGTGGGCACACCGGCGGGCATCTCCAGGACTTTGAGTTCGGAGCGCATACAGGTCAGCAGACAGCTCAGATCAGTTATGTACTTTACGTGTTTAGAAGGTGCGTTAATGGAGGTTGAAATCTACCACGCTACAATTTCACATATCATTTCATGCGGTGGTGATTTTGAAGGATGAACCGTTTATAAGCGATTTTGCCAGTGATTTCACTTGGTCATTTAAAATATAGTCAAGTCGGCGACCGTTTGGAGGGTTTTGTATTCTGTCAAAAATATGTGTAACAAGTGCTTTAGCAGTAGCATCTTTCAACCGTACAATTAAATCAGGTGGATATAAATAATGTGATGAATTATTATAATTTTTGAGAAATTCAAGTGCGAACATATCAATTTGTGGTCGTATCAATTCTTGAATATCGTAGGTCAGTGGTTCACATAATGTAGGTCTGTTTTTATGCCAGAAACCGATAGTGGTATCAAGTCCAGCCCTGATAATTGCTTTTCTTGATAGCGACTCACCGATAGATTGCGCATAGTTAATTACAGCATTCACGGGGTTCGTTGCTCTGTAATCTCTTTGATTGAATGATGCCCGCATTGACCATTTGGCTTGAGGATAAATTAGATTGATGTACGATTTCAGTCTTTGCCAATAATATCTTGCCTGTAAATCTTCATCAAGCAATTTTAAATCGATTAAATCAAGACCAAAATGATCAAGTGTTTGATTCATTTTCTGTAAATGGTAGTGCATGATTGTATTGGTAATCTGTTTTGTTTTGGTTTTGTTTAGTTTTGCTTTATATTGAGCTATTCGAATGGTTGCCGAATAGTGAAGATTAGCAGATAGAAATTGAGATATGAGTTTACCTGTCCAGTCGTAATGGTAGATGTTAATGCCAAGTCGTTGTAATGTTTTGAGTGCTGGTATGCTGATGTATCCTTTTGTGTTGCCAATAATAATCGTATCGACATCATTATTATCGGGGTCAATTGGTTCATCATTCACAAACAGCCCGTTTTTGTCCTTTCTGATTGCTGTTACACCACCTTCAAGATATATCGTCCGCATGAGGTCCAATATGCCTTCTGCTGTAAAATAACTTTCAATTCGGGTATTTGTTTGTCCGAGGGCTCGATTAGCTTAAATCGATGGTTTTATGGGTAATTATGTTACAAAATATATATATACACCCCATATACCTTTATTCAATCATGGCAATAAAACAGTCCGAAGCTGAAAGTGAACGAAGGGAATATGCCCTGACGAAGATTGGACGCGACAAAGAACCGGCGAAGGACGATGAAGCATACTTCGCTTGGCTGTACTATACGGGGAATGCTAAGGTCCGTTACGAGTATATCGCTTACAGGCTGCAGCAAATGGCTTCGGGCATACCCGAAGAAGTTACGGATGATCAGGTCGCATACCTGTTCGAATGCATTGCACGCGATGAACCTAATCCTGTCGCAAAATACGGTCATGAGCGATTCGCGGAGAATTTCAGGCGTGGGGCTGAAAAGCTGAGAACCGAAGCAAAGAATATCGCGATAGGCAAACAGGCTGAAACTGACCGTAATATCGCGAATGCAAAGGAATCACGAAGACGCAAATATGAAGAATGGAAAGCCCTGAACGCGGAATTCGGGGAGATGAAGTAAATGTCAAGTTGCACCTGTAAACGATGTGGTATGATAGTAGAGGACCTTCAGTTGCATGATAAAAACGGGGATTGTAATCTGGCTCGCGCCACTGCTTTAGCTCATGAACCTCCTAAGTATGTGGTTCCAGTAGCACCACCTGACAAACCTGTCTACAATCCTGTAATCAAGCCCGCATCGAATGCTGACGTACAGTCTGAAGGTTGATACAAATGCCTGAATGTCCGGTATGCAATAAGTCGTTTGCAAAGCAGAAATCGGTTGACAACCACGTCCGGTATGTGCATCAGAATAAACAGGATAAGTTCATCCCTGAAGTTGCAGAAATCAAAATGGTCGGTCACGGTATGGGGGATATGCCCGTACGTGCGCCCTCACGCGCGCCCACGCATGCGCCCGCGCATAATGCGCCCGCGCCGGTACATGCGCCCGCGAATTTACACGGTTCGTCTCGTATCTATAATATGTTGAGAAAAAAGGGGTAGATACTCTTGAATGATGTATTCGTTTTGTACTGTCACAAGTGTGGTTCTTTAGACTATAAAACTGTGTCTGTAAAAAAGCTTGATGAGCTTACCCTGACCACCTTTAAATGTGTTGATTGCGGGCATACATGGTTAGCACGGCGTCGAAGGTGGTGATTTCATACGGCATACAAGCGCAAACTGTCCAAGCCCGCACAACGTTTCATCAACTATCGTCTTAAGGCTGGAGACAGTCCCCTGACCATTCTGAAAGCATACAACGAGCTAATCAAAATGCCTTTAAAAAATCTTAAGAAACTTGATATGAAAATTGTGCCAGAATTGTACCACAAGCGTAGAATCACAAAGAACGAATTGTATCGGCATATTGACAGATGGAGACATCAACCCGTTCATCGTGAAGATGTGAAGGTCAGGCGCACAACGAGAAAATTCATGCGGGCGCAAACTGAATCAGATAAAATCAAAGCGACTATTCAGGGAATGCCTTTACCCAAAGGATATGATCGTGCGAAGGCACATGATTCAGGTTTTCTATATCGTTTGACTGAAGAAGAAGACTACCTGCAGTTCTTTGAAGAGGGTAGTCCATGAGAACCTCTTACGCGATATCCAAAATACCCTCATTCACGGCATTCGATACCGAGTCGTATCGCAACCACCTGAAGGTTATTTGCACAAAGGACAGTCATTACGAACCTGACAACGACTACATGCATACGCTTGACTGGGTATGGTCGCATGCAAAGCGCATTAATTTCCTCTTCAACTTGACTTATGACCGCGATATACTGATGCATCCCGTTGTTGCGTCCATGAGCAAAGAAAAACGGTTATACCTTTCCAGAAAACATAGAGTTTCAATCGGTGAATACCAATTCAAGCTGACGGGTAATAAGTCGTTTGCAATAAACAGGTCCAGAAACGGGTTCAAGTACTTCTACGATATTGGGGCATTTTTCAGGGATTATGACGGTGGTATGCTCTCATTAGACGATGTAGCGCATAATCTCTTAGGAATGTGCAAGAATGCTGAGGAGCTGCAAATAGACAGGGTCGCAATAGGAACAAAGAAAGGATACTATGAAAATCACCGTAATGAAATCATTACATACTGTAAAAATGATGCACGGCTGACTGAAAGTCTGGCTACTTTGCTTGTCCAGTCACTCTTCAAGCTCTTAGGTTTTGTACCAACAAGATACAATTCAAAAGCGTCTATATCGAAGGCGTGGCTTGAATCGAATCATCCTGAACTTATGCGTGACCGCAAACAGAGAAAAAATGATCGCGTAATTGATGAGGTATTTCACAATTCATATCGCGGTGGTATTTTCACTACACCGATATTGGGTAGAGTTACGAATGTAGCTTCACTTGACCTGACTAATGCCTACGGGCATGCACTTACGCTATTACCTTCGCTTGAGAACGCTACATTGAAAGTATCGCATGAATACCATCGTGACGCATTATTAGGTTCGTACGAATGCCTTGTAAAATACGATGGACGGTCATTCGCATTCGATGAAGGTCACGGTAAAATAAAGTATCCTGTTTGTGGTGGTATGCATACGGCATGGTTGACCAAGCCCGAAGTTGAATACTTCATTCATTCATTTTCAGATTACAAAATAAAGGTCATAACCGCGTACGAATACTTCGGTGAATACAAGCCCGCATTGCCTGACGCATTAAATCTAATCAATGCGAGATTGAATGAGAATAATTCGGTCAAGAACATGTTGCTGAAAACGATCATCAATGCATGTTACGGCTGTTTTGCTGAAAGTCGCCACGGTGAAACTCCATTCACACGCTGGCAATATGCGGCGCACGTTACAGGTCTTTGTCGCGTTAAGGTAATCAAAGTATCCAAACTGTGTGAAAACGCAAATTGTCCGGTAGTCTCAATCAATACGGACGGTATCAAATTCAAAGTAAACAGCAATAATCTAGGTTTAGAAAATTTCAGCAAAACAAAATCATTAGGTCAATTTCATGTAGAATTTACTGGAGCGACCGTCACGCATTATCAATCGGGCATAGCGCTTATCGAATATGCTAATGGTACGGACAGTATCAAGAGGCGCGGACTACCGCACCTGACCAAAGAAGACCTTCTAAATGCAAAAGGTTCTTTAATTGTTGTACAAAATACGAAGGTCCGTAAGCTTCTCGAAGTATTGAGGTCAACCGATAATGCGATTGATGAATTGGCTGTAATAAATAAAAAGCACAAAAAGAAAATCGACCTCATGTCGAATCAAAGCGGGTACGATATTCAACCAGAATACCTGACCTTCGAATATCTGAATCATCACTCAATCATATCTTCACCACCGGACTATCACAATCTTCGTGGTAGCGAACCGATGAATGCGACCTGTCAGGTCCACACCACCGCATGAAATGATATGTGAAATTGTAGCGTGGTAGATTTCAACCTCCATTAACGCACCTTCTAAACACGTTATGTACTTTACTCATCTCACCATGTCTGTGTGCATGAGCACTTTCGCGCGTTACCTGGTCAGGCTCGAAAACAGCAGCCATGCTGCTGTCGGGCAGTACGGGGTTGTGAGGGCACACTACAAGGATATCCTTGCCCGCCACGGCTGCACGATCAACAGCGCGAGGATAAGCAGCTTCGCGGTTGAAGTGGACTTCTTCTCGAAAGAAGCGAAGAGCGCGGAGGAGGGGGTCAAGGCACTGAGCTCGGAGGGAAAGGTGCTGAGCATTACAGACCTGATGGCGGACGAGATTCCGGCCGGAAAGCAGGAGACGCTTGAGCAGGCAAGGCTGCTTTTCAACCAGGAGAGGTTCTGGGAGGTGCACGAGAAGGTTGAGGGAATATGGCGAATGGCCACGGGTGCGGAGAAACTTGTGCAGCAGTCCATAATACTCTATGCGGGCGCACTGGTGCATTACCAGAAGAACGAGACAGAGACGACGCTCAGGATGCTCAGGCGGGCGCTGGAGAGGATGAAATGGGCGGAGGACAGTTACTACTCGTTCGATCTGGCGAAGATGAGGAGAGAGGCTGAGAGTATGCTGGCAAGCGGCAGGGTCCACATATTCAGGCTGATATCTTCGGCCCATCCGTGACAGACTGCCTCAGCGTGGTGGTCAGCAGCCTGAAGGACTCGGGCAGGCTGCGGGCAGGTCCTCCCGCAGCGTACAGCGCCTTGTATATTTCAGCAGAGTAATGGCACTTGGCCCTCCTGCCATCCTTGAACTCGGCAAAAGCCGGGGAGGAAGTCCAGCACATATCCGTGGCCAGCGGACAGCGCGGTGCGAACCTGCACATGTTTGCCGAATTTGCAGGCGTTTCGGAGAAGATGTTTTCTCCAAGCGTCTGGCTGAGATTCCCCTCCATACCG
>JAKAVR010000095.1 GCA_021817225.1 Thermoplasmata archaeon
CGACCTTCACCTGCCCCTGGAGGAGCATTATGTTCAGTGCCGTCATGAGTGACCTCGGGAGATTTATCGGTTCGCTTTCCATCCTGTGTATCATTGCACTCAGATCGTCGGCATGGAATGTCGAATAGGCTATTGTGCCTGTGGCCATTGCCTGAAACACCACATACGCCTCCCTGCCCCTGACTTCTCCCACCATCAGGTACTGCGGTCTCTGTCTCATTGCTGCGGTCAGCAGGTCGAACATGTCGACGGCTCCTGCCATCTGGCCTGAAGACTTGCCGCCAAAACCCTCCCTTGTCACGGATGCAATCCAGTTCTCGTGCGGAAGGTTAAGCTCCCTGGTGTCCTCGATGCTTATTATCTTCATCTGCGGCGGTATGAAGAGCAGAACGGCATTGAGTGTAGTGGTCTTGCCGCTTGCTGTGCCTCCGCAGACCATCATCGAGCTGCCATATTCTATGCAGAGCCAGAGATAGGCCATCATCTCGATGCTCATTGTCTTGAAGCGGACGAGGTCTATCGGCGTGAACGGGTCGTCCTTGAACCGCCTGATTGTAAACGAGGAGCCCTTCTTTGTAACATGCTTTCCCAGCGTCGCATTCAGCCTTGAGCCGTCTGGAAGCGTGGCGTCCAGCATCGGGTTTGCCACCGATATGGTCTTCCCAGAGCGCTGTGCAAGCCAGACAACAAAAGCATCGAGGTCGGTCTCCTTCTCAAATCTGATGTTCGACTTTATTGAGCCGTACTTCCTGTGGAAAATGAACAGCGGTATGTTGACGCCGTCGCAGGAAACGTCCTCCACGTTGCTGTCGAGCATGACGCCCTCTATTGTGCCCAGTCCGACCAAATCCCTGCTCAGGTAATAGAATATTCTCTCCATCGATATAGGGTTAAGTGAAATATCGAGGGCACGCATTACTTCAAGGGTTGCCTTTTTGAGAACCTTTTCCCTCTCCTCCTTTTCATCCTGTTCGGACAGGTTGAGCGTCGAGACCAGTGCTTCCTTCAGTTTCGTCAGTACGCTGCGCTCATCCAGGGAAAGCGGGGGTTCTATGAGCTCGTATATGTATTCATTCGGTATGGTGTCGTACTTTATGCGTGCGTAAGAATAGGGCTCCTTCAGAGGTATGAGCTCCACCTCTTCCACCGTCTTCTCGTTAATCAGCGGAACCGGCGTTATTTTCTCGTTGCGTCCTTCCTTAAATTCTTCCTCGGTTATCCTGACACGCACGGGCTTGTTTCCGAGGGAATTCAGGAAACGGATGTATCTGGATTTCATTCCCATGTGTCTTTTCTGCTGTTCCTCTTCCTGCTGTTTCTGCTCTTCCGCGCTTACCATTTCTCAGACCCCCAGCAGGAAATGCATGAAGACAAGCCCGATTACAAGCATGATGGCGCTGTGCCTCATTCCGTTCGTAATCTTCCCGTCCTGTATGACTCCAGCCATAATACCGTCACCTGTTGCATGAACAATGACTGCTATGTAGAACGCGAGTGTTACCGGCCCTATTGCCAGGACATTGACCTGTGATATGCCGCTTGTAGTGAGGACGCCTCCGGCATTCTGGAGCTGCGTGCCTGCCTTCTTTATCTCAGGTATGAATGTTGCCTCGAGTATGAATATGGTTGCAAGGAAAACTGCAAATGATATGTAGATTACAACCATGTATGTGCTCATTGCAATTGTCCGTTCCTTTCTGTCGAGTATTCTCTCCCTTGCATCGTGCGCAACCATGTTCAGTACATCTGAAACATTTCCTCCCGCGTCACTTGCCTTGATGATTATGTTTGAAATTCTTGTTATCAGTGCGCTGTTCATCCTTTCGGAGAACATCCTGATTGCCTCTGTCGCCGGAACTCCCCAGTCAATCTGTGCGGACATCCTTCTGATCTCTGGCGTGAGTTTTCCGTACTTTCCCGAAGATGCAATGAGGATGGCCTGCGCCAGTGTCATTCCGAATCGTCCAGCCTCCGCAACATCCCTGAGGAAATCCGGCACCCTTTCTTCAATCAGTGCGATTTTCCTGACCTGCATGCTTGCATAGATACCGTACGGTCCGGTCATTACTGCCAGCGCCAGCACAATCCAGTCAAGAAAACCGAATCCCAAGTAATTCTGGCTGTTCATGGCACCTACGATGCCGATGAGCAGGAAAATGAACATTGTTGCTACCGAGACAGCGAGTATCTGCTTGCCCAGATCCTTCCTTACGTTCATCAGCGGCTTGAGATCAACGTAAGATGAGACTGTTGCGTTCATTGTGCCGCCTCCTTACTAAGGTTCCAAACAAAGAAGATGAAGCCTGCCTGTGATGCCGGTATCATCAGGAGCACCACGACAAACAGCAGGAGCACGGTGGAGGTCAGCGGTGTTCCGAACAGGACTGCAACAGGTGCCGCGGAACCGCCGCCGTTGACTATCGCCATTATCGCCATAATGACGACAAGGAAGAGTGGGAATGCCACAACAACAGTCACAAATGTCTCTGCAAAGAGGCCGAGTGTTTCCATATCCCTCTTTGTGTTGAGTTTGTCCTCCTTTTCGAACTGTTCGGCCTTCGCCAGGAAATAAGGCTTCAGCTGGCCTCCGGAAGTGGCGGTTGTCACGACACCCTGCAGGAAGTCCTGGAATTTTGTTGAAGGTGTCCTGGCGGCTGCATTTCTTATTGCTGTCAGTATGTCCACACCCAGAAGTGTTGTATCCCTAGTAATCCACTCGGCTTCCTTCTGTACCTCTCCGTAAATTGGCTGTTTTGCGAGCTCGCTGAATATTACATCAATGTTGACATCCGCGGATGCAAGCGCAGAGATGAAGCTCATTGCGCTCCCGATGTGCCTGTTGATATCCCTTCCCCTGGTGTTTGCCTTTGAGGACGGGAGGGAATTGAGGACAAAATAAGTGATTATCGGAGGCAGCAGTGCGGGAAGAATCAGGGCAGAGATTCTGAGAACAACAATCTGGTTGAGCAGCGCGAGTATGACACCGCCGAATACAACGCCCACAGCCAGACCGATAATGAAAACGATGATTGTGGACATCCATACATATGCCGTGTACTCCTCGGGCCTGATCTTGATATGCGCCTTTATAAGGCTGTCCTCAAGCGACTGGTTCTGCCTGAATCGTGCCTCGACAAACCTGTGCATCGTTCTCCAGCAGAACTGCTGGTAGGGCGTCAGTTTCACATAGTCGGGGACAGTTCCATGAGGAAGCCTGATGGGATGCGGCCCTTCCAGCATCCTCTTTGACTTTACTGTTTTTGTTCCCAGGTAGCTCTTCTTGACACCCTCGAACCTGCTGAACAGGTTTGACTCATCCTGCTGACTAGACAACTACCGCATCCTCCGCAACTTTA
>JAKAVR010000096.1 GCA_021817225.1 Thermoplasmata archaeon
TATGTCGGACCCAAGTTCAGCGGGCTGTGGGATCAGTTTAAGGGTGAGGTCCCGAGGACTTATTTCCGCCCTTCCGACTTTCAGCTTCTTGTCCGACATGAGCCCAATGCCGTTCAGGACGTCAAGATACTTCAGCGTGTCATCTGTGAGCGCGAGCTTGAAGTCGACATACTGGACACCCTTGCCTATGTTCTTCGGCAGGCTGTATACCTCTTCGTGATTTACGCTGTATATGGGCAGCTCGCCAATACCCTCTGGGAAATTGTAAATCTCCTTGTCGCTCAGATTCGCCATTTTCTGCAGCTTCCCGTCCCTGAATATTGCCGGCTCCTCCATCGTTTCCTGGATGAAAGTCGCGGGAGAGAAGAGACACACGAAGGGATACTTCCTGCTGTTTGCGGTCTCGCCATCTCTTATCTTGATTGACTTGACTGCGTCCATGCTGTCAGCGGCATATTTCGCAGCAACATTGCTTATGCCGGGGTCTTCCCCGACGCCTATGACGGCTGCAGTGCCTTTCTTCTTCCAGGCGGCATTCAGGCGGTACGGCTTGACCGGGTCCTGCAGTGCAAGGTCCACATACTTCACTTTGTGTTTAAGTGCAGATTCCATCAGGAGCGAATTGAACCTTGGCAGCGATGAATTCACGACCATGGCTTTCCGCTTCATCAACCTGTCGACCTGAGACTTGTTGCCTGCATCAAACCTTATTGCCTGCGTTTTCCGCTTACCCACTTTCCTGGAGACCCTTTCAGCCTGCTTCAGATCTATATCCGCCAGAATGACCTTGTCCACCTTGTCGCTTTTGGCAAGATGTCTTGCAATCACTGTTCCTACTCCGCCTGTTCCTATTAACAGAACTTCCAAAATTTCACCACTTTCGGGCTCGTGTTGAAACAACACCTGCCCAACTGTTTTCTTCCCATTGACTTCGGCTCTCTATTTAATCGTTTGTTGAACGTGCTGAATCATCCTTTGATGGGAAGGCGGCGGCCAATCATCCCTTATTGTCCGATTTCGCGACTCAACTGTCTGCTACTAATTTCGTAAGTAAACTCTTTCCAGCTTTACAGACAAATTATGAGATAACATCCAGAACCAACCCAGCCCATTGGAATTAATCATCAAAAGTTCTGTCAAATTGGCACCATGTGCATTAGAGTTGAGCCTGTGACGAAGTGACAACACCGCTTCATGTAATCTTGATATAAGAGTCTTCCATGAAGCGGAATGAGAGGATAAAGTGAACATCAAGGCCGTCTGGAACGAGGGAAGTAGTTTTGTCGCCACTGCACCGGGACTGGATCCTGTTAAAATGGAGTGGGGAGAAAACAGGAAGCGGTTCAGCCCAATGGAGCTACTCCTTGCGTCTCTTGCAGGATGCACCGGAGTGGATGTCGTCGACATACTCACCAAGATGAGGGAAGAGATTACAAGGGTGGAAGTCAACGTCGAGGCCCACAGGAGGGAGGAGCATCCGAGAATCTGGAAAACCATCGTGGTCCATTACGACATTTACGGCAGGGGAGTATCAGAGGAAAAGGCAGCCAGGGCAGTTTCACTTTCGGTAGAAAAATACTGTTCCGTTTCCGCAATGTTCAGCAGCGAGGTTTCGTTGAAGCATGAATTCAAGATTCGTGAAGTTTGAAGGGCTGCGCAGAGGGCCTGCGCCTCACTATTCATCCTGATTTGGAACCAGCTTTGCCTTGTAGTGCTCAAATATCTTGTCGTACTTGCCGTCCACCTCGGCCATCCTCTTCTGTACCCAGGCGTCCACCTCCTCTTTCGGTGTGCTCTTGAGGCAGTCGGCGCACCACCATCCGAGTATGAAGAGGTTGCGGGAGTGGAAATACTTCCCCTTTGGGTGCTCGTCGTACTTGAGTTCGCCGCATTTGACGCATTTTTTCCTTACTTCAGTTCCCAAGGTGATTACCTTTGTTTGCAAAGATCTCTGTCTTAATATTAACTTTTGCAGTTTCCTGTCGTCCGAACCTGACCTGTAATATGTTTCTTGTTAAACACACCGCCAAAATTTAAATTGTAGTCCACTATCATATCGCCGAATGATGTTTTATGGAAGTACTTGACTATGACACCGTGATACTCGGAAGCGGCCTTGGAGGACTCACAACCGCCATTCATGCGAGCCTCAAGGGACAGAAGAAAATTAAGGTCGCTGTCGTAACAAAGCTGCACGCAATGAGGAGCCATTCGGTATCGGCAGAAGGAGGCATCTCAGGCGTCCTTTACCCGGAGGCGACAAATGATTCAATTGAACTGCATGCCTATGACACGGTCAAGGGCTCTGACTACCTGGCGGACCAGGACGCTGTTGAGATACTCGCCAACAGTGCTCCGGGCGAAATAAGATTCTATGACCATATAGGTGTGTCGTGGAACAGGACTGACAACGGGTCAATACAGCAGAGACCGTTCGGCGGCATGAGCATTCCCCGAACGGCATTTGCTGCCGACAAGACGGGCTTCTTCATGATGAGGGCGCTTTATGACGAAGTGGTGGGTCTCGGCAATGTGGACATATACCACGAGCACTTCGCGACCTCGCTCTTCATGGATGGTGGAAGATTTGCGGGCGTCACCGCCATTGATCTAGCTACAAGGGCAGTCAAGCTGTTCCGTGCCGGGACATGTGTGATTGCAACAGGGGGATTCTCAAGGGTCTATGGTTTTACGACAACCGCCCATTCCAGCACAGGAGACGGGATTGCGCTCGCATACAGGGCTGGACTGCCGCTGAAGGACATGGAATTTGTGCAATTCCATCCGACCGCACTTGTCCCGAGCGGCATACTGATAACCGAGGCTGCAAGGGGCGAAGGCGGCTACCTGAAGAACAACAAGGGCGAGCGGTTCATGGAAAGATATGCAAAGAGCAAGATGGAGCTCGCGCCGAGGGACATAGTCTCCAGGGCCATAGTCACTGAAATCAAGCAGGGCAACGGGTACACCCATAAGGAAAGCGGGATGCCTTACGTGCACCTCGACCTGACGCATCTCGATGCGAAGCTGCTTGATGAAAGGCTGCCAATGATAAGGGAGCTGTCGATAAAGTCGATAAATGTGGATCCGCACACTGAACCGCTGCCGATCAGGCCTGCGGCACACTTCACAATGGGGGGCATACATGTCAACACGCATGGGCAGATAATGCTTGATGCGAGGGGCGGTGCGGCCGGTGGAATGTGGGCCGTGGGGGAATGTGGTTGCGTGAGCGTCCACGGGTCAAACAGGCTTGGAAGCAACTCTCTCAGCCAGTGCTCCGTGTGGGGAAGAATCGCGGGAAATGCCATACCGGAATACATCCAG
>JAKAVR010000097.1 GCA_021817225.1 Thermoplasmata archaeon
GTGGAGGCTCTGGAGTGACTGCAGGCAAGATACAGGGGCAGGGAATCTACAGAAGATCATGTACACTGTCATTGATAATAGCAGAACTGAAAAGAATGAGGAATTACAGCTGCCAGTTATGTGGTGCGGGCATCAAGATAAGGTCTGATTACGCTTACGTAGAAGGAGCCCATATTGTTCTCAAGTCTGGGAAAGGCTCTGAAGCGCCCTGGAACATACTCATACTTTTCCCCAATCATCACAAGGAATTTGACTTGGGGGATAGGATGGATATCGAACGTAACAAGGATTCTTATTCTTTCCGATTGAACGGCAAGGCATATGCGGTCAATCTGGGCATTATTTGAGAACATCGAGGAGGTGCGGGAGGGATGATTAAACACGAATAGAATGCCCAGTAAACAAGCGTGGGATGCCCTTTATAGCCATGATACTGTAAAGAATCGGGCAAGTCTCTCCGACAATGAATACGTGGTGATGGCGCGAACTGATCTTGAGCCGCTTGCGTTAATGGGTGCCGACAATAACCCGATCCGGACCATTGTTCCTCCAAACGAGACAATCTCGTCGGTGGTCACAGCGGAGGGTGATAGAACGGCAATATGGAAGACAGGACACACTGCAATGAGAATCATGCGCTATCTCGCTTATTCCCTGAAGTATGCTGTTCCAGTATTCTTTGTATATGCTGGTAAGAGTCTTCTGTTCCATGAATATCGCGACCAGGATTTGTTGTCTTACTACCCTCCTGATCTTGTGGCCCAGACGACTGTGACTCAGAAAGGTGAAAAGGAATGGTGCGCCTATCTAAGTAACTGTTTCTCCGAAGCAAGAAAGCTCCTTGGTTGTGTCGAGATAGGTTCGCAATTGGACAGGGCTATCAACGCTGCAGGGACCGCTTTCTCGGTAGACGATCCTGAGTTTTCATATTTTGCAGCATGGAAGGCGATTGAAATCATTGCGGACAAAGATTTCAAGGAGAGTGCAGGTAGATTCAAGGAAGGCATAGAGGACGATGAATCTGCATATTTCTCCCAAATTATGGGGAAGCTGTTCTCGGGGAAAAGCTTCAAGCTGGATACGCTTGACAAGGTGAAAACGACACTGCTCCGCCGAACGCCGTTCGACAATTGGAAAGAAGTCGAAAAGTACTACAGGTTGCGCAACAAGATTGCCCACTCAGTTCCAGATGCTGCCGATTACCAAGAAATCTTCAGCGTGCTGCCCGCGTTGCAGAATCTGTCAGCACTCGTGGTGAACTCTGCTGTCGAAGAAAAACAGGAGGCGCTGGATAGGTGAATAACGAGCAGCGTGAAAACTCAATAAAAGTTAAGACGAAAGTTTAGAGGAAGTATGAAGCAAGAGAAGATGAAGGAGGTGCTGGAGGGATGCGTGAACATGATAGCTCGAAGGACATTTACAGGATAGAACGGAGAGGTGGGCATTAGTGACATTCCATGCAGAGCAGAACGTGGGAAATAATGGAACGATACTAATTAATGGCGACCCAAAACTAACGATAAAGAGTCGACTTCCTTTTTGTGCCATCGAGTTGGAATTGAATGTCTCAGTCAAGCAAGGAACTTTTACACAACAGTCCAACATGCCGCCCATATCAACCACTTATAAGATTAAACCGTAACTCCGTCAATTTTGAATAACAGGTATCTCCAGCTGCGCTATTATCTCTCTCGTTTTCTTCGGTATCTCGGTCATGATCCATCGGCCGTCTACCCTGAGCATCTGAGCCCTTGACAGATGCTCGAGCACATCCGCCGGCGAATACTTCCTGAGCATCTTGTGCGAAACAAGCAGGTTGTATATGCGGTAGTAGAGCATCATGGCAATGAAATTGACGAACAGCCAGCCGTTCAGCTGGTAGTCGTCCCTCATGTACGACCGGTCGGCGTGTATCGTGTTCTTGAACGTGTCGTAGAGCTGCTCTATGTCCACCCTGGACTTGAGCAGCTCGAATACGCGTTCCCCGTCCTCGTCAAGGTCTGTGATCACTGCAATGGTGCCCATCCTGTGCTGTGCGGCGAAATACTCCTTCATCGCGTTGTGTTTCCCTCTCCCCTTCTCCCTGTCTGCCCTGAGGAGCATGTCCTTCTCCTCCTCCGTTGCCAGTGAACGGTCGAAGAAGAGGAACACACTCCTCTTCCCCCTTTTTCTTGCACGGAACCATATCGGCCTTCCCTGGAAGAGGAAATGGCTGAATGACTTCATGCCGCTTTTCATGCCGCCGTAGTCGATGAGGGTGCTGTCCCTCCTGAGAGGGAGTATGTAGCTCATGCGGGCCTCCTCCAGCTCCATCACATTGGCGGTGGAGTGAAAGCCCTTGTCCCCCACAAGGACAATATCTGTTGCACCGCTCTCCTTCACTGTCAATGCCAGTGAGGAGACGCTCCCCACCGAGCCCACAAGCATCCGGAAGTAGGAGGGCATCATCCTGTCAAGAGAGAAGAGATATGACACGTTGACCTGCGGCAGGTGCTCGCCGCTGCTGTTATGGCCGAGCGTCGACGAGATCACGCCCTCCGACAGCGACAGCACATGCGTCAGGTCTATTGCGGCGTAACCGCCGCCGGAGACGAAGTTCCTCATGAATGAAGTCATGGACTCTCTGTCCATGCCGACCTCCCTGAGCATGCCGCCCACACGCCTGTCGGAGAGGTCAGCATCGGGCACGAGTTCCGACAGGTATGATGTACCGTAGTGGAACTCAAGGTTCTTTATGTGCGCATTGTGCAGCATGCGCAGTGCCGCAAATGAGAACAGCTCCCTCCATTCCTGATACTCCCCTTTCAGCAGCTCAATTATGTCGCCTGCCAGGTGGTTGATGAGGAATGAAGCGCCGTATTCCTTGATTGTTGCTTGCCTGAGCCTTCCGAGCATCCTCTCCTGTCTCGGCGGGATGAGGCCATCGGGTGTGATCTTGCCAAGGTACTTCTCAGTCTTCAGCTGTGCCCTGCCCTTCTCCCTGTTCCACACACTTGAGACCTTGTAGAGATAGTAGTTTTCGCCGCGCCTGATCACATGCGTGCCCTTCGCCCTCTGCCTCAGAACCCAGTCGGGATGAGTCATATTAGGGAAGTGAATAATATATCCACTATATTGATCTTTCCATTCCACGAAGGAAAATAGCTTCAAAAGGAACCTATTATGCAAGAACCCACGGAGTTAAGGATTAAACACATTTCGGCCATTTCGTGTGAACGGCTGTTTTATCCGGCCGATTGCCCAATACTGTTGCCTACTGCCAGCGTTTTGACAGTTTCATTGTGAAACGGACAGACCACCGGCCGGAGGGCAATCACGATTTCGA
>JAKAVR010000098.1 GCA_021817225.1 Thermoplasmata archaeon
AGCGATTCGAGGGAAGGGACTGCCCCAAGAGCGTCCGTCGTCACTCCAAGAAGAAGCAGGGAAAGGCCGCTTGCGAATGCGATATTGCCTGTCAAATCGATCCTCGATTTCCCCTCCAGTGTTCCCTTCTCCTTCAAATGATACCTTGACCAGACGGTGGCGAACACGCCGATCGGTATGTTCACCCAGAAGATTGATCTCCAGCCCAGGATGGTGGTGAGCACGCCGCCAAGTATGAGCCCCGTCACAGATCCTACAACAATGGAAACCTGGTTGATGCCGAGTGCCATGCCCCTCTCATTGGATGGAAATGCATCCGTGAGAATGGCTGCGCTGTTTGAGAAAAGGAATGCACCGCCGAAAGCCTGGACCATTCTGAATCCTATCAGCTCAGGGCCGCTCTGTGCCAGGCTGCACAGGCCCGAGCCCACTGTGAACAATGCAAAACCGAAGGTATAAAGCCTGACCCTCCCGAACATATCGGCGAGGCGCCCGAAGTTGACAAGGACAGATGCTGTGACAAGCTGGTATCCGAGCAATATCCAGAGAAGGTCGAGGACTGTAATGCCCGGCAGCTCCCTGCCTATGGTGGGGAGCGCGATAAGCACTATGTTGCTGTCAAGGGAAGCCATCAGCGTGCCGATGGTAGTATTGCTGAGCGCTACCCATTTGTACTGCATTTAGGTGTTTCAACTCGAAGGTGGGCCATTAATAACGAATCTTTAGAAGCAGGTTGTAATTGAATGTTTTCAAAGCATAACTCGAGTCGTGCCGTGAATGGAGTCCCCGCGGATTCGATTGCACAGTATCGCTTCCGCCCGGCTGATGTGATGGAAAGGGAGCGAGAGCGGGCTGATAGGAAAGGTGCTGTCGCCTGCAGGCAAGGCAAACGAGGCCTACAGCTTATTTGTCAGATGAACGACGCGCCGTCGCCGATCACGGTCATCCACTTCCTGATGCGCCACTTTTTGATAACCCCGTTGACAACGTACGGATCGGACTTTGCGAAGGACTCGACGCTCTCCAGCGAGTGCCCGCGGAAAGCAAGGACAGCGCCGTCGGACGGCTCCGCAAGAGCACCTGCCAGTATAAGGTCGCCGCGTTCAAAGGATTTCTTCAGATGTTCAAGGTGAGCCGCCCTGAACGGCGTTCTTTTTTCCATGAAATTGTCCACAACATCGTAGAAAAGCAGATAATGCATTTCCAGTCCACTCCCGACTCCGGATCGCTTTGGTATATTTATTCCCAGCAGCGTTCTGGGCAGGGTTCAGGCAAGCCTGTTGGTCAGTGTGCCAAGCCGCTCTATCGTTACGCTTACCTCATCTCCCTTCTTCAGCCAGTTCCTCTGCGATGACGGTTTGCCGAGTATGACTCCGCTGGGAGTGCCTGTCAATATGATGTCCCCCGGCCGCATGCGGACATACTGCGAGATGTAGCTCACTATGCTTGAGCAGCTGAATATCATGTCCGAGGTGCTGGAGTCCTGGCGCAGCTCACCATTCACATGAGTCTGAATGCGAAGAGAATCGGGGTCACCCGCCTCATCCGCGGTCACCAGGTAAGGCCCGACGGGACAGAAAGCATCTGGTGTCTTCCCAATCAGCCACTGGCTTGTCCTCAGCTGCAGATCCCGTGCTGAGAAATCGTTAGCCGGAAAGAAGCCGAAGACTCTTGCGAGAGCCTCATCCCTGCCTGTGCAGAATGTCTCCTTCCCGATCATTAGGCCAAGTTCGCCCTCATAGTCAATCTGGGTTGCATTTGGCGGTACGGGTATGAGCTGCCTGTGGCCGGAAACGGTGTCGGAGAACTTGCTGAATATGACAGGGACTTCAGGGATGGGCATGCCTGTCTCAAGAGCATGTGACCTGTAATTCAGCCCGACGCATATTATCTTGGAAGGACGGGGAACACAACCGAGGAATTCAACTTCGTCTTCACCGACGAGCGAATCGGCAACCTCATCCGAGGCAGGCAAAACCTCCTTCCGGAGTCTTTCGAGGGCATTTCCATCCTGGAGCAGACTGTCAAGCGTGAATGAGCTGCATGGCGACGAATCAGGCAATGCGCTGAATGGAAGAATAGAATCGCCAACAGCCGTTCCGAAGCATTCCTTTCCGTCGAGGATGAAGTGCGCGAATCTCATGCGATCACCGGCCAGAGCCGACTGTGTCGAGCAAAACAGGTCTGACCTATTTAAACAGGCACAAGAGGACCCGGGGTGCCGTCCTGGTTCCCGTAACGAATGGAATTGTTGGCCACGTGTCGGTTAACTGTCTTCAACTCACACTCTTTTCAGTGTGGTTGTCTGAAGTATGCAACAACTCCCGGCCTTGTGAAGTAAATCAGGAACAGTATGCCCATGACTGTGCCAAGAGGGAAGTGCAGGAGCCATAGCACCGCGAATATGATGTTCAATATCCTGGCCCAGTTCCTTCCGCTGAACAGAGCAACGGCCAAAATCAGTTCTATAACACCAAGGCCGGCAAAAAACAGGCCCAATATCGACAGAAATGGAATGAAAAAGAGCAGTGTGGTCGCAAACAAGCCGATGAGTATTGTGACAATCGACACGAGAATCTGAAGAAGCGCAAGAAGTGTCACTCCCAGGGGTCTTTCGATGCGGCCTGGTCGAACCGACCTGAAATTGACTTCGCCGCAGTTGGCGCAGTAAGCCGCCCCTGGATTATTGGGCGCACCGCACCTCTGGCAGTACTTCACTCCGGACCCCCCATATGGGACGGGCGTTGATGGCGTCGCGGCGTTCATGCTTCTTCCCTGTGTTCTTTGACCGAATCCTGTTTATTAATTAGTTTCCCCTGCTCTGGTGAAAAAGCAGGGGCAAGAAATCGGCCTACCGGCGGCTTTCACCTGTGTGGTGCGCTACTGCGGCAGACATTGCGATGGACCGGGCCAGGCGCGTATCCGGAAACAGGCAGGAGAAGCCTGTGTCATGCGATATTTCTTGGGTCGTGAAAATAAATTACAGGCCGCCATCAAAAGGCAACTGTAACAGTGAAGTTCTTCTGTGAGACGGTCCAGCCTGTATCAATGTACTTACCTGTCTGTTTGCGATTACCTGACATGGCTCACTGGCATAACTGAAATGGCGGGTGGCGGTTTGATATAATGGCTTGGTCTAGTACAATAAACAAAAGACAATCCTGCCCTGCGGAGTCTCTCCGCCAGGGCATCTCAAATTGTCCCTGAAAGCAGGCGCGGAAATGGCA
>JAKAVR010000038.1 GCA_021817225.1 Thermoplasmata archaeon
CAAATTACAGCAGATCTGGTACACTGTCGAAAGCAGTCTGAAGTCAGGTACTTGGATTCAACTGTTGAAGAGAATTTGCTTGTGGTTCATCGTTCAATGTTAAGCCAACAACTATTTTTCTTGGAGCGTAACTGGTCAGGCTGTTGAAAACAGCCGACTTCTGTTAGCTCTACCTTGTTTTTGACCGAAAACGTTTTCGTTAGGATGTTCATACACCCTCTCAGATGCACTCGCTCACAGCTGAAAGATGCCTCGGCAGGATGAAATACCTGCTCTCTCCCGATGAGAATGATCCACTGCTGACACAGAAGGGGAGGCAGGAGCTCTGGAAGCGCATACAGGACATGGCCAGGGAGATTGACAGGCAGGACAGGGAGATAAACGAACTGAGGGAAGAACTCACAAGGACAAGAAAGCAGTTCGACGAATACAAAAAGAGACATCCCGAGATGGTCGGTGTAAAGAACGGGAAGGCGTACATCGCATCCATCGACAGGAAGAGTGAGGGAGAGGGCACAGGCAGGAAGCCCGGTGCGCAACCGGGCCATCAGCCGCACTCCAGACCGGTGCCCGCACACATAGACGAGACTGTCGAAGTGCCAGTCGACAGCTGCCCCGAATGCGGCTGCACCGAACTGGGAAAGCCATCATTCCGCACAAGGGTTGTCGAGGGCATACGCCGCCCCGAGCCGTATGCAGTCGAATACGCAATACAGCGCAGGTACTGCAGGCAGTGCGGTAAACTCGTTGAAGGCAGTGTGCCGGACGCACTGCCCGGCTGCACAATAGACCTTCAGACGATGCTCGTCATCGTGTGGATGCGCATTGCACACAGGATGACGGAACAGTCGGTGGCAGAGGCGATGGGCACGCTGTTCGGCCTCGAGATATCGGAGGGTGAGGTCGTCAATGCATGCAAACTCGTTGCAAATGCGTTCGAACCCTTCTACCAGTCAATGCTCAGGGACATAAGGGATGCGCCGTCCAGGCACATGGACGAAACAACATGGCGCATCGACGGCAGGAGTGCGTGGATGTGGACGTTTGTCGAGAAATGGACGACGGTGTTCGTCGTCCGATACTCCCGTGGCCATGATGTCCCCCTGGAGGTGCTCGGCAAACACGCTCCAGGCGTGAACATAACGGACCGATACAGGGCATACGACACGCTTGCATCAAAGACAGGAGACAGCCAGCAGTACTGCTGGGCCCACATACTCCTTGATGCAAAAGAACTGAGCGGGTTCTACGGCGACGAGGGTGCGGAGATATACGGCACCCTCTGCTCCCTGTATGCAGAGGCAAAAACATACGACCACCACGGCAGTGTCGAGGATGAGCGGAGGCTCATCCATGCACTGGGTGCACTGGACCATTCATACAGCAATGGGAAGTGCTCATCATTTGTCAGATCACTTCTCTCCGCCACAGACAAGCTGTTCCTGTTTGTCAGGATGGACATAGAAAGCACAAACAACGAGGCAGAGAGGACAATCAGGCCGATGGTCGTCAACAGGAAAGTGAGCGGCGGCAGCCGCTCCGATGCGGGAGCGGAAACAACAGGCAAACTTGCAAGCGTGGTCCAGACACTGAAAAAGAGGAAGATGGACCTGTTCACAGATGGTGCAAGGCTCATAAGACCCTCAACAGGATAGCACACCGCCATCCATAATGGCGGTGCCGAATGATATTCGGCCAATAACATCTGTTTTCAACAGACTGACCTGTTACTACTGAGCAGATGCTGCAAATATTCTAATCACACCGGACAATTAAGATGCGATGAGAGACAGGTTCCATGTCCCCGACGACCAGATTGAGAAAACAGCTGCATTCCTCAAGGGCCTCGGCCTTTCGGCGTCCGACGAGCCGAATGTGACAAATTTCAGGGGGCAACGCGTATCAATATCGCTATATGGCAACGGTACCGCAATTGTAAACTGTGACGACCCGATGATGGTTAAGCTGCTGAAGGATTATTTTGAAACCGTTCCTTTTGACTACTTGCGCTACATCTCCGGCTCACTGGGCCTTTCTCTTCCTTCAAGATGGATTGGCACGGACGAGGCGGGCAAAGGAGACTATTTCGGCCCCCTCGTTGTCGCGGGAGTCTGTCTGGACGCAGAAACGGCATCCCTCCTTTACAGGAGGGGTATCTCAGATTCGAAGAAATTCTCAGCCTCGCAGCTTCTGAGATTGGAGGATATGCTGATTCAGATACTGCCAGCCTCATCGTTTGATGTAATTACAATCTCACCGGAGAAATACAACGAGCTGCACGCGAAAATGGGCAATGTGCTCGATATGCTTGTATGGGCCCATGCGAGGGTCATAAAGAACCTGAATGCAAAGATGCCGTGCGAGGCGGCAGTTGTGGACAAATTCGCGTCCGGTGCGAGGGAGAGGGAATTGGCCTCATCCGTCCCGGGGGTGACGATTCACCAGTATACAAAGGGGGAAAGGGAGATTGCAGTTGCATCCGCTTCCATACTTGCCTCGTCCAGTTTCAACCGGGCCCTGGACAGAATGTCTGAGCAATGCGGTTTCAGGCTCCTGAAGGGCGCAGGCGCCGATGTCAAGGAACTGGCATCAAGAATACTCAGGGAAAAGGGGAGCAAATACTACAGCAGTGTTGCAAAGTCCGACTTCGTCATCTAGCATCCCCCAGCCTTTTTTCCAGTTCCTCCGCCACGTCCTCCAAACCGATCTCCTCCTGGACGCCGCTTTCCATGTTGCGCAACAGCACCTTCCCCGAGGCAGCTTCCCTGTCCCCGACCATGACGGCATAGCGGGCTCCCCGGGAAGAAGCGTATTTCAGCGACTTGCTCATGCTCCTGCGCATCAGGTCGAATTCTGCGCTGACCCCCCTTCTCCTCAGGCTTCCTGCTATGCGTATCATGCTTTCGCGCTGGCTCTCCGATGTTGCAAGCACGAAAACGTCCGTGTTTTCCCTTCCTGCAGCCTTTCCCGCCTTCTCCATCGCGAGCATGAGCCTGTCAAACCCGAAGGCCATTCCCGTGCTTGGGACAGCCTTTCCGCCGAAGAGCGGCGAAAGCGAGTATGAGCCGCCGCCGCAGATCTGTTTCTCGGCGCCGAGTTCGGGCGCATCTATCTCGAACACTATGCCTGTGTAGTAGTCAAGACCACGGACGACGCCCAGGTCCACTGTGAGATTCATGGCCCCGTCTGTTTCGGCTATCCTCAGCACTTCCCTGAGGTAAGCGGCCGCTTCTCCCTCAATGGAATGAAGCACGGAACTGTCGCCCTTCGTGTTGCACACCTCCATTATCCTGCCGGCTGTTTTCGAGGGCACCTCCCTGCTCTTCAGGAATTCGGATGCATCATCCATCCTTTTCTTGTCAACGAGTCTGAGGAACGCTGACTGCTCCTCCTTCTTGACCGGAGTGCCGTCAAGCATCGACCTTACTATGCCGACATGCCCTATCCTGAACCTGACGTCATTCAGACCAAGCCTTCTGCAGAGATCGTTTGCGAGAAGAAGAAGTTCCGCGTCAGCATCGGGCGCATCAGAACCTATGATCTCCACATCATACTGGTAAAATTCCCTGTATCGCCCCGACTGTGGTTCCTCGTACCTGAAGCAGTTGGAGATGCAGTAAAGCTTCAGCGGAATGGGGTAATTTGAAAGGTCGTTTATGTAGAAGCGGATTATGGGCGCGGTCAGTTCGGGCCTGAGTGCAATCTTTCTGCCTCCCTTGTCCTCGAAGGAATACATCTCCTCAAGCACCCCGGGTCCAGACTTTATCGTGAACAGCTCGGCGTTCTCAAGCGTGGGTGTCTGTATCTCCCTGTATCCGTAATCGCGCGAGATCTTCCTGAGAATGTCTTCCAGCTGCCTTCTTCTGCCCATCTCGTCCGGCTGGAAATCCCTCGTCCCCCTTACTCTCTGAATCATCGGGCATAATTCCGGCAGCCTGACTATATAACCATCGCTGGCACTCCACAGTGCATATCTGAAGTGAGTTCTGTCCGGCTCATCTTTTTAACCTCAGGCTGATCTCGTGACAGGTTACCAGATGGATCACGGAAAAGGACCAGGGTGCCTTGAACCGGCGGCCATGCTCCTTCGTCATGCGATCCGGCGGTGAGGACATGGTAGACGCTGCAGAAATAGTTGCACTGGTCGTCTTCATTTTCACCTACGCGCTAATCTCCTTCGGCAGGCTTGGCAAGAACAGCGTGGAGATGCCTGCTGCCGCCATGCTTGGCGGCGCCCTGATGATGATTGCGGGCGTTGTCACGCCGGATGCTGCGCTTGCATCGATAAACTGGGGAACAATCATTCTCATACTCGGAATGATGCTGATTGCCGCAGCCATGGACATGAGCGGGCTGTTCAGGTGGATATCTTCCAGCCTTGTCAGGACGTCAGGAACGCCCAGACTGTTCATGGTCCTGGTTTCGCTCGTTACCGCCTTCCTGTCGGCGCTCATTCTTAATGATGCGGTCGTGCTGATATTCACCCCCGTGATCATAGCGAGTGCCAGGAAAATGGGTTTCTCACCCATCCCGCCGCTGGTCATGGAGGCGATAAGCGCAAACATAGGAAGCGCAGCCACCGAGGTAGGCAATCCGCAGAATGCATATATTGCAAACATTTCTGGAATCCAGTTCCACGTCTTCACCGAATTCCTGCTGCCTGTTACCGCAATTTCCCTTGCGTTCGCAATCATGTTTGCCCTTTTCGTTGGAAAAAGGGAGGGGGAATCAACAGAAGCGGCCGGTCCGGCTGCAAACGCTCAGGCCGGTACGGTATTTACGGCGCCGATGTACTTCATGTCCGCTGTGGTTGCGGTGGTCTTCGCCGGGTTCTACATCTTCCCGCACAGCGATATACCGTACGTGGCACTGATCGGCGGCACAATATCCCTCTTCTTCATCCCCTTCATCACAGGCAGAAACGGCCAGGAGCTGCTTATGAAGGTCGACTGGGGCATTCTGCTCTTCTTCGTGGGTCTGTTCGTTCTTATCAGCGGAATTGAGTCTTCAGGCCTGCTTCAACTGATAGTTTCGGCCCTCACAAACGTGGACGGCAGGCTCCTGTCGAGCGTGGGAGGGGTCACGCTCCTCACCGCTGTCCTTTCGAACATGGTCAGCAATGTCCCCGCCGTTTTACTTATTTCACCGGTGCTCGGGCAGGGCACCGCTCCGGAGCTGTGGCTTGCACTTGCTGCAAGCTCAACATTTGCGGGAAACGCGACCATAATAGGCGCGGCAGCAAATGTCATCGTTGCCCGGGGCGCATCAAGGGAAGGGGTGAAAATACGCCTTGGCGCGTTCATGAAATACGGCCTGCCCATAACCGTGTTTTCCCTCGTTGTCACTTTCCTGTATCTGGAGCTTGTGTGATCAGCGCCTGGCAATTATGGACAGTATGTCCCCATCCTTCATTTTGTGATCGGCGCCTACAGTCTGGCCCGGAAACCTTGAGCTTGGGCCCCAGACAAGCGCATACCTGAATTTCCGCCTCAGGTCCCTGTGGAGCAACTCACAGACGTCTGAAACAGTGCTGCCGCCCTTCACGAGCAGAGGCTCCTTCATGTCGGCCTCCTGTCCGGGGGGCTTCATGTACACCCGGACGAACCTGAGCGTGTCGTATATCTTGCGCTTCAGCTCCTCCAGTCCCGTCCCCTTCTCCGCGGATATTGCTATGGGATCAAAATCGGCGAGTTTTTTCCTGAGTTTTTCGAGCGTTGTGCCGTCCGTCAGGTCGACCTTGTTGATGCACACGAACGCGGGCACGTATGTCCTGCTTCCAGTTATTGCATCTATCAGTCCGTCCGCATCAACGTTCTCCCTCACGACAACATCGGCGTTGTATGTTCCGAACTCGGAAAGTATTCCCTTGACGTCCCTTTCGCTCAGATTCGGATCCTGTATTGTGTAGCTGACATTGATACCCCCCCTGCTCTTCCTCGCAATGCTTATGTTTGGCGGTCTTGAATTGATTCTTATGCCGCTCTGGAAAAGTTCCCCCGTGAGCACCGAGACATTGTTCTCGAACACATCAACCATCAGCACGATCAGATCGGCGGTTCTGACTACGGAAATGACTTCCCTGCCCCTGCCCTTGCCCTTCGATGCATCCCTTATCAGTCCAGGAAGGTCCAAAACCTGAATCTTGGCACCGCCGTACTCAAGCAGTCCAGGTATGACTGTCAGGGTGGTGAATGCGTAAGCAGCGACCTCGCTCTGTGCATTAGTGATCTTGTTGAGGACCGTTGACTTCCCAACGGATGGGAAGCCGACCAGCGCAACGGTTGCGTTGCCAGATTTCTTGACACCGTACCCTTCACCCCCGCCACCAGCGGATTTCCTCTTCTCGGTCTCCATCTTCAGTCTTGCTATCTTCGCCTTGAGCAGGCCTATGTGGTGTTGCGACTTCTTGTTGTACGGAGTGTTCTTTATTTCTTCTTCTATTTCTCTGATCTGCTCTTCTGGGTTTGGCATCCGTATTTGCTCCGCGGCTGGTTTGTTTCTTCTGTTTCAGTTGTGAGGCTCTGTGTTCTTGCTTGGTCTGGCAGGACAATTGCAACTTCGAAGGTTAACTGCTCCTTCTGTGCCTGCCCGTGGCTTATGTCAGGTAACCGACTATAAAAATTTGCATTCCGGTGGACGTATGACCGCAGCCTTCGCTCCGGATTCCCGCGCCTGCCAACTGATCCACCCTGACAAAGTATTAAATTGATATAAGCAGTGGTATTCTCCGAGAACTGGTACAATGGCAAGCATCCCCGACGGTAGCATCGCAGAGAACCTGTCAATGGCGGGCAGTCTTAAGTCCGGCCTCAAGTCAATGCGCGGGAAGAGATCGGGCATACTGTTCGGGACAATTCTGGCAGGCGGGATAAGCTGCATAGTCCTGTTCTTTCTTCCCGTTTCGATACTCGCTTACCTCATAATCGCAGCGCTTGGTTTTGGCATTCCTTACTACTTTGGCCTCAAGAGGATAACATACATAATTGTCTATGGTCTTGCCCTCATGGTTGTGCTTTCGTTTGTGTTTGCCGGGGCGTACACTCACGACATCTACATTTCGCCCACGACCGTGTCCCAGGATACGGGTCACAACAACACGACAGGTTACTACTTCCTGCAGGGTGGCGTAACGCCGGTGCAGGGCTCAGGTTCGACTGTCTTCACCTTCAATGTACAGTTCCATCATCCGTCTTCGGGCCCCTCACTGGTCCCAGTCTATGTCATAGCCGAAACACTGTTTGTAAACGGTCAGGCACTGAACACGACAATGGTTCCGGTATCAAATCAGACGCTCTCTGGCGGCGGGATTCTGACAACATACACCTACAGCGCCTCGCTGCCGTCAAGCGAGATATTCATACTCCAGTTCAAGTCAAACGTCTCCGGCGTCTGGGTTCCGACCACCGTGTCAATTGTTCCGCGGACATCGACGCAGTTCAACACCTTCACGACGATAATAGGCCCAAGCTTCCTTGTCGTCTTCCTCTCAATTGCAACGCTCTTCTTTGGCGTGGCGCTGATTGTTCTCCTCGTCAAGCAGACCAGGACAAGGAGGGACCATATCCTCAAGGCGAGAATGGAAGGCGCCCAGAAACGCGAAGACGAAACGGATGCACGCACAAAGGGACGGCAGTCAAGGACAACGGGAGAGAAGCCTCTGGCGACGAAGAAGGAGAAGTTCATCTGCACTTCATGCGGTGCCGAAGTGGGCAGGGACGACAGGCAGTGTCCCAAATGCGGTGAGAAGTTCGACTAAGGCATATATACGGGTTTTCACTCTGTTGCGTACAGCTTGAAGCAGATTACTTCTCTGCTCAAAACCGGGAGAGGATGGGATGGCTACAATCGCTGAAGAGTTGGCAAGAAAGCAGAAGGAGATATCGGTCTCCGAATTCTTTGAGAGAAACAGGCAGATCCTTGGCTTCGATTCGACCGTCAAGGCGCTGATCGTTGCCATTAAGGAGGCAGTGGACAATTCACTCGACGCATGCGAGGAGGCATCCATCCTTCCCGATGTCTCGGTGACAATCTCCAAACTCGACCAGACCGAGTTCCGTGTAAGCGTCAGGGACAATGGCCCCGGAATAGTGAGGGCGCAGATGCCAAATGTATTCGGAAGGCTGCTTTACGGTTCCCGTTTTCACGCCATCAGGCAGTCCAGGGGGCAGCAGGGCATTGGCATCTCCGCCGTTGTAATGTATTCGCAGATCACAACCGGGAAGGCCACCCATATAAGGTCGAAGATCGCGGAGTCGGATGTTTCCAATGACATAGACCTCACAATCGACACAAAGAAGAACAGGCCAGTTGTGGTAAGGGAGGACCATCTGATATGGGAGGAAGGCGGGACAAGGGTAGACCATGGCACCCTGATAGAATTCAATCTGGGTGCAAGGTATGTCACTGGAAAGCAGTCGGTGATGGAATACCTCAGGAGCACGGCAGTCGTCAACCCGCATGCCACAATCCGCTACACGGACCCCGAGGGGAAGGTATACAACTTCGACAGGGCGACGCAGACGATGCCGCCCAAGGCGGTGGAGGTTAAGCCTCATCCATACGGTCTTGAGATAGGTACGCTCATCAACATGCTTGCCTACACCCAGGAGAAGCGCCTTTCACTCTTCCTGAGGAATGAATTTTCAAGGATAAGCGACAGGGTGGCCAGGGAAATTTGTGAAAAGGCAATGGTTTCCCCGGACAGAAGGCCGAAGGACATAAGCCTGGAGCAGGCAAAGGCAATACTCGCCGCTATCGCTCAGACAAAGATCATGGCACCTCAGACCGACTGCCTCAGCCCGATCGGCGAGGCGCTGATAAAGCGTGGCCTCAAGAACGTTCTCGGGACACTCAGGCCGGAATTCTATGCCCAGCCGGTCACCAGGCCGCCGGCAGTCAACGGCGGCAATCCATATCAGGTGGAGGCTGGCATTGTGTACGGCGGTGAACTGCCGCCCGATCAGCCAGTCACGATAATGAGATATGCCAACAGGGTCCCGTTGCTTTACCAGCAGGGCGCGTGCGCAACGACCCAGGTCGTAGGTGCAATCGACTGGAGGCGCTATGGCCTTGAACAGAGGGGAGGCACGGGCATCCCCTATGGACCGGCGGTTATCCTCGTCCATGTTCTGTCGACAAAGCTGCCTTTCACTTCGGAGTCGAAGGAGGCAATTGCTCCAATTCCCAACATAATGGAGGAGATCGACCTTGCGCTCCGGACATGCGCCAGGAACCTTAAGTCGCATCTCAACAAGAAGGAGACGAAGAGCAGGGCGGCAGTGAAGTTCGATATTGTCACAGAGATAATTCCGAAGATTGCCGAAAAAACTTCAAAGATACTGGAAAGGCCCGTGCCGGACATATCAAGGACGATAACGAAAATAATGAATGTCGTCTTCATCGAGGATTCGGTTGAATATGACCAGAAGAAGAAGCTGACGAAGGCCACAATCCGTGTCAGGAACTACACGGCCAGGAAGCAGGAGCTGAAGGTGCACGCGCTCGTCCCCCGCGAATACATAGACTCCGGCAGCATATACCCCGAGCCGGCAGAGATTGCCGACGACGGCAAGATCATGTGGGACATAAAGAAGATGCAGTCCCTTCAGACTGTGGAATGCACATTCGCAATGAAGGGACTTGAAAGGGATGATTACACAGAGAACGAGGTGTATGTGAGCGATATCAACCCCGCCACAGTGATAGGCGCGGAAACGCTGCCGGGCGACTGGGGCATAAAGACATTTGAGTTCGAGGAAACGGAAGAGGAAGAGGCCGACTATGACGAGGAGGAGGGTGAACTGAGTGAAGAATGACGGCGAACCCATGTCCGTGGCCCTTGAGAAACTGACCGAGATAGCCGAAACGATATACGGCCAGCTTGACAGCGGGGACATACCCAAGATGAGCCTGCCGCTCAGGACCAAGGGAAACATACGGTTTGACAACAAGACAAATGTCTGGAAATACGGCAAGGCAACAGGGGTGAGGAGCGCAAAGAAGGCGGTCGGCGCCTACATGCTTCTCAGGACAATGCACATGCTTGAATTCATAGGGGACATGATAAGCGATTCGAAGTCCTCGACGCTCAGGGAAATGTACTACATATCGGAAGGCTGGGGAAAGGCGAAGTTCAATTCTCAGGACGAGTCGGACAAGCTTGCGGAGGACCTCGAGATCATAACAAAGTGCCTGAGGGAGGACTTTAAGCTCAGGCCCGAGGAGGACGGGGCAAGGGTCATAGGCAACCTGACGCTCGAGGAGACCGACAGGAAGGGGAAGAAGAAGAGAATGAACTGCAGGGACGATGTAGGCGATTCGGGCTACAGCGTCCCATACAACGTCGAATCTGACAAGATCAAGCTTATTTCCCACGATGCAGACTTCATAATTGCAATTGAGACTGGCGGTATGTTTGACAGGCTGGTCGAAAACGGCTTCGACGAGGACTTCAGGTCCGTCCTGGTTCACCTCAAGGGGCAGCCTGCAAGGAGCACAAGGCGCTTCATAAAGAGGCTCAACGAGGAGCTCAAGCTGCCTGTTGTAACATTCACCGATGGCGACCCCTGGTCATTCAGGATTCATGCATCCGTGGCCTACGGCGCGATCAAGACTGCACACATATCGGAGTACCTCGCAACACCCACTGCTGAGTTCATAGGGATTACCGCCTCGGACATACTCAACTACGATCTTCCTACGGACAAGCTCTCAGATGTGGACATAAAGGCGCTTGAAGCCGAATTGACAGATCCAAGATTCAGGGACCCGTTCTGGAAGACTGAGATTGAGACGATGCTTGAAAACAAGAAGAAGGCAGAGCAGCAGGCGCTTGCAAAGTACGGCCTCGACTACGTGACCGACACTTATCTTCCGGAGAAGCTTACACAGGCAGGAATAATCTGAGCACTTCAGCCTTCCTTCCGCGGGGAAATATGCGCTCCTATGAGGCTTGAGTTTCCCTTGATGAAGACGCCCTCGCCTATGACCGACCTGTCCAGGTGAACGTTGTCCCCTATCCTGCAGCCTGGCGAGAGAATTGTATCCCTTATGTCGCAGTTCTTGCCGATCCTGCAGTTCTCCAGTATGAGACCATCTGATATCCTTGTCTCGTGCCCCACCCGGACCCCGTCGTACAGGCAGGATCTTATGATTGTTGTCCTGTCTTCGAAAGTGACATTGTTGCCTATGTAGCAAGGCCCCCTGATTTCGACATCATTCCCCACTTTCGGCTCTTCCGCCATTATCAGTTTGCCCGACACTGTGCATCCGTCAATCGTCTGCTCGACGCCGTGCGATTCGACGACTGCCAGGTTTGCCCTGTGCAGGTCGGCAGGCCTTCCTATGTCAAGCCATGTGCCGCTTATTTTGCGGGCCCTTATCTTCTCCCCCTTCGACAGAAGGGCCGGGAAGAGCTGCTTCGCAAAGTCGTAGGGGCCGTTATCAGGGACAAGGTCCATGACCTCCTTGTTGAGCACATACACGCCCGCATTGATCATGTTCGAGAGCGCCTCCTCTCTTTTCGGCTTTTCCTGGAAGCGCCTGACGAATCCCTTCGCGTCCGTCTCGATGACTCCGAACTCTGAGGGGTCATCAACTTCTGTCACGGCCATCGTAACCGCAGCGCCGCTTTTCTGGTGGTCCTCGTAAAGGCTCCTGATGTCTATGTTCATCAGTGTGTCGCCGTAAACAACAATGAAGGGCGATTCCAGGAAGGGGCTGATCATCCTGACCGCGCCGGCTGTGCCTGCCGGTTCCGACTCGAACGAATACAGAATGCGCGCTCCTATGTCCTTGCCTGTCCCTATTGTCCTTATCAGCTTGTCGGACAGGTAGCCTGTGGTTATCACCATGTCCCTCAACCCGCCTCGGACAAGCGACATGATTGAATATTCCACGCACGGCCTGCCAGCAACGGGTATCATGGGCTTCGGCACCTTTTCAGTCAGCGGCCTCAGCCTGGTTCCCTCGCCGCCCGCAAGTATGACTGCTTTCGTGGCAAATCACCTCAGGTTGATCTTACCGCGCTTGAGCAGCTCCTGCAGCTGCTTGTCAGCTTCCCTCTCGCTGGCGTCCCTGTCGAAAAGCATCTTTTTTGTGTTTATGTTCTGCTCGCTGATCGCCCTTTTCCCTTCCAGGAAGGTTTCCCTCTTCTCCTTCCTTCTCTCAAGAATCAGGGTCCTCATCTCCATCGCTTCATGGTGGGTCTTGTCTGCCTCGGCCCTCTTGTCCAGGAACTCCTGGTGCTTCCTGTTGGCTTCGTTGATTATAACAGAAATCTCATTCATCTTCGTGTTCATTTCCTCGCCGAGTGCATGCACCTCGCCGTAGAGCGATACGACGAACTCGTGCTCCTTCCTGGAGCTTTCGAACATTTCGTCTATCTTCGAGTTGAGTTCGCCGACCTTTCCGACTATCCGCTCGCTCTTCTCCGCGATGGAGGCTAGCCTGCTCCTCTCGGCAAGGTTGTTCCTCATCTTCTGTATCAGGTCGTTCTCCTCGGCAATGGACATGGATTCGGTCTGCTGCTTCATCTCCAGCGAATCAAATTCCCTCGAGAGACGCTCCAGGTCCCCGAACACTTCGCTGTCTGGGGAACTCTTGTGAAGTTCCCTCTTGAGAGTTATCAGTTCCTTGGCCTGCCTGTTCAGCTCGTTGCGCCTGTTCTTGTGCTCGCGCATCTCGGCTGCCTTGGCATCCTTGCTCTTCTGGACCTGATAGACATCATCAAGCATCTGCCTCCTCTGGTCGTTGAGCATGTCCCTTGTTTTTCTTATCTCGTTTGCCTCGTCGTTCAGCGCATTCCTCTTGTTGAGAAGCGCCTGAAATTTCTCTTCCGCCCTCTGCAGTTCGCTGATAGTCCTTCTGGTCATCCGGTCTCTCCATTCCTTTGGCTCAAAACCTCTGGCCCGATTCACCCATAATGCCCAACCTGCACATCTGTCTGGAAGCGGCAATACGTAAACTCCTGATGTGGCACTGCTCTAAATATGTAACCGATCCTGCGGCCCCAGCCTGTTCTGCGGTGCAGCTGCGGCTGCTTTGTCAATATGTGTCATTCCCCGACATACACTATCCTGCTTCCGTATGTCTCCACCTTGATATCCTGCTCGACAAGGTGGTTCAGCTCCTTCCTCACATCCTCCTTCTTGTCGGGGTCAACAAGGAGAAGCAGAAACCCGCCGCCTCCTGCCCCCGTTATCTTGCCGCCGTAAGCACCCGCATTCTTGGCCCTGTTGTACAGATCGTCAATCGTCTTGTTCGTGATGCCGTGGCTGAGCCTCTTCTTGAATTGCCAGCCTTCGTCAAGCAGTCTTCCGGTCTCCTCTATGTCCGAGCGCTCCAGAGCCCTGAAGCATGAATATGCCATGTCCTTTATGGCGGTGTAGTAGTCAAGCTTGTCCTGCATGCCGCCTATCTGTGTCCTGAGTATGTCTGACGAGCTCCTGGTCTGTCCTGTGTAGAGGAGCATGAGGCTGTCGTCCAGCACCTTCCTTCCGCCGTCGCCCATGAGGACATAGTTCACGCTTACCTGCTCGTCTGGCAGGAACTCAAAAAGCCTGAGCCCGCCGAAGGCCGCTATGTACTGGTCCTGCTTGCCCCCCGGGTCCTTTACAATCTCCCTCTCTATCCTGCACGCCTCCTGTGCAAGCTGGTTAGACGGAGCGTGCTCACCCTGCCATGCATGCAGTGCATTGAGGAGTCCGACGGTGAAGCTGCTCGACGAGCCGAGCCCTGTCCCTTCGGAAGGTATGTCGGATATGCTGAGTATCTCCACCGCCTTCGTGATGTCCAGCAGCTTGAGTGCCTCCCTTACCAGTGGATGGGCAAGTTCATCCGGAGTCGAAACGATTTCTGTCCTGGAGTAAGAAACCCTGATCTTGTTGTCGAATTTCTTGTTTACAATTATGTGTATGTACTTGTTTATGGCTGCAGAAACAACTGCACCGCCATGCGCGGAGTAGTATTCCTTGATGTCTGTGCCCCCGCCAAGGAAGCTCACCCTGAGGGGAGTCCTCGACATGATCATTCTCTTGCCTGTCGGCATCTGCCCAAACCTTCCCAGTTCGCTTTCCGAATATGACCTGATGTTAAATATGTAGTGCTATGGCCGCATTGATGCGATATTTTGCGGGGGTCGCGCTCACTTCACGAGTCCGAGCAGCATCTCCGCCTTGACGGGCGTCTCCCTGACTCTCTTCCCCGAAACCCTTTCAATCGCCCTCACGAGCGCACTCGGGACTCCTATTGTCGGCGCTTCGCCAAGACCCTTTGCACCATGTGGAAGCACCGAACGCGAATCGGCAAGCCTGATGTCGAACCTGGGAATGTGCTCTGCGGTCTGGACTCCCGCATCCGCAATGCTCGCAGTTAGCAGCTGGCCGTCCTGGCTGTATGCTATCTCCTCGGAGAGGGTCTGTCCCATTCCCTGTATTGCGCCCCCTATGATCTGTCCCCTGACAGCGTCCATGTTCAGCGGCCTTCCTATGTCGTAGTAGAAGTCTATCTCCTTGACGCTGACGCTGCCGAGGCTGTCCAATTCCACTGTCGCCAGATTCGCACCGAGTGAGTTCATGGACCCTTTCTGCTTTTCGAAGTTGTAGACATCAAACTGGTTTGAAAGAAGCAGCTCGGGAGAGTACTTGCCGAATTCCTTCTCTATCTGGTCCTTGATCTTTCTTGCCACTGAAACAATTGCAGCCCCCCCGACAATTGCTGTCCTGCTTCCCCATGCACCAACGCCATCTTCAAGCATGTCGGTGTCGCCGCGTTCAAACTCAATGTCCTTCACATCCACCCCTAGCTCCTCGGAGATGAGCTTCTTGGCAAAGACGTCGTGTGCCTGGCCATGTGAGTTGCCTCCGAGCCAGACCCTGATCTTCTTGTCCTTTACCACTATCCTGCATGATTCACCAGGCTGGTAGGCAGGAACAAGCACAAAGCATGCAAGACCGGCATTGCCTGCTTTCGACTTTGAAGCATAATCCATTTCCCTCAGCGCCTTCTCCATGAAGGGTTTCGAAGCTTCAAATTCAAGACCAGTGGGCGATTTGAATGGTCCGGTCGTTGCATTTCTGAGCCTTAATTCCGCAGGGTCCATTTTCAAGTCGTCCGCAAGCAGGTCCATCATCCTCTCCATGAAGAACGCGGCCTCGGGTCTGCCCGCTCCCCTGTAAGGTCCCATGGGTACCTTGTTTGTAAAAACGCTCATGGCGCGGACATGCGCATTCTCAATCTGGTAAGGGCCGGTAACCTGCATCGCTATGAAGTTGGATGCGAATTCTCCCATTCCTCCGGAGAATGCGCCGCCCTCAACGATGACCTCTCCCTTTACACCCAGGACCTTTCCTGCCCTGTCGGCAAAGAGTTTCATCTTCCCCACTACACCCCTCCCGGGACGGCTGGCCATCATGTGCTCCCTGCGCGTTTCTATCCACTTCACAGGCCTCTTGTATTTCATGGCGGCATAGGCGGCGATGAGATACTCAGTGTACATGCCGCCCTTCAGCCCGAAGCCTCCCCCTGTGTCGGCCTGGATGACCCTGACATTCTCGGGCTTCAGCCTCAGACTCCCTACAATCCCTTCCTTGATTGAATGTGCAGACTGCGTCGATATCCATATCGTGAGCTTTGAGCCGTCGCTCGAGGCAACCAGTCCTCTGGGCTCAATCGGATTCGTGGCGACCCGCCTGTTGAAGAACCGATCCTCCAGAACCACCGGAGCGTTCTCAAGCTCAAATTCCTTGCCACGCCATTTGTCAGACATTATGTTCGTCTGCAGGCTTGAATAGATGGGAGGCATGCTGAGCGCTTCCTCAATGCCCATTACCGGCTTGAGCGGCTCGTAGTCCACCTCAACAGATTCAAGCAGATCCTGCGCCTTGTAGAGATCATCGGCAAACACTGCGGCAACGGGCTGCCCTGCATAGTTGACCGAAGTGGTGCCGAATATCGGTTCCTCCGTTTCGGATGCGCTTGCTGTTGCACCCTCGCCAACAGACTCGACCCCGCCCTTCAGTTCATTCCCGTTAAGGCCGCCCTTGACACTCAGGATCTTCGCCCGGGGGTACGGGCTGCGAAGCACAGCCATATGCAGCATGTTGGGTAGGCGGATATCATCCACATACATTCCCTTGCCCCTGACAAGGTATTCCGGACTGCTCAGTTCCTCTTCCATTTACCTGCCTCCTGTCATTGAATCAGAAGCGCGTTTCACAGATTCGATTATGTCCTGGTAACCGGTGCATCTGCACAGGTTGCCGCTTATGTATCTCCTTATCTCCTGCTCCGTTGGTTTCGGATTGAAACTCAGGAGCCAGACTGTGGACATTATCATTCCAGGAGTGCAGAAACCGCACTGAAGGCCGTGCTTGTCGAGAAATGCCTTCTGAACCGGATGCAGTTTACCGTTGGCGGAAAGGCCCTCCACCGTTGTAATCTTTCTCCCGCTAGCCTGCGCTGCCAAAACGGTGCATGATTTCACTGCTTTCCCGTCAAGCAGCACTGTGCATGCGCCGCAATTTGTGGAGTCGCACCCGATGTGCGTGCCCGTCAGGCCGGCGACATCCCTGAGAAAATGAACAAGGAGCATCCTGCTTTCCACTTCAGCGCTCTTCGCCTCACCGTTTACTTCTATTTCCACCCTGGTTGTTCCCATGCTCAATCACCGCCATTTGTTCTCTGGACTGCCCTTGAGATTGCCCTCTTGAGCAGTTCGCCCAGCACGAATCGCTTGTACTCTCCACTACCGTAAAAGTCGCTGACAGGCTTCGATTCTGATTTGACCGCATCGACCGCCTTTTCTATCGTGGCTGTGTCAGGGATTTTTCCTTCAAGCGCCTTCTCCGTTCCTGCAGCGTGTATCGGAGCCGGGCCGACCGATGTGAGCCCGACGCCCACATTCTTCAGCGTGCCGTCAGTCTTCCTTTCAAAAGCCACCGCGACACCTGCAACGGAAAAGTCCCCGGTCCTTCTCTTGTGCTTCTCATACGCACCTGCGTACGACTTCCCGGGAGCGCTCACCTCCACCTGTGTCAGGATCTCTCCCTGCTTCAGCTCGGTGACGAATGTGTCCTTGTAAAAGCCTGCGGCGGAAACTTCCCTCTTCCCTTCTGCGGAAATGAGCGTATATTTCGCCTTCAGGGCTATCATGACTGCAGGAAGATCATTTCCGGGGTCGCCGTGCGTAAGATTGCCTCCGACAGTGCCCATGTTCCTTACAAGAGGATCGGCGATGCGTGAGCAGGCATCGTGTATGATCCTGTGATGTGCCCTGACAGTTTCCGAAAACTCAAGCTCTGCATTTGTGGTCATCGCGCCTATCAAGAGCTTTCCCTTCTCCTCCCTGATGAATTTCAATCCGCTGACCCTTGAGATGTCTATTATGTATGGAAAGGAGGTGAATCTGAGTTTCATCAGCGGGATGAGGCTCTGCCCGCCGGCAAGAATCTTGGCATCATCGCCATGTTTCTTCAGCAGTTGAACTGCCTCCTCCAGAGATATCGGAGACAGGTAATCAAAAGAAGCTGGTGTCATGTGCTCCAGTAAAAAATAACAAGTATTTAAGTGAAAGTGGGAACAAAAAGCGGTTCGGTGAATCAGTGTCG
>JAKAVR010000039.1 GCA_021817225.1 Thermoplasmata archaeon
ATACGAGAAAGCGCTTGAATCTGTGCAGCAGTTCCAGTCCGAACTGTCACCGAAAGCATCTCAGTTCGGCGAGGCAAAGGAGCTTGTCGATCGCGTCGAAGAACTTCTGAGGTATGCAGACGAAATAGGCATTGATTACAACAGTTCGAGGATGATATTCACCGAGGCAAGGAAGCATCTTGCGACAGGGGACTGGAGCTCCGCTCTTGTGCTTGCCAGGCAGTCAAGGGATTCTCTCATGCGTTCCATACCTCCCAAGCTGCTGTCTGAAATGAACAAGGCACGATCTGAGATAATAGATGCAAAAATAGGCGGAATGAAGGTGACAGACTTCATAACGACTCTCAAAGAGGCAAGCAATGCTTACAACGATGGAAAGTACGACGAGTCGCTTCGCTTCATGAACATATTCAGGAGGGAATTTGACAGGGCAAGGAGTCTCTCCTCCGGCCCAAGGCCTTCCTGATTGGCCCGCAACTCCCGTTTCCAACGATTGAGTCGAATCACATTTCTCCGACTGCTCACGGCTATTCGACAAAACTTATTTAGATGCGTTCCTAATCAAAGGTGAGGGGCCCATAGCTTAGTCTGGTGGAGCGTCTGGCTCATAACCAGATGGTCGTCGGTTCAAATCCGACTGGGCCCAATTCGAGGGTCTGCTCAACTGCGGCTGGAAGGCTTCATTGATCAGCGCACCAGGACAGCATTCCAGATTGCAGTGGATAGTTATTTCAGTCGAACGGCTGCTGTACAAATACGATAAGTGTGTTCGAGGGCATCAAGGCGGGATGGAGACTCGCGAAATCAGTGAGGTCAATTGTCGCAGGCAACAGGAGCCTTCTGCTCTATCCTTTTGTTTCCGCATTGCTCGGTATATTGCTTTTTGCAGTCACACTTGTCGGCGTTTTCTTCATTCCACTGAACGTAGGGGCCCAGTGGAAGGAAATAGCAGCCTTTGTAGGCGCATATCTTCTTACCGCTTTTGTCTCGACCTATTTTCTTGTTGCAATGTTGATCGATTTCAGGTCCACATCGTCAGGGAACCCTGTTGGCATGGGCAAAGCACTCGGGTTGACTAGACAATATGCAAGCAAGATATTTTTATGGGCCATATTCTATACAATAATAGTAATGATTATAAGGATGCTTGAGTCGAGAACAAGGGGCCTTGCCTCTCTCGTCATTGGTATAGCCGGTTCGATCGGAATAACCGTGGCGACGTTCTTTGCTGTGCCGGCCATACTTGAGAAGAAGGCGGGGCCGATTCAGGCAGTAAGGGAGAGCGTGTCGACAATCACTAGGACAATGGGCCCCGCCTTTGGAGGTGTTGCATACATCGACCTGTACACCCTTCTTTTTGTGTTCGCAGGCATGGGTCTCATAATTGTCTCATTGCTGCTTCCATTTCTTGGAATATTCTTTATTGCGTTGCTTATCGCCGGCCTGGTTCTCATAGTGTTCGGTATGGTTCAGAATTACACTTTTTTCAATATTCTGAAGCTTGTGATCTATGACTACTACAACGGCGTCCCGCTTCCGCAGGGGATATCTGAGTCGATGCTCAGTTCAGCGATAAAGACCAGAAGAGCGATACGTCGCTGAAGGCACCCCAGTCCGGTTCGGTGCAGTCGAGCTCGCAAATCACCAGCTGGTTCCAGGCATTCTGAACAGCTGGAAATTGGGATGATTCAGACGTTGTTATTAAGTATGGCAGGCACCTGAATTAGATCATTGGGCAGGTCCTTCCTGCTGCTGTAAGTTCAGCCTGCAGTCCATTCAGAGGTGGCCGGATCGTGTCTGAGTCGCTTTCACCGTCCCTCAAGAGATCCTTGGCACTTGAGGGCATGTCGGCAGAGGCAGTCAAATCTCTCGCCGAGTTTATTCGCAGATACTACTTCGTGTCCAACCTGAAATACCTGACAGGGCCGATACAGCTACGGCAGGTCCAGTTTCCGAACGAGGGATATGCATTCACCTTTGGCGCCACCCTCGAAAACTCTCCTGTCTCAATGAGGTTTATGATTACACAGCTCAACGCTGAAGTCACAGGTTACTGCGCAGGGCCAGTTACGGACGGTATGCGCGTGGAATTCGAGATTCTTTCCGACGGGATCGAATTGGTCGTGAGGACATTCCTGGGCAGCGCTCGGAGCGGAAAGGCGTACTTCGTCTTTTCGACAGCAGGCGGTAAGGGAATGGATTCACCGACCAGGAGTTCTGAAAGACCAGGCAGGGCGTTGCTGCGAAGATTGATGCACGGAAACGCCATGAACCTTTTTCTCTTCTTCCTTCTCCTGAGCTTCATGTTTGTGGCGTTCCTCGGCGACTACGCGCTTCTCGCCGTCATCGTCTTCCAATCCCTTGCTCTGTTTTTCTCCGACAGGCTGGCAATGGCGATAGGAAATCTTCACCCTTCCAGTAGCGAACAGGATATCACAATTGTGAGCGTGCAGTTGACTCCCGAGACTGCAAAGCTGGTAAAAAAGAGGGGCCGCAGGACTGTTTCAGACATGCGGGAGGAGTTGCATGCCGCTGTAGCGAAAGGAACATCGGAGGTTGAACTCAAGCCGGTGATACAGCGGATATTCGCAGCCCATGGTTTTGCCATCTCTGAGAATGAGATTCAGATCACGACCAGGCAAGTTTTTCCAATCGTCGAAAGAGCTTCTGCCAAGTTCAATCTATGCACACCGAAGGTCGTCATTTCGAACACCAGGGCGGACAACGCCTCGGCCATGGGTATCTCGCCACGAAGGTCGACGATAACAATAACAGCGGGTGCTCTTGAGGACCTCAATGACGATGAGCTTGAGTCTGTGATTGGACACGAACTGGGTCACATAAAAGGGAGAGATCCCCTGATTCTGTTTGCACTCACATCGCTGATGTACCTGGGAGGTTTCTACCTGTGGGTGCCCCTCCTCCTTTTCCTCGGTTTCTTCTACTTCATATTCGCCTTCGGCATAGTTTTCCTTGTGGGGAAGTTCCTTGAGACAAGAGCCGACACGGAGTCTTCAAATTCTGTGGGGATGCCTCAAATGCTTGCCACTGCGCTCACAAACATAGGCTTCAGGCAACTCTACTATGAGAGGTATTCGACGAGCACACGTGTTCTCGACTGGCTCAGGTTTGATCCTCATCCGCCCACTTACTTTCGCGTCCAGAGGCTGTACCGCATTTCCTCCAAGGGAGAGAAGGTGCACCATACACTGTACGCATCAGCCAGGGACTGTGTGATAGGCTTCTTCCATGCACTTTCAGGGCTCTGAAGCCACAAGCAACAAGAATGCCTGACAAAGTTGAATATCAGTTTGCGGCTTGACGGAAGTATGAATGTTGACTTCACATTCATATATGAGCAGTGCACAACATTTCGGCAGGAGTTGTCGTTCAGATTAGTGCCATCTGCATTTGCCGGACGACGATAAAATGAGAACAGTCATTTTCACGTCAGGTGAAAGATCGTCGATTGAGATGGCCGGCAGGACGATTTCAGGATTCAAACGGCTTGGACTCAGGCGGGGATTCGACATCGACGTCATCAAGGCGGCCGGCCAACTCCGCGACGACCGTGGATTCGGATTACTGCTCAGCGCCATGCAGTCCGAAGCACAAAGTGCGCTGCTGTGCCCGGCAGAGCAGGTGCCTTCAGAGCTGCCTGAGGATACGCGCATGGCAATAATCCAGAGACGGCTGAAGAGCTCTGACTGCATTGTGTCTGAGGGCGGATATACACGACTGAAGTCAGGATCAGTAGTCGCCTGCCAGCATGTCCTTCGCAGGGCACAGATGCTGAGGGTGCGCAGGGACTTGAGAGTCAGAGAAGTCACACTCGACCCGGAATCAATGCTTCTATCAGTGGAGCGTGGAGAGAGCGCTGCTTGTGTTCTTCCATCATACGAGTTCCAACTCTTTGAATTTGCAGGTAAAGGCAATCTGCGCGCTTCCGAACTACCGCTCGATTATTTCGTCCCTGCCGCGGGGCAAGGCGCCTTTGTGCTCCTGACAAGGGATGTCGAATTCCCGGAAAGGGCTGTAAGACGCATGGATGACCAGCAGACAAGGAGGGAGATAACCATCGAAAGGAAGGTCGTGAACAAGCTTTCGCCTGCTTCGGGAGTGCCTCTGGGTGTGAATTGCACCTCATTTGGGAGCGGCTACAGGCTGCATGTGCAGCTATTGTCTTCCGACGGAGCACTGGAGCGCAAGATTTCCGCTGACATCGCGGGAAAGGAATCGCTTTCAGAACCTTTGTCACGCTTTCGGGATGATACCTCAAGGAGACTGCTGAACCGCATTAAGTGAATGACTGAATGGAACGGTGCAGTAATGCTTTCAGGCGGTCCATGCAATCCTCAGGCACATCTCAGTACGACATCTCTGCCACTTTCTTCCACCAGTTGAACCGCGCCTCTATCTTTGAGTCAATCGTGAGCGGATCCGTACCATGTGTTGCATTCAGGCCAAGCAGTATGAGAAATGCAATTGCCTGGACAATTCCAGTGCCCGGATCTGTGTAGCCTGGCACGGGAGTCCCGCCAAAGCCCTCTCCCACTCCCCATGCGAGTATTGCGAACGCAGCCCCTCCCACATAGGCCACCTTTCTCCCGAGCCCCAATATGAGAGATATTGCAAGAAGTGCCTCAAGCACTCCAATCAGTGTGGCATAAAAAGCAGGCGCTGCAGTAACCTGCCCCTCCCAGAACGAGAACCAGCCCGAAAGGAATAATGGAGCGCTTGATGCCTGATCCTGGACGACAGACACTATGTTGCCGCTCAGGTTGAAGTAGAACGCAAGGTACGATTCAGAGGCGTACACAAGACCGAACAAAATTGCAGATCCCCTGCTTAACTTCATCGAGTTCCTAGAAAACCACCCTTTGATGTGGTCGAGGTGGACCTTGGGGACCTCCGCTACAGCAGTCCAAGCGCCGAATCTGCGCTCAATAAGGTAGTCGAGCGTATATCTGTCCCTGCCATAGGTTGCACCTAACACTATCATAAAGAGAAGACCGAGTGCGTAAATGTCCCCTCCGCCTACTGTGACAGAGCCGGGACCGTAAGGGCCTCCAAATCCCTCCGGGACTGCCCAGATAAACATTCCAAGTATTATTCCACCGATGTAGGCGATTTTTCTTGCGAAGCCGGCGATCAGGGCAAATGCAATTGAAATTTCAAGTATTCCAGTGCCGTAGGTGACAAGCATGGGGTTGTAGGAAACAACACCGTACCAGAAGGAGAACCACCCGTTCAGGAAGGCAGGCTGGCCAACGCCAGCCTGCTGGACGATGCCAGGTATCTGTGTGTAAAGCGCTCCCTGAAATTTGAAGAAACCGTCGATACCCCAGAGCAGGCCGAATGTTATCGCCACTATTCTTGAGAGCTTGACGCCCCGACCCCAGATTAGGAAACTTTCGATCTTTTCGCCCTTCATAAGATTCTTGACAATAAGGGGTTCCACCGTTTTATCCATTTTGGGCAACCTCTTTACCACTTGTCCGCTTTTCATTTCAGCCTACCCCTGCAGTCTGGAATTGCGCTGCTGTGCCTGTTTACCAGCGTCTTGTCCCTCCACCGCAGCCAACATCTGGTCTATTCTATTACGGTGCAGCGGATAAGTATGAATTGCCCGAAATGTTAGGTCATTTTGTTATATACCGTGCACCCTTGCGGCATGTTTTATTAAACAGTGCTCTTATGGTGATGCGAAAGTTGATGGAAACTGTAGAGCTCACTGTCGAAGTCCAGAGAACCGATTGTCTCGTCACCAACCTTGTTTTTTCGAAATTGGCCGGCGCAACCGTCGGCCGGCTGGTGATAGGCAGCGAGACGAGCCTTCACAAGGTGGACTCCGATTCCCTGCAGGAATTCATCACCGAATTCAGGAAGATAGCGAAGACCGTCAGGCAGATATCGAAGGAGACGGCGTGGGTGGAGACCGACAGTTGCACTGCATGCAAGTTCTTCGCCTCAATCAATATGCCGATAATAGGCAGCAGGACAGTGGACAAGGAAAGAGTTGTTTTCAGGCTGATGGCTCAGTCTAAGAAGACGGGTGACCGGCTGGTAAGGGAGATGGAGGACATAGGCCTCAAGCCCAAGGTCATCGACGTCACCGAAAGCCAGAGCATGGAAGTCACGGACAGGGAGAAGGAGGTTCTTCTGTATGCCTTCAATCACGGTTACTTCGAACAGGACAGGGGTTCTTCCCTCACCGAGCTTGCGGACGGTCTTGAGGTATCCCCCTCGTCCCTGTCTGACGTCATGCGCAGGGCATTGAGGAAGATTGTCATGGAGTATCTGAAGAACAACTCCTGATTTCATTCGGAAAGAATGCCAGTCATGCGGCTTTCAGTTCACGCAATGCAGTCGTGAGCCTCAGGATATCATCCTCGTTGTTCATGTGGTGGACAGAGACCCTTACACCTCCTATTCCGCTCCCGCCCCTGCAGGAAACGTCTATGCCCTTCTCGAAAAGCCTGTTCACTGTCTTCATAGACGCCTCTGCACCTCCTGCTTCGAATGTTGTTATCGATGATGAGCTCTTCTCGTCCGCCGGCGAAATGACATTGAACTTCATGCCCTCAAGCTCCTCCCTGAGGACTCTTGACAGGTCCCTTATTCTTCTCTGCACATTTGAGCTGCCGACGCTGTTTATCAATGCAATCGACTCCTTGAGTGCAACCATGCCTACATGGTTGAGCCAACCGCCGTATTCCATCTTCCTTGCAGCTGGAACAGAAGCGAATTCCTCAAACCCGGTCTTATCCCTCCTTGCGAAGTAACTGTTCCATCCTTCTTCAGGTTCGGGACTGTTGTTCAGGGAGTAGTGTGGCGGCTCCAGCTCCTCTATTGCTCTCCTGCTTACATACAGAAGCGCCGCACCAAAGGGGCTCGTCAGCCATTTCTGTCCCCCGGCGGCTGCAAAGTCCGGGCGCAGCTTGCGGGTATCAAATTCCATTGCACCCATGTGCTGGACGCTGTCAAGAACCACATACGAGCCTTTCTCATGCGCGGCCCTTGATATTGTTTCAACGTCGGGCCTGAACCCATTTACCCACGAGACTGAACTGAGCACGACTGCCTTAGTCCTGCCGTCAATCAGCTCTATGACATCATCGGGTGTGAACGAACCTCCCGAAGATCGGGCAATTCTTATTTCCGTTCCCCCTGCCTTCCACTTTCTCAGTTCGGCGCCGCTGGATGGGAATTCCATGTCGCATGTGACTATATTGTCCCCCTTTGCCGGCCTGATTGCGTCGAAAGCGAGCTGAATTCCCTGCGTGGTGCTGCTTCCACAGACTGCAATTTCTTCAGCCGGGGCGTTTATCAGTTTGCCTGCTTCTTCTCTGAGCTGATTCGAAAGGGGATGCCAGACGGGATCGACGCTGCCTGTCCTGAAAGAAGCAGCCTGGGAAGCCATTTGTGTTACCGCTCTGATCGCTCTGGCGGGTGCAGGAGACAGAGAGGCCCAGTTCAGGTATGTCCTGTGCCTGAAGACCTCAAACTCGTCTCTTGCCTCCAGGCTCTTCGAATCGACCATGTCCGTGAATTGGTGAGGTAAGTAATCTAGTTAACCAGTCTACCTCTGGCCGCGCTTCCTGACAAGTGAAAAAATATCGGATAATGCAAGCACGCAGAATATTAGTCCTATGAGAAGTGTGATGAAGAAGAACACTTCAATGTCAATGAAGAGGGAGTTGACATTTACGGTACTGACTGTGTTGATGAAAGAGATGATCATCAGCAGTATTCCGTTGAGTATCGTGAACAGGAAGAGTCTGTTGACCTGGCCGAATATCGGCTGTTTCAGGCTTTCCCCTGAAAAGTTGGCTACCATCGAAACGAGTATGGAGTATGCGGCCAGCAGCAGTCCAATGATGGTTGCGTAGACCACAAGGAGCTGGCTGCCGGCGAAGAAGGTAATGAAGCTTGAAGACGGGCTGTATAATCCTGCCAGATTGAAAGTCTTGTCTACAAGCAGCAGCGTAATTATGAACGACACGATGAAGTCGTTCCTTACCCTGAAGAGGCTCTCAACCCTGCCTCTAATTCTGATCTGAGCCATTGGAGCGTTAAGTCGAACTACTGACTCTAGATAAGTCTTTCGCAACGCCATTGCCGGGAGATAATTGCAATTTGGCCTGCATTCGAGGCAGTTCTTTCATCAGCCGGATCATGCGGGTTCCCCGCATGCTCCTTGGACATGAATGCCAGATGTGTTCGAAGATATTCAACTGCAAAGCTTGAAATATTCAGCTCCGGCTAATTGTAATTCAAGTTGGGCTGAATTGTCTATACCTGCATACGTCATCGGTCTCACGGTCGGCATTATTGCGGCCATAGGTTATCCGGGCATTTTTCTTCTCATGCTGCTTGAGGGCATGCTTCTGCCGATTCCATCGGAAGTGGTCATGCTCTTCGGCGGCTATCTTGTCGCTACAGGCGGATTGCCGTCGGTCATCGGAATCCCCGCTGTTGTTATTTTGCTCGTTGCAGGCACCGCAGGCAATGTTACAGGGGCTACAATTGCATACTTCATAGGCAGGTACGGCGGCCTCAGGATACTGTTGAGATATGGCAAATACGTGCTCATAGATGAACGCTCCATCCAGAGAGCGGACTCTTTCTTTTCCAGGTACGGCGGGCGGTCCGTTTTCACGACAAGGCTCATACCGATTTTCAGGACCTTCATATCAATCCCGGCCGGAATAGCAGAGATGAATCTCGGCCGATTTGCAATGTATACGGCCCTTGGAACCACACTGTGGAACATACTGCTTGTCTATTTTGGCATGACTCTTGGAAAGAACTGGAATGTTGTTCTCCCCTATTTTGAATATTTCACTTATGTCGCGGCCGCAGTCGTTGCGGCAATGTTCATACTGTGGCTCCGCTTGGCACTGAAGAAACGCATGCTCAGGGAGCATGCTAAGGCAGCGGCTGTGGGAAACGAGCGCTGAGTTGCTCAGCTTCTCTCGTAAATCAGCAGGTAACTGTGCGAAATACACAGATTCCCGCCGTCCCCGGGCGCCTGTCCTTCACTCCTTTCGTCCAGTATCACAATTTCCTTCAGTCTGAATCCTGGTATTCTTTCCATGTCTTTCCAGACCAGCAGGCCGGCCGGCAAGAGCACTCCGCCAATGCGCATATCCCTTGACCTTATTCCAAGCAGGGAGCCTGCATCCATAATTTCCAGGAGTCTGCGTGCAATGCTTGCGAGACGTCTCCTGCTTTTCAGAATGCCCTCTTCTGACCTGTCCCCCCAGTCTGCATCGAGGAATACAGAACCATGAATCCTGCGGATCGGTATTTCGCCCTTCTTTTCCACGGTGTAAATGGGCTCGTTACCAGCGAGTCTTCCGAGATTGAAAAGAACGTCTTTCCTTTCTGCTCCTTTCCAGACAGACGTTGTTTCGAAGCTTCCCTCAGATCTCCCTGTTCTCTTCAGGCCAAACTTTACCCTCATGGGTGTGACGGCCAAGTCAATCATTTCGAGCTGTGAATTGCCGGATGAGAAGACAGGAAGGTATTCGTGCGCGAGAAGCAGAAATCGTCCCTGCACCGATTTGTTGTACCACAGTCCCCACGATCTTGTGTTGAACTGCCTCTTCATGACAAGTTCGTCGAGCTCGAAACCCTTTCTGAGATATCTCTCTATTAGCCTGAAGCCAAGTGGCACAACACTCTTTTCTCTTCTCCTGTCCCCAATAAGAACCACACATTTGCCGCCCTTTCGAAGCACTCTCGACTGCACTTCGATCACCGAATCCATCTGTTTGATGTAGTCGTCCACATCAAGCGATGAAAGGTCTCCTTCAATTCCCGAAGAATACTTGATCATGCCGGCATAAGGTGGATGCGTGCATATCATGTCTGAACTGTTCCGGCCTGTTGTCGCGAGCATCCTTGCATCACCTGCCTCAGTTCTTGTCGATGCACTGAGGACTGTGCCCTTCTTCTCTGCGAATTCCAATGTTACAGCGACTGCCTTCTCAGACAGCGCCACAGATGCTGGATTTATGTCGTATCCGATGAAATTTCGCCCGAGAAGCAATGCTTCGACGGCAGTCGTTCCACCGCCTGCAAAGCAGTCGAGGACAGTATCTCCCTTCTTGCTGTATCTTAAAATCGCATTCCTTGGGATGTAGGGCGACCAGTTACCCCTGTAGCTGCCGTTGTGAGTTGCCCAGCTTCCCCTGCTTCTGAATGCCCAGACAGTTGTTTGCTCGAGGACGAAGTCCTTTGGTTCCAGGCTGCTGACACGCTTGTCACCCTTGCCTACAAATGAACCGTTGCCCTTCTTTTCAAGGAGCAGCCTTGAGAGTGTGTTGAACGAAATATTGAGTGTTCTCCCTATTTGCGCATCACTCACTCCAGCGTCCTTCGCAGCGAGGACTGCGCTGTGCCATGCTTCCTTTCCATGCTTCCGGCGTATGTGCTTCCCCAGGCCCCTGCGGGAGTGATATCGGCATACGTTGCAGCATCCTTCCCGAATGCCTTGCAAGGCTGTCTTCTTCAAAGCGCCAGGCATAATTCCATCACACCTTCGGACCAGCGCAATCGATTTGTGCTTCAGGAGAGTCAGACAAGATTCTTTCCACCATCTGCGACTACAGACTGCCCCGTGATGAACGATGCTCTGTCGGAGAGCAGGAAGCACACTATGCCGGAGATGTCCTCAGGTTTTCCCCATCTTCCCAGGGGAGTTGAATCCTCCACCTGGGCCCTGAATGAATCGTCCTTCCATCCATCCCTGTTCATGTCAGTCATTGTGAAGCCGGGGGCAACACAATTCACCCGGACCTTGGGGGCAAGGTCAATTGAAAGTGCCTTTGTGATGTGTATCAGCGCAGATTTACTGGCCTGGTATGCGTATGCCCCAGCGGATGGAGCAACGCCCATTACGGAGGAAATGTTCACCACGCTTCCTCCCGCTGCCTCAAGATTCTTTCTCAGCAGCTTCGTTAGGAAGAAGGGGGAACGCAGGTTTGTGTTTATCACCCTGTCCCAGTTTTCAACGGTTTCCTCCTCAAGTGACAGGCCGCTGTATACGCCTGCATTGTTGACGAGCCCCGAAAGCCTTCCGGTGATTTTGTCAGCCCCTTCAGCAACACTCTTCATGCCCGAAACTGTAGAGAGATCACCTGCAATGAAGTGGACTCTGCCTGGATCCGCATCGGAGAATGCATCACGCAGCGCACCCATTTCCCTGTTGCAGTGGGCAATCACAGAAGCACCCTTCTCATAAAGGTCAAGCGCAATTTCCCTTCCGATCCCCCTGCTTGCACCCGTTACAAGTACCGTTTTGCCTGAGAATTCGGAGTCTTCCCCTCCAGACCGGCTTCCTCTCACCCTACATCTCCTCCCTCAGGTTCCTTCTGTACCGTTCGCAAAAAGAATTGTAGTTCCATTTGTAGTCGGTCCACATCTTCCTGTAATCGTCATCAATCTTGCCAACTACCTTAGCGGGCACACCAACAGCTATCGACTGGGCGGGTATTTCTGACCTGTTCTTCACCACTGCACCTTCGCCCACTGCCGCCCATTCGCCTATTTTTGCAAAATCGGAGACAACGGCTCCCATTCCAATCACTGCCCAGTCTTCAATGGTTCCTGTGTGGATTATGCATCCGTGTCCCAGTGTGACATGTTTTCCTATTGCTGTCTTCTCACCAGGTCTGGCGTGGATTATGCAGTTCTCTTCAACAGCCGTGAAATCCCCTATTTCAACCTCACCGTAATCTCCCCTGACGACTGCACCCGGGCCGATCCAGACGTTTTCACCCACGCTTACTTTGCCTATGACTGATGCGTTGGGGAAAATGTAGGCCCCATTGTGCACGATTGGCCTCCTTCCCTCGAAGCTGAAAATTCCCATGTGGGGTGGATGGGGAAGCTGCTTTTATTGCTTTCAGTATTACGGCTGCTCTCGTGCCTTATTGCGCGGATCATGCACTATTTCCATTGTTCCCTTTCTTACAACGACGCCGTCCTCGAATGTGATTGTCGACTCATCACTCTTTACGATCCTGCCGTGGTTTTCGGCGCATTTGCTCATGCTTGAGCCGCCTATTCCGATTCCATGCTTTCCATCGTGCATTTTCCTTCCTTTCATCATTGGCCGCAAACATAATAACTCTTCCCCCTCGGGTTAATATTTTATCCGCCTTGTTACTAAGGCTTTGGGCAACTGGAAGGAAACCGAATTGAAGTTCACCATTGCAAGCGAGCAGCTCAAACTCCAGCTATGGTCAGTGATTTTCGGATCGCTGATCATGGATGTCCTCATACTTTATGCAGGAAGCCTCTACTTCCTTGTCCTTTCCGGAGTCATTTTCGGCTCGATGTCAAGGCGGGGAAAATATGACTTCTGGCTCTGCGGTCTTCCCTCGCTCATGTCCACCTCCACAATGGTAATATTCTTCCACCTTAAGCTGACTTCAGTAAGTGACATTCCTTTCAGTGTGACGCTCTTCGGCGGATATGCCACATTCGTTGCATTGATGGTCTCCTCCCTCCTGCTTGGGGGCCTGAGCGGCCTAATAGGATCAATGCTTGTGGTTAGCTATGTACGGAAGAAATACGGGACAAAGGGTGATGGTTGAAGTGCTGCCACGGCCACTCACACCGCCGGCCGCATTAACCAGCCTCAACCGTCTGGCGCTCGTACTCCCTTCCTGATGCTGCAACCTTTCTACCTGACAACCGGAGCAGTAGGACAGCCATTGCGCAAAGTGCCGAGACAATGCCCCACATTATTTCAGGCGTGCCGGAGAACCACGTCAGCAGGGCAGCGCCGAGAAATGAGGAAGCAGGGGATGTGAAAAGTACCATGGCATTGTATGCGCCGAAGTACTCTCCCCTCCTGTCAGCGGGAGCTATCCTGGAAACAAATGATGTTGAAGTTGGACTGAATGTGTTCTCTCCGATTGTCAGGAAAACAACATTCACCAGCAGCAACCCGAAGATATCCGTAAGGCCGAAGACAAGAAAAGTCACCGAATACAGAACCATTCCCAGCATCAGCCTGACTGTGTCGGAGAATCTGCTCAGTGCACTGTTCACGGGAAGCTGCAGGAGGACCACAATAACTCCATTGAGTGAGTAGACGAGCCCGATGCTCGCAGTGGAGTAGCCGTACGAATGTGAAAGGAAGAGGGTGAGGGTATTGCCCCATTGCCCTATGCAGAATTCACAAAAAGCGAGCACAAGTGCAATCAGCAGGAAAACACGGTCGTCTACAGGCAGCCTGATTCTTCTTCCCTCCCTTCTCCTCTGATGTGTCTGAAGTGGCATGCTCTCCTTGACATATATGAGGTAGACGAACTCCTCGACAATGTTGGCAGCGGCCGGTATGATGAATGCGTATCCGAAATTCACAGTTGACACTATTCCTCCGAGCGCAGGTCCGAGAGAGAAGCCAAGGTTTGCCGCGAGTCTCATGAGGCTGAATGCATGCGTCCTTTGCTGCGGCAGTGTGACATCGGATATTACTGCTGAATCGACTGTTCCCTGCAGGCTGCTGACTGGCCATGTCATTATAAGTGTGAGGAAGAGAAATATCACAGGCACATTGAGGAAGATCTCGGCCGAGATTGACGAGAAAAGAAGGCACGAGAGCAGTGGAAGGAGTGTGAACAGGGGCCTTCTTCCTATCCTGTCAGCGATTCCACCGCCGGCCAGTGACAGCGGTGAAGCGACTATGGAGGCGACTGCAAGGACAGAACCTATCACAATGAAGCTGACATGCCTCACTTCAAGGAGGTATATCGGCAGCATGAGCACTGCGGAGGACCTTCCAAGCGTCCTGACAAGGTCCGCAAACGATATTGCAATGATTGAGCGTGATCCTGTCTCGAAATTGAAGAACCGCATAGGGAGTTCGTCTGATTACCCTCAATATCTATTTGAAGATGCTTGACCCGCTACTGTCCGCCCTCGCGGCGCATTTTTGCACAAGTTTTATTAACCAATCCCGATTTCGCCTTTTCGGTGATGAAGCTCACCAAGAACCGCCCTGTCCACGGCTGATGGCTTCTATGCGTAAAGTGGACGGATGGGCAACGGGACTTCCGAGTTCCGTGCCTGGTTGAGAGTGTTGAATTGGACGGAAATCAGATAAAACTCATGCTGCTGATTGCAGCCGGCGGTGCGATAGGGAGCGTTCTGAGATATTCTGTGAGCGGAGCATTCACCAAGGGTGACTTTCCATGGGGGACTTTCGTTGTGAATTTCAGCGGCAGTCTCCTCCTGGCTTTTGTCTTCTTCCTCGCGGCAGGAAAAGGGGTAATGCCGCAGGACATGAGGCTCTTCCTCTTTGTGGGGGTGTTCGGCGGCTACACCACCCTGTCGACTTTCACGCTTGAGACGGTGGAGCTGCTTGCCGAGACACGCATCACTGCCGCAGCTGTCAACATATTCCTGAATGCCATTGTCTGTGTAGGGGGAGCGCTTTTCGGCAGGATCATGGGTATACTGGTTGGAGGCGGATAAATTGGAACTGGAGGAGAAAGCAGTCAGAATGCGCATTTACATGGGTGAATCGGACCACTATCAGAACATGCCTGCATACAAAGCAGTTGTGCATTACCTGAGGCAGCAGGGAGTGTGGGGAGCGACGGTCACACGCGGAATCTACGGCTTCGGAAAAAGGAGCGTCCTGCACGCCTCGACTCCGCTGAGGCTGAGCGAAGACATGCCCATGGTGGTCGAATCGGTGGACTCTGAAAAGAAGATAAATTCACTTCTGCCTGTTATCAGCGAGATGGTAAGGGGCGGGCTTATAACGGTTGAGGAAGTCAAGGTTGTCAGGCACATTGGATAGGCCGCCGGCGCTGCAGTCCTTCCATGGCAGTTTCGGTGCCATGGCCAGACGGCAGGAATGGTTTATTTCCTGCCTGCTACACTCACCAGCAGCTGCTCCAGCGAACTGAAGTGTGTGCCCTTTCCATCCATGCCGTAGTAGTTTGCACCAAGCAGTTCATCTCTTTCCACAACGACTCCATGTGCAAATTTCCCTTCCTTCAGTGCTGCGATGAACTCTTCATTCGGCTTGAGTTCCACGCTCGACGTAAACATCGGGTTGAAAATCCTGTAGTCAAGATTGAGCTTGCCGAATACCGCTTCGACAACAAGCGATATGGGGTCACCCTGTGTATCTATGAGCCACTTCCCGTTGCCGACCCCACTCACCTTCGAGAGCAGATAATCGACATAGTCATCAATGCCGTTCGTATATTGCATCAGCGAACCCAAATCCGCAATTGCAGAGCTTGCCTCGGTTATCTTTCTTGCCTCCAGTCTTATCTTCAGATGCTCTTCGCCACTGAGGTTCTTTCCATCTTTTCCGTATACGTGGATTTGGATCTCATCCTTGTAGTATGATATGTAAACGGCCCCGTCGAGCCGCTGCTTCACCAGGCCATACCTTATCACATGACTCGGAACGAGCCTGAAATCAAGAACCTGGGCGCCGTAGTTGACGAGCCCGTTCACTATGCATCTTCTTATGAACCTCGACACAGAGTGGCCGTCCCGCCCTGTCCCGATAGTGCAGTTCTCACCAAAGTATCTTGCAATCGCAAGGCCCGCATTTGTCGCCCTGATGGGCTCGTATCTATCCCAGGCATAAAGTCTCATATTATCACGTGTGAAGCATCTTTGTTCCAGGACCCAGCCTGGAGTGATGCCATATCTTTATGTTGTGTCCTATCCTGCTGTCGTTGCCTATTGTTGTCCTGTCTCCTATGACAACCCCTTCGTCGAGCACGACCGCTTCTTCGATGGCAACTCCTTCGCCAACTATGGCCTCGGAAACGAAGGAGGAATCACCAATTGAAGTATTTGAATATATTATGGAACGGGAAAGCCTGACTCCACGCCCGATTCTTACATTGTCGCCCAGAACGGCAAAACCGTCAATGACGGATGAAGCATCAATCTCGCAGTTTCTGCCTGTCACCAGCCTTCCGAACTTTGGTTCATCCAGGTAGTAGGCGCCGTTGCGATGCTCCTTTTCAAGCTTTCCCTCGACAATGTCTGCCGTGGCTGCCAGGTAGGTGCTTGGCTGCCCCACATCATTCCAGTAGCCATCGAAAACGAACCCGTTTATGGGCATTCCCTTGCTCAGCATCAGCGGAAAGAGGTCCCTTGAGAAATCGTATGCTGCGTCCGACGAGACCATTTTGAATATTTCGGGGTTGCACACATATGCGCCGGCGTTCACCAGGTTGCTGAAGGCCTCTCCCTTCTTCGGTTTCTCAAGGAACCGTGTTATCCTGTTCTTTCCATCCATGTCCGCCACACCGTATTGCGATGGATCGGTCACACTGGCCAGCATCATTGTCACGTTTGCGCTCGAGTTGGAATGCGCTTCTATCATGCGCTTGATTTCAACAGTTGTGAGTATGTCCGCTGAAGCGACAAGGAAGGGCTCCTTTTCTCCAAGTACTGCATTCCTTACCGCCCCTGCGGTTCCGCGCTTGATGTTGTCGGTCGTGTAATTGAACTTCATTTTGAAGGCGGACCCATCTCCGAGGTGCCTGACTATCTGGTCGGAAAGATAATCCACAAGCACGGTTGCTTCGTCTATGCCAGCTGCCTTCACAGCCCTGACCGTGCTGTCTATTATCGGTTGGTTCAGGATTGGCATCATAGGCTTGGGCCTGGTGGCTGTCAGTGGCAAAAGCCTTGTCCCCTTGCCCGCGGCCATAATGATTGCCTTCAAGTTCAGTTCCTCCTAAAGAGAGCGCGTATCTGCTCTTCATTGTTTCCGATATAGATTCTGATGCTAAAGGGATGTATATTGGGCTGTGATTATTTCAGTCTTCCCAATCCGGCCATAAGCCGACTGGTTCGGCAACTTGCAGGCAATAGCCTTAAAAGTGTTATGTGCACCATCCCTTTGGCCGCCGATCCTTATAATCGTCGACCCGATGCATGGATAAGGAAGATGAATGCACACAAGTGGTTGTCA
>JAKAVR010000040.1 GCA_021817225.1 Thermoplasmata archaeon
TTCCGATCTTCAGGCCCAGGCAATTCTGCACCGTGAAGGAATAAAGGTGTACTCCAATTCGCCTCTGACCCCCGAGTATTCGGCTGGTGGCGAGTTCAGGGACAGGAATGTGTGCATAGACACGGGTGCGGAGGAGTATGTGGCAGGAAGGCCCCACCCGATGATAGACCCTGTTTCGCGAAATTCATTCCTCGTCAGGGAAAGCAGCAGGGCTGATGTCCGGGTCGTTCTCTTTGATGTTGTTCTCGGCTTCGGCTCCTCTCCCGACCCGCTTGATGGCCTGCAGGGGCTGGAGAAGGGCCCGGTAGCGGTTGCCTCCATATGCGGCACGGGGCAGGACGGTCAGGGATTTGAGTCGGTCAGGAGAAGGCTTGAGCAGAAGGGCGTGGTTGTATTCAGGTCTGCCTCAAGGGCTGCTGCATACGCCGCGGCTGTAATGAAGGTGGAATGAAAATGGCACAGACGAAATTGAAGGTAATCAATGTCGGGACCGAGTGGTTTGTCCCGTTCCTTGAAGAGCAGGGTGTGAATGTGCTGAGGGTGGAATGGTCGCCGCCGGTTGAAAGGCCGAGCGACATAACATCAATACTCAGGAAACTGAGGAAGTGATTGCATGGAGATAGGTGAAGAGATAGAGCAAGCGAACAGGGAAGCATTTGACATAATGAACACAGGAAATGCGGTGCTTGTGGATTTTGACCTCGCAGGAAAGGTCATTCCCGGGATGAAGGAAAATTACATACTCCATGCGGGTCCGCCTGTTGAATACAGGAACATGATTGAATCCATGAAAGCGGCAGTCCAGGGCGCCCTTGTCTTCGACGGGAAGGCGGACACGATCGAGCAGGCAGACAGGATGGCACAGAGCGGCGACTTTGTTTTCAGGCCCTGCCACGAGCTCTCAACGGTCGGGCCGATGGCAGGCATCACTACCCCCGGGATGTATGTCGCGGTGGTGGAGAACACAGCCTACAGGAACAGGACATACTGCAACCTGCACGAAGGAAGGGGTGCAATCCTCAGGTTCGGTGCAACCGGGAAGGAAGTTAACGACAGGCTGCACTGGATGAATGATGTTATGGGTCCAGCCCTGAAGGAAAGCGTCAGGAAGAAACCAATTGACCTCAAGGCCATTGCCGCGGAGGGTGTGCAGATGGGGGACGAGCTTCACCAGCGTTTCAAGGCAACCTCGCTCCTTTTCCTCACCTCGATCGCCTCATCGCTGCTGGAGCAGGAAAAGGGGATGGAGGTTTACAGGTTCATTGCCGAAAGGGAGCAGTTCTTCCTCAACCTCTCAATGCCTGCAATGAAGGCAATTGCCGACGCTGCGGACGGCGTGAAATACAGCACGCTCGTTACCAGGATGACAAGGAACGGAGTCAACTTCGGGATACAGGTGAGCGGACTGAAGGGCAAGTGGTTTACCGGCCCGGCAGAAGTGCCGAAGGGGCTGTACTTCATGGGCTTTTCACAGAATGACGCAGCCGGCGATTTCGGAGACAGCGCAATAATGGAGACGGGAGGGCTTGGCGGCATGGCGTCCGCTGCTGCTCCCGCTGTAACGAGGTTTGTGGGCGGCAATGCAAAGGATGCGATGCGCGTGACCGAGGAGGCATACAGGATAACGCACGGGCAGAGCAGGGACTTCCAGATACCCTCCCTCGACTTCAGGGGAACACCCCTGGGCATCGACATGCTCAAGGTGAATGAGACGGGCATATTGCCCTCCATCAACACAGGCATAGCCCACAGGAAGGCGGGCATAGGGCAGATTGGCGCAGGCATCTCGCATCCGCCAATCGAAGCGTTCAACGAAGCGCTCAGGGAGTTTGCCAGAGTGTATGGTCTATGACGGATGTCATTGTCTCGGGGCCGAGGATTCACGGAAACGGCCGTGGAAGGGTCATCCACTACTCCAGACGGGCGGTCAATGTGGAATTCGGCGGCAGAGTCGTTACAATCATGAAGAGGGACGGAACGGTCACGCCATCGGGAGTGGTGCTGGACGTGCCATTCATCGAGATGCCATCCGATTGCGCACTTGAAGGAAAGGCATTCAGCTCAGACAGCATATGTTTCACCATCCGCAACGTGATGGACATGCACATCGATGCTTCCAGTACACTGGACGTTTCCCCGGTGCTGAATGTGCTGCTGCCGTTTGCGCTGCCATTGAAGGGAAGCATGATGAGTGCGCTCCTTCGTGCGCCTGGAAGCGTAACAGCCGAAGCCCGGAGCGCACTTGAGAGGGCGGTGTTCGATGACGAAGTGGCTGTTCTCGAAAGGGGAGGGGATTATCGCACAGTCGCCTCGAGCATGCTCGGAAAAGGCTTCGGACTGACGCCCTCCGGTGATGACTTTGTCGTCGGCATGATCGCAATTCTTCGTTCAATCGGCCGTTCCACGGAAGGAATGGCGGATGCTTTTGCCGCACATGGAGACGCCTTTTCCAGGACAATGCTCATCGATGCGCTGGATGGTTTCTATTCCCTCCCGCTGCTTGCGCTGTTGAAATCTCTCCTTTCCGGGAAGACATCCGGCAGGGAGGTGAGGCAGCTGCTCTCAACCGGGCACACTTCGGGGCATGACACGCTTGCGGGCATGCTTTATGTCCTTGGCAGGGAAGCAGGCAGGAGCCTTCACGCGCCACCCGCCCCGTGATCGAGGGTAATGGGCATCGTAGCTGGTATTAATTCCTTTATCTGGTCTTATCTATACCGGCGAAACTCAAAACGTTCAAGTACTCTATCAGGTTGGAAAACACATAAGCCCCGGCTCGTTGATGCCACAAGCCCATCCACCGGGGAATTGAAAGGAATGAAAGCAATGGCAGAGAAAATAAAAATACTCGGTATTGTCGGCAGTCTTAGAAAATCGTCTTTCAACAGGGCGCTTCTGAATGAAGCAGCCAGGCTTTTGCCGCCCGACTCCGTGCTTGAGATCACCGGCATAGAGGGCATACCTGTATTCAACCAGGATGACGAGAACAAACTTCCCCAGCCCGTAGTGGAGTTCAAGAGGAAGATAAAGGAAGCGGACGCAATTCTTTTTGCCACTCCAGAGTACAATTACTCGATCCCCGGGCCGCTCAAGAATGCGATTGACTATGCATCAAGGCCATATCCGGACAATTCATTTGCCGGGAAGGCTGTCGCAATGGTCAGCGCATCCATCGGCATGCTTGGCGGGGCGAGGGCGCAGTACCAGCTCAGGCAGTCCTTCGTGTTCCTCAACATGATTCCTGTCAACACGCCGGAGGTGTTTGTCACCTTCGCACCGCAGAAGTTCGACAGCAGCATGAACCTGAAGGATGATGCAACAAAGCAGTACATGGCCCAGTTGCTCAAGAACCTTGTAGACCTTGCAAGGACGCTCAAGGGAAGGCACGCATAGGCGGCCTGTGCTTTCCCCCGTCAGGCAAACGATTTCTCAATTTTTCTTCAGTTCGCTTATCAGCGCCGGAACGAACTTGAATATATCGTCCACGACCCCTATGTTCGCGACCTTGAAGATGGGCGCGTCCCTGTCCTTGTTCACTGCAACAATCAGCTCGCTGCCAGACATTCCGGAAAGGTGCTGGATTGCACCGCTTATGCCAAGGGCAACATACAACTTGGGTCTGACCGTCTTGCCGGAGACGCCAACCTGCCTTCCCTTGGGGAGCCAGCCGTTGTCGATTATGGGCCTGGAGCCGGCAAGGACTGCACCGTCGATGCTCTTCACAAGCTCTTCGAACACTGGAAGGTTTTCCTTCTTCTCTATTCCCCTGCCGACCGAAACAACGATCTTTGCCTTCTCAATATCCACATCTTCTTTCGGCGGCGTCTCGTAACCGCTGACCTTTGTCCTCAGTTCAACCCCCGCAAAATCCACTTCTTCTTTTCTCACCGGGGCAGGCGTCTGAGGCGGCAGAGCGGTATAAGCACCCTGCCTCACGGTCACGATGCAGGGCAGGGGAAGTGAATAGTTCGCCTCGATCTTCCCTCCGTAGAGCTGCCTTGTCGCGCTGAGAGCGCCCTCCTTCTTCGAGAGGTTCACGCAGTCCGAAAGCATTGCCATGCCGGTCGACGCTGCAAGACCAGGGAAAAGGTCCATTCCCTGCGATGTGTAGGATGAAAGGACGACTTCGGGCCGAGCTTCCCTGATTGCATTGAGCAGAACGTGCTTGTATGCGTCATATGTGTAGTAGAGCAGTTCGCTTCTGTCAACAAGCACAACCTCGTCAGGACCATGCGCTGCGACAAACTGGGCGACCTTCTCCACGCCTGAGCCCATAACAAGCGCTATGACCTTCTCCCCTTCCGAAGCAGTCTTCCTTGCTGCAGCGATCATCTCGAGGGAGACATCCTTCAGTTCACCCTGCCTCTGTTCGCAGACAACGAGCATTGTCATTTCCTCACCTCTGCAGAAGTCCCTTTTCCCGGAGCGATCTGACCAGTTGCGCAGCTTCCTCGTCCGGCGTGCCCTTCAGAATCAAAACATTGCTCGCCTTTTCCTCCGGGAAGCCCGCACTTACAACTTTCACAAGATCGAGCTTGCCAATGTCACCCTGTGCTACACCTGTTTCCGGCAGCGACACCGTCCTGATCTCTTTTCTTGTGGCCATTATTATCTTGCTCAGGGCAGCATACCTTGGGGTGTTGATGCCCGTCTGGGTTGTGAGAAGGCATGGCGCCCCGATTTGAAGAATCTCCTGAACGCCCTGTTCCAGATCCCTCGAGAGCCTGAACGCCTTTCCGCCTTCAAGCGGTTCAAGGCCTGTAATGAGGGAAGCGTGCGGGATTCCCATGAATTCAGCGACCATGGGGCCCATCCTGCTTGTCGCAGTGTCGAATGACTGTGAACCGCAGATGACAACATCTGGCTTTTCCTGCATGAGTAACGAACTGAATACCCTTGCTCTGGCAAGATCATCCAGCTTCTGAAATGCCTCATCCACTATCATGATCCCCCGGTCGGCACCCTTTGCATAGCATTCCCTCACAACCTGAGTCATTCCCTTTCTTCTTGATTCACCGCCTGCTGTGATGACGATGACTTCACCACCGAATTTCTCCTTCAGCTTGAGCCCCTCCTCAAGTGCATAGCTGTCCTGCTCGTTTATCAGGAAATTCAGATCTGCAGTGTCGATGTCATTTTCCTTCATTGTGAGCCTGACGTTCTTCACATCGGGTACTGCTTTTGCGAGCACAGCGATCTTCAACAAATCACCATGACACGATACGGGAGTCCGATTAATAACCATTGTTTTTGCAGCGCTGCAGGAGTGATAATTTTATGCAGGACCTGAATGCGAGGCTGCATCCACTGCGGACACGACTCCATCCCCAGGTCCATCCCGCGCCTCGCATGGACGGCGACGTCTTTTTCGGCGACTTGGCAAGGAGCGATGCAAGGCTGAGCTAAGATTTGAAGTCTGATGAAGAAATCCGGGGAATCACGGTGAGTACGGGGCTCTGTGTGATTCACCGATGCAGTTCGGCGACCGCGCTTCCGCTCAGGCAGTGGATTCACTCCGTCTCAATGTTTGAGCCCATTCCCGCCAGGATATCTCTCACCTTGTTGTCCCCGACATGCTCAAACTCGCCGTAGTAATCACCCACGGCATAGAAATTCACCGGAGTCATGAGGCATATCACCTTGTCCACTGACCTGGAAAGCTCTGCAATCGTGCCAAAGGGACCAACCGGGACCGCGACAATTATCCTTGAAGCATTCATCTTCCTCACCGACTGCACCGCCGCCCTCATGGTGGAACCAGTGGCTATGCCATCGTCGCAGATTATGGCAGTCTTCCCGTCGAGCGCTGGATAAGGTCTTTTCCCCCTGTAAAGCTCAAGCCTTCTTCTTATATTCTCAACTTCGAGTTTTGCCTCTTTCTCAAGATATTCACGCGACACCTGAAGTTCCTCTAGAAGATTCATGTCTGCTATTGTCTGTCCGTCCTGTGTCACAGAGCCAATCGCGAACTCCGGGTTTCCAGGGGCTCCGATCTTCCTTGTCACAATCACATCAAGATCGGTGCCGAGGATTTTCGCAATTTCCCTCCCGACTGGAACACCGCCACCCGGGATCGCAAGGACAATAGTTCCACCTCCCCTGAACGGTGCAAGTGCATTCCCGAGGAGTTTTCCGGCTTCCGCCCTGTTTCTGAACATGACTCTCACCGGCTTCTATTCTTCTATCGTTACCACTGGTATCTTGTATGCTTCCGGACAGTAATAATTGATTCAGGCGGTTCCTTATTGAATTTACGACCATCCCCGACAATTCTCAAGAATTGCCTGGCCGCGCGATCGTCCCTTACATGTGCCCGGTATACAAATTTCGCCTCCACCTGGCCTGATGATGGCTATCGCAATTGCTCGGGTGGCGGCGGTTACTTCGAATTCCGAATTGTTAAAATGCAGAAACTGGAAAGTAATAAATGCTGAAGTGACGATGGGGTCTGCCGTTCTAGGGGTGAAAAATTGGGGAGTAGTTCAACAGCTGCATCGCCGGGCGCCTCGGGTGCGAAAAAGGGCAGATCCGCAAGGAATGCATTGATGGCCGTAATCGTTGTGATTGTGATCGTTGTTGCGGGTGCCGCTTACTTCCTCACAAGGCCGAGCGGCAGCAGCCAGCAGTATATAACAGTCGGAACGCTTTATGCAAGTTCCGGCAGCTTCGCCCTGTCGTCCGGGTACCAGCTCGCCGGTCTCAAATTGTGGATTAACCAGACGAATGCGCAGGGAGGTCTAATGGTAAGCAGTCTGGGCAAAAAACTGCCGCTGAAACTGATAGCGCTTGACGACCAGAGCAGTACTACCACTGCCACGACACTGTACACGAACCTCATAACACAGGACCATGTGGACATACTGGTGGCCGATTTCGGCTCGACCCTGACAGCTCCGGCGGTTGCAATTGCGCAGGAGCACCATGTTCTCCTCTTCGATCCCACTGCTTCAACGCCAGGATTTTTCACCGCCACTAATCCGTACATTGTCGACCTGTCCATCCTTGTTTCATCCGAATGGCCGCTTGTCCTTGCCCACTACCTTATATCGCAGAAGAGCAACATTTCCCGGGTCGCAATTCTCTACCTGAACCAGGCATTTACGACCGCTCAGGCCCAGACCCTCGACTCTACTCTCGTGTCGGCTGGCATATCACCCGTCTACTACCAGTCCACTTCCGCGAGCAGCGCCGCCGAATACTCCACACTGCTCCAGTCAATCAATGCAACACACCCCCAGGCAGTCCTTAATTTCGGTTACGACACCAACGACATTGCATTCTACAGTGCACTTTCTGCAAACAGCATGCACTTCAATTTCACATTCACGATCTATAGCGGCCTTGAGTACTCCCTGCTTCATGCACAGACACCCTCAGGCTCGCTGAACTACACCTATACGTATGCTTCACCTCCAGATGTTCAGTATACCAATGTCAACCTCGGGCCGACAACAGCTGCATTTGTCAGCAACTGGACTTCCATTTACGGCTCCTCACCCAACTTCAACAACATCGCCGGTTTCAACGCTGGTCTGCTGATTGGCAAGACAATCGAAACTGCCGGGTCACTCAATCAGACGGCTATGAGGCAGGCAGTGAACAAGCTTTCTGGCAACACCACGACACTTGAAGGGCCCTTTGTGATCAACACAAGCACAGGCGCCCAGATTGGCATGCCTATGGACCTGCTGCAATACCAGCCCAGTTCAAGCGGACTCAAGCCGGTGGTGATATATCCGACAGCCGTCGCAACCGGAACCGCAATATATCCGGCACCAGCAGTGGTTGTCAGCAGCACACCCCTGAATTCGCCCGCTGTTGTCTCCGCCGAGAGCTATTACTCCATATCGTCTTCGGCACTGCCTGCTTCGGCGCTATGTCTCCGGAATGACGACGGCATCGCTGTCAGTGGCGTAAATAGAAATTGAGTCGTGATTGAAGCTGGTACGGCCGGATGTCGCTCTTCGTTGACGCGTTTGTGACATCAATCCTTTATGCGGCATTCTTTTCCATTGCCGCACTCGGTCTGAATCTTGTATTCGGTGTGATGAGGATTGTCAACCTCGCCCATGGCGAGTTTCTCGTCATGGGTTCATACCTTGCGATAGCTCTTGCAGACAGCTACGGTTTTAACCCTGTAGTGTCCCTGGCCGTTGTGGTGCCGGTGTTTCTTGCCATCGGTCTGCTCCTGTATTTCCCTCTTGTCCCGAGGCTGCAGAAGTCAGGGGATCCGGAAATGAGTTCATTCATTCTCTTCTTTGGCGTCTCATACGCAATGGAAGGATTAGCAGTCCAGTTGTTCGGAGTGTCGTACCAGTCACTGCAGTACAACCTGTTCAAGCCGATTCACGTTGAGATTCTTGGTTATGTTATGCCAACTGCATGGGTTGTGACCGCCGCTGTATCCGTCGCAGCTCTGGCACTGGTCTACTTCTACCTTTACAGGACCGGTCTCGGCCTTCAGACCAGGGCTCTTATGATTAACAGGGACGAGGCCATGGCCAACGGCGTCAACATCAACGCTGTTTCGGCGATTGCATTCGGATTCAGCATAGCGCTTGCCGCCTCGGCCGGAGTATTTTCGTCATTCATAAGCTATCCAACCTCTCCATCCATAGGTGACACATTCACTCTTATTTCATTCGCCATTATCATCATAGGCGCGCTTGGGAATCCGCTTGCCACTGTTGTCGGAGCTGTTGTCTTCGCCTACGCCTATGGCTACACAGAGATTTATGCGGCCAATTGGTCCTCAATAGTCCCCTTTATCATACTCATAGCCGTCATACTTGCCAGGCCACAGGGACTTCTCGGGAGGAAGGCACGTGAATTTTAGGCATTTCTTCCTCAAGGATCCGAAGAGGATGTGGCCGGAAGCATCAATGCTAGTGGCCCCGCTTGCTGTTATCTTCATTCTCGGGCCGGACATCTATCCAAATCAGAGCATCTTCATGGAGCTTGCTGTCTTCATAATGCTGGCAGATGCGCTGAATATAGTGTATGGTTACACAGGCTACCTGCCCTTCGGGTTCGGCGTGTTTTTTGCCGTCGGGGCATACGGGACAGCAATACTCATATCGCATGCCTCATGGCAGGTGGCCCCGGCAATAATCGCGGGAGCATGTCTGGCCGCGCTTCTCTCCCTGCTGTTCACTCCCCTGCTGAGGCTGTCGGGCGCATACTTCGCCATTTCCAGTCTTGCTGCCTTTGAGGCTTTCTATCTTATATTCAGCAACACACAGCTCACCAGCCTGACAGGGGGGCCTTATGGTATTTCCTTCACGCAGGTATACAATGCCAACCTGGACTACACTGCTGCGGTAGTGCTGGCGATCGCCTCGGCCATTGTTGTGCTTGTGATTTCAAAATCGACTTTCGGCATTGCACTGCAGGCAATAAGGGAGGACAGGTTTGCAGTTGAGCTTGCAGGTGTCAGCAGCCTGAGATACAGGACTTACGCCTGGCTGATAAGTTCATTTATTTCAGGCATAGCAGGCGGCCTCTTCGGCTGGTATCAGGGCTTTTTCTATCCCGAGGCGGTATTTAACCTGACCGAGTTCTCCGTCCTGGTCATAGTCTTTGTGCTGTTCGGCGGGAAGGGAACGGTGTTCGGTCCGGTTGTCGGCACAGTGATACTATTTCTTGTCTACGAAATACTGTCCCTTACCTTTTCAAATTCGCTGCTTATAATATTCGGCCTGCTTCTTGTGGTGCTTGTCCTCTTCATACCGAATGGCATAGAGCCCCTGCTCAGAAAGGCCGCGGACCTGCTTCTCTATCCGGACGGACGTGATTGAATGGATGGCGGAGCCGTGCTGGAGGTTAACGGCATTGTCAAGCGGTTCGGCAGCCTGGAGGCGCTTGGAGGGGTCTCTCTGTCCCTGCAGTCTGGCGATATACTCGGGCTGATAGGACCGAACGGCTCCGGAAAGACAACGCTCATAAATGTTGTCTCGGGCCTGCTCTATCCGGATGCAGGGAGCCTGCTGCTCTACGGGAGGAGGATAGACAGGCTGTCGCCCCACCGGCGTTCACACCTGGGCGTCAACAGAACATTCCAGATACCGCATCCGTTCACGGGACTCACCGTGCGGGAGAACATAGATATCTCACTCCTCTTCGGCAGGCTGGGGAACAGGGCGGATCTGGACCAGAGGGCAGAGGACATACTGAAGCTCGCTGGCCTTTCCGAGTTTTCAGAGCATAAGGCCGGGAACCTCAACACAAGTCAGAAGAAGATGCTCGACCTTGCAAAGGCGCTTGCAACTGAGCCTAAAGTCCTGCTGGTGGACGAACTTGCAGCGGGCCTGAACACATCCGAGGCGGAGGCAGTCGCCAGGCTGCTTAAAGAGGTGAGGAAGAGTGTGGACGCAATGATCGTCGTGGAGCATGTCATGAATTTCATAAAGAGGGTGACGGAGGATGTGGTCGTCCTGGATGCAGGCAAGGTCATTTTCTCGGGCAAATTCATTGATGCAGTAAAGGATTCGAAAGTGAGGGAGGTGTACCTTGGAAAAGCAGGCGGTACTTGAGGTAATCAACTTCTCCACCGGATACGGGCCCCTGCAGATAATTTGGGATTGCTCTCTCACCGTCAATGAGAAGGAAACACTCCTCCTCCTGGGCTCGAACGGGTCGGGCAAGACGACGCTCCTGAAGGGAATAGTCGGCTACCTGCCTGCCAAGGGCGGTTCAGTCCGTTTCATGGGAAGGGACATTACACGGGTCGCAATACATGCCAAATCCAGAATGGGCATCACTTACTGCAGCGAATCAAGCATCTATCCAATGATGACAGTCAGGGAAAACCTTCTCATGAGCTGCATAAACAACAGGGACAGCTTCAATGAACGTGTCGACCATGTGTTCGAGGTCTTCCCCGACCTGAAGAAATTCGATAGATCGCGCGCGTCGGGGCTGAGCGGTGGGCAGAGGAAGATGCTGGTAATCGGAAGGGTGCTCATGGCCAGGCCAAGGCTCCTCCTTCTGGACGAGCCTTCCAGCGGTCTCTCTCCCCTCTTCACCAGGAAGATCACTGAATCACTCCTTGTCCTGAAGGATATGGGCACGCCGATGCTGATTTCGGAGCAGAATACCGAGTTCACAAGGATTGCGGAAAAAGTGATGGTCCTGGATCACGGAAGGGTCGTTTTCTCCGGCTCCGAGAGTGAAGCGGAGAGGGATGAGGCGATACATTCTGCATATTTCGGGATTGGCTGAATGGGCCCATCTCCCCGAAACAACGGATAATATTTTTATGAAGTCGGGACTATTGCAGTCTGCAGATGCAAATTGTACGCGGGGCACTTAACATGTATGTGATATTTCCTTCTGAAAACGAGACGGGGACGCTTAGCAACCTGGCTGTCGATTTTGAGACCGCCGGATATTACACCATAGCAAGAATTATCGAGGAAACTCTCGCCGACACCAAGATAAAGAATGGCTACCAGGCACCTCCCCCGGAGGACAGCTGGGGGAGGTTGCTCCGGAAGCAGAAGATCGATGTGGTGGTTGCAGGCAGGATACATGCCGCCTCCGCCGATTCAATTCGTGCATCCGGCATCAGGCTCGTCAGCGGGGCAAGGGGTCTTGTCGGCGACCTGATAGACTGGATAGCCGACACCGGCATTGACGAGTTCGAGGAGAAGGTCACGTTGCTCACAAAGAAGTCTGCACAGGCTGCACAGCCCGCGCCTGCCCAGGCAGGCACCGGGAAGATGGATCCCGTTGTCACCAGGGCACCCGCCCAGCAGCCGCCGCCTTCATCCGGGTAGCAGCAGTGCCGCACTCATGTCAAACGCCGGCACCAGGACGGCGCAGGGCACAGGTCCTTCGCTGACAATACAATGAATTTTTATTCAAGTTCCTTTTGACGTTGCAATTGATGATGAGCCGCTTTGAAAACCGTCCGTGTTGATGCTCTTGACGATGAACATACTTTTCGGCCTTGGGCTGTCCATTTTCTCCGGTTTCATGTTTGCAGTTTCAAACATGTTCGTTACAAGGGGCATGACCACCCGCAACATGCCTCAGAGCGTATTCACCACGGTCCTTTTCTCCACGCTTGTGATTTTCATATCCTCGGTCGTGACGGGTGAATTCTTCCGCATAGGGGCGCTGACAGCTTATTCAGCCCTGCTCTTCTCTGCCGCGGGGGCACTGAATTTCATACTCGGCAGGATGCTGAATTATGCGAGCCTTGTCATCCTGGGGCCGTCAAGGGGCAGCGCGATAACATCATCGCAGAGCCTTTTTGCAGTCCTTTTTGGCGTAATTCTCATCTCGGAGCCGCTGACGCTCATAGCCGGAGTCGGTGTTATACTTGCATTCTTCGGCACAGTGCTTGTCACGATTGTTAATGACAAGAAGGACAAACTCGACAGCCGCGGACTGTTCTACGCACTGACCGCAGCCATTTTCGTGGGAATGTCTGTTGTCGTGATCAGGGCGGCAAACCTGATCACGCCACTTCCTGTCGACGGTGCGCTCATATCATATCTGACGGCAGCATGCTTCTACTTCATTGTCAATATGGCGCGCACGAGGAGACTAAGGAGCGTTGTCGGCGGCAAAATCCCTCTGCTTGCAGCGGCCGGGACGGCATCCGGTCTGGCGCAGAGCGCGCGTTTTGTTGCACTTCTCGTGGCCCCGGTGGTCCTTGTTGCACCTGTGGTGACCGCCAACCCGCTGTTCACCATGCTTCTTTCATTCCTGACGATGAGGGGCAAGGAAAGACTCACCATGCGCCTGATAGTCGGTGCAATCATGATCATTGCGGGCGTTGCAGTCATATCATATGCCCTCGGCGCCTGATTGATGCCGGAAGGCCGCCTTCCTATCTGCCCGGTTTTCTCAGATGCTCGCCAAGCCCGAAGTATTCCCCGCCGTGGTACACGAGCGGTTTCTTCTCTTCATCGTAGTAGGCATTAACAACCTCGCCCACGAATTCTGCATGATCGCCTGTTGTGAATTCATCAATTACCCTGCACTCCAGGTTCATAATACATCCATCGATCAACGGTGCGCCGATAACAGTGCCGCTGAATGTAATGAAGTCAGCCATCTTCCACTTGTCCTCTCCATTCGAAATGGAATGCCTGCCGGCAATGTGGGAAAGTTGAACCTGGTCGTCGGAGCAGTAGTTGAGTCCGAATTCCCCGGAACTGCTTATCAGGCCATAGCTGCCCCTTTCATAACCGACGAAGACAGCCACAAGGTACGGGTCCAGCGAAACGCGCAGGGACCATTCAGCTGACATGACGTTGCTCGTCCCTGCGTAGGAGGATGTCACAAGGGCGACTGTGGACGTAAACCTTCTCCTGGAACCGTCCAGCCCGTTCTTTCTCATGCACCTTTATTCTCTTCCCATATAATAGCTGGAAACGGCGGTCTCTGCATCCTCTGGAGGAGCATTGTGAAGCAGGCGCCTCAGATAGTCGTCCGATAGAGCTCCCTGAACGCCAGGCTGAGGACAGCAATGATGACAGTCGCAACACCGACTATTTCCATCATCGCCCTTACCGAGGTGAGTGCGATGACAACACCGCCCACCGTCCCCGAAATGAAAGTCATTCCAAGGCCGAACGTGTTTATTGTTCCGTTTACTCTTGCCATCATTGACTCCGGAACCTTTTTCAGTATGAGGGTCGAGGCCGCAACATTGACTACACCGACAATCAGCCCTATGCCCATCATGAATATGTAATCGTAAAATATCGATGGAGAAATTCCGACCAGGCCAAGCAGCACTCCGATCAGGGCCATTGTCAGGGTAACCAGTCTCCCGACGCTTCCGCCAACCTTCATCGCAAGCACCGAACCCAGGATCATTGCTCCTGCAAGCACCAGCAGAAGAGTTCCGAAGTACGATGCCGGCAGGTTGAAATCTCTCTGGACAAGGGCTGTCAGCCCGATGCCCACTGTCCCGAACAGGAAATTTGCAAGCAAACTCACGAGCATTATCTCGAGAATGAACTTGCTGTGCCAGATGAAACTCAGGCCCTCCTTCACCGATTCGCCCACCGTGCCGTTTTCTGTCTGCTGAACTCCCTTATCCACTATCGGCAGTATTGCCAGGAAGGCCGCGAAGAAGATTAAGACAAGAGTAAGGAAGGCGTTGGCAAACCCCAGGACAAGCACTGCACCTGCAATTCCGAAGCCAAGTGTTTCGGCTATGCCCATCGTTGCCTGAAGCAGCGATGTGCCCTTCTTGTATGTCTGCTCATTGAGGAACTGTTTCGACCATACCGAGCGCACGGAATTCATCACGTCCGACGTGAAGCCCACGAGTATGGATGTGGCAAAGAAGAGCGCAGCTATCACAATGACATTGTGCGAATACAGGGCGAGGAACATGAGGCCTATGATCGCAGGCCTCGCAATGGATGAAACAAGCGCCAGCAGTTTCTTCCTGCCGCTCCTGTCCACATATGCTCCCACGAGAAAGCTTGCGAAAAGGGGGATGGACATCATGCCGTCCGCAAGGCCCGTCAGCACAGGAGAATGAGTGAGGGCAAGCGTTACCCAGAGTATGATGACTCCATAGGCAGCGGTGCCACCGCGAGATATCGCGGCGTTCAGAAGCAGCATCCTGAAGTTGCCTGTGACTGCCTCGTTGCCGCCTGTCCCCTGCTTATTTTCCTGCATGCTGTTGCTCCTCCCTGACAGCCGCTTATGTCCTGTCCGACACAATACAATTCATACATATAAATCTTATTTTTACATAATCATTATATTTGTATGTGTCATTCTCATTAGAGGATGAGTGGTTTGGAACAAAACAGCCGAAGGACTGGCAATGAGTACGAAGTGCTTTTCGATGCGCTGGGTAATTCCACCAAGACAAGCATACTTCTTCTTCTCTCAAGGCGCAAGAAGCTCACAGTGACACAGATGTCCAAGTTCATCAAGGTCACAAGATCGAACCTTTATCACTTTGTGGGCGAAATGGTTAAAGACGGTTTGATTGCCGAACCGGAAGTGGTTGTGAGGAAAAACCACATCGAGAAGTACTACAGCCAGAACCCGCAATTCTGGAAGGCCGTAGATCCGTTCACACAGGAAAAGCTGATGAGGGAGACATTGACCCTCGAGGAAGGGAGGAGGATGCTGATATCTGCCTTTCTTTCGCTTAGCCTGCAATTTCGGATGTATGCCGACGAATTTATGAACGCGACCGACGAGGAGGTGGCCAGGGCGGCCAGGCAGTTCGAGATCGAGAGGCTCATGATTTCCATCTGGTCTGTTGATGACAATGTGTATGATATGGTCATTCCGAGGCTGAGGGGACTGCTCAAGGATGTGATTTCCGAGGAGGAGAAGCATCCGGGGGAAAAGGGGCTTCCCGGGGGGAACGGCGTGTACATCGTGGGACTCCCGAGGCTGTTCGATGCGGATGAGTGACACCAATCGCCGGCGGGCTGTCGCCAACACCCTGAACCTGTGCTCCTACCATTGCCGAAAGCCGGGCTCAGGCTGTCAGAAGACTTCTACTGAGAAGCACTTCGCCTGACACGAGTGTCATTCTCCTTTTCAGGCTCATTGCCTTTCTCCGCCCAAATCTTTCCGAAAACTCGTTCATCTCCAATGTCTCAAACTGCCTGGACTCGAACAACTTCTGTGAACCGATATTTCCCTCATCCCTCACAGCATAGACTTCACGCATGCCCTTTTCTTTCATCATCTCAATTGCATTATCAAGGAGAGTGCCACCTATCCCGTGATGCCTGTGCTCCCGTGCGACCGCAATGTAGTAGACATAGCCTATGTCCGGCTCAAGGCGCTGGATCATGATGAGCCCCGCATCTTCCCCCGCAACCCTGGCAACACGAACGACATCAACCCTCTTGAGCTTGTACCTTGCATGAATCCTGTATATGCCTGTGAACCCCTCGTCAAGTATCCATGCAATACTCCTGCGTTCCCTGCCATCTATTGTTCTTATTTCCGTGAGGGAATTTGCTTGTTCGGTCAATTCATCCCTTGCTTGAATCTGCAATTCATATGATAACATCTGTCTATATGTGAAAGATTGATGGCTCCAGAGCTGCACAGGGCTCTTCCATGGCAGCGAAGAGGGGACGGACTCAGCTGAACGGTTCCGTCACTTCAGTGGCCACACGCCTCTCACAGTTACTGAATGGGGTGCAGGGTACCTCAAGGCGGAATTCAATAGCAATGAAATGAGCTACTCCATCCCAATCATGGCCGAAGGAACTGAACTGCATACAATCACCAGTTACCACAGGAGCCCCGTGGGAATGAGGATGCTTGCAGGCGGCGGCGTTGAACTGCTGCTGGAGGGGCACGGATTCATCAAGGGATGGAATTGCGGGTGGATAATTGCGCATCACATTAATCCACATTGCAACGACCACGTTGCTGGTGGGCGGCGCAGTCTTAATCTCTGATGCAGCATTCACCATCGATGTACATAAGCTACTTTGGTATCAGGGTCACGGACCTTGAGCGG
>JAKAVR010000099.1 GCA_021817225.1 Thermoplasmata archaeon
CAGGAAACACAACATCGGCCCCCTCCTCAAAATACAATGATGCCCTTTCAATGGCATCCTCAAGACCGTTGACGGCCCTGGAGTCTGTCCTTGCGACTATGAGAGCATTTTTTCTTGCCCTGACTGCCGCCCTGATCTTGTGGACCATCTCTTCACGCGGCACGACCTCCTTCCCTTCAAGATGGCCGCACTTCTTCGGCATGCGCTGATCCTCTATCTGTATGGCGTCCGCACCTGCCCTCTCGAGGACACGAACCGTCCTCCACACGTTTACTGCCTCGCCGAAGCCCGTGTCTGCATCCACCACAAGCGGTATGTCCACTGCTTCCCTTATCCTGCTGACTGCCGATGCAAGCTCATCGAGCGTTATCAGGCCTATATCAGGTATGCCCATGGATGAAGTAAGTGCGCCTCCGGAGAGGTATATCGCCCGCGCTCCCGACTTCTCGGCAAGCATTGCTGTGAAGGGACTGTAGACGCCGGGAATGACTGCAAATTCAAGCTTGGCCAGTTGATTTGACAAGCTGCATCACCTTCATGTTCTCCATGTTCCAGAGCTTTGGAAGAAGTTTTTTATTTCCGGTTAATCGCACAAATTTTGATTCAACTTCGGCATCGCTCATTGGATTCTTCCAGTGGCCCTTGGGAACCGACATTTCCTCAGTGAAGTCCCCCGCGGATGTCCTGACGGTGATACGAGTGGGCAGCGTATCCGCGTACTGTCTGGTGAAGTCTTCACGTTCAATTACCTCGACAAGACTCATCAGTTGTTCGAGCCTCCTGTTTCCAGCGAGCGAGTACGTTCCCAGCCAGAAATCGCCTTTGGAAAGGGCAGCCGCCACGACAAAGGGAAGGCTGTGATCAGCTGTCTCCCTGTTCCTCGGATGCCACTTCTCCGGATCGGCAAGTATTGTTCTGCCTGCCTCATAGGTCTCAACCATGACGGACCTGATTTCCTTCCCCTTCACCCTGCTGCTGAGAGCAAGCGACATATCGACTGCCGACTGGGCATGATACTCAACAGGGTACTTCTTGATGTATGTGCGAAGTATTGCCTTCGGCTTCCCAATCCTCCTGAAGAGGGACTCATCCAGATCCTGGCACACTATTTTCTTGAATGCAAGCGTCCCGCTGATTGGCCTGGGAGGAGCGGTAAATCCACCCATTGTTGCGAAAGCGGCAAAGGTGGCGTTTCTGCTCGAGTTCGCGGCAGCACCCCCCTTCCACATCGATAGCTCGCCGACCCTGCTTTCACGGAGTGCGACGTTTGGGACTATCGTCATCGAAATTGCATTTACTGTCTGCTTTCTGTCGAAGTGCAGCAGCTTTGAGAGCGCGGCAGCCGTTGCTATTTCCAGGTAGTTGACATGGTCATATCCCTTGCTTCGGAGCGAGGCTGCATCGCACAGCCTTGCACCAACCTCATACCCCACTGCAATAGAGAGCATCATATCCTTGCAGCTGCTGCCCGCTTTCGAGCCCACAGAAAGGAGTGCGCCGATCATGTCGCTCGGGTGGAGCGGTTCGAGCGACAGGTAAGTGTCGTTGAAGTCAAGGTACCTTATCAGCAGTGTGTTGTAGAATGAGGCAATGTCCGGAGATGCCCGTCCCCCGCCAATGAGTAGAGAGCTCCCCGGATAGTTTGGAAGGAATTTCCTTGTTGCCCTGGCGGGTGGTGAGTGCCTGGAAGAAAGGGCGACGCCAATGGAGTCTATGATTCGCCGCTTTACCTCGTGCAAAACTTCATCGCTCATGTCGTCAAATTCCGAACGCTCCACAAACTCGGAAATGGAACTTTCGAAGGTCATGGCATTTGCATGCTGGGGTGATTATTTAACATCGTTGCTGGAAGGACAAAGATGCGGTGACATGCTGCTTGGGCCCCTGGACAGTTTCGATGCTGCCGTGCGGAACGATTTTCCTACCCGTACAGGCGGCTAATTCGAGGGCTGAGCCGCTTCTCTTCTGTATGCGTCGGCGTACCTGAAGGTTGCCCTGATTGCCTCTATCATGTTTGTTTCGTCAGCGGTACCGAGGCCCGCCCTGTCATAGCCCGGTCCGTGATCAGCAGCGGTCCGCAGGAATGGAAGTCCGATGTTCATCGCAACTGTCCTGTTATATCCCGCCGTCTTGACAGCTATGTGCCCCTGGTCGTGGAACAGTGAGAGCACTATGTCATACACACCCTGAGCCCCGAGATGGAATACTGAATCTGATGATACCGGTCCGTGGACATCGAATCGGCCCTTCAGTTCTTCAATGGCTGGTGCTATCACATTCAACTCTTCGTCACCGAGCAGCCCGTTTTCACCCGCGTGCGGGTTGAGAGCTGCTACCGCAATTCTTCTTCTCCCCGCCCCAAGGTACTTCAATGCCCTGTCGGAAGCAATGATGTGGCTTTGCAGATTTTCCCTTGTCACAAGTTCCATAGCCTTCCTCATCGAGACGTGCTTGCTCAGGAGCATCACCCTCAGTCTGCCGAGCTCATACAGTGTTGTCACACCTGCTGACGATGTGAGTGACTCCAGTATTTCAGTGTGGTCCGGAAATTCGGAGCCCGCCAGGAGCAGCGCATCCTTGTGCACGGGAGCCGTGCATATTGCATCCACTTTGTGGCTCAGCGCAAGTTCGGTTGCAGCTTTTATTGACTCAAGTGCAACTGTTCCTGCTTCCCTGCTCGCTTTCCCGTGTCTCAAGCTGCTGTAGCTGAGATGTACCCCGTC
>JAKAVR010000041.1 GCA_021817225.1 Thermoplasmata archaeon
GATAATCCTTTTATCTTCAGATGGCTTAACCATTTACGTTGCTTAAGACAAAGAGAATCTACGAGTTGCCCTCCAACGATGACGGAGAGCGAATTCTTGTTGACAGGCTGTGGCCAAGGGGGCTTTCCAAAGAAAAGGCAAGAATCGACGAATGGATGAAGGAAATCGCTCCTTCCGACGAGCTGAGGAACTGGTACAGGCACGAGGATGCGAAATGGGACGAATTCAGGAACAGGTACTTTAGTGAATTGGAAACAAAGAAGGAGCTTGTAGACAGACTGCGTCAGAAGTCAAGAAAGAAAGATGTTACGCTTCTGTTTTCCACAAGGGCAGAGAAGAACAATGCGGTTGCTTTGAAGGAATATCTCGAAAAGTAACTGCAGTTTTGCATTCCGCACAGAAACCACATCGGGAATGAGGATGCAGGGTCTTTCCGAGGGCGCCTAAGCCGGAAAACGCCATTGCTTGAAATTTTTATTCAGCAGAGACAATGACAAGATTGGTCAGTGCCCGAGAATATTTGGGAACCTCTTGGTGTCTGTCAGGACCTTGTATATCACATCAAAGCGGTGGAAGGCCAATGTGATGAAGCGCTTTTGTCGCCCCCATCGTTCTTTATCGAACATGGCACGAAACCATCGTCGTCGACACCTTAACACGCCTCACAGTTCTTGCAGAGTATTCCCATTCGAACCCTGCCGGATCATTTGTATGACAAGAGCCTTTCATGGCTGTAAAAGATTCAAGATCAGAGCGGCATGATAAGAGCGGCGATCCGCCGTTGAAATCATGAAGGCGCACTGACTTAAGCAAGGACCTGCATGCGATATCTGATAGCAGGAAAGGCGGTGGCAACATCCAGCACGGAGGAGATGACAGGGAGTTCACCTCAAAACCCAGGGAAAAACAATCTTCATTCGCCCAGTTTACAGGTGAGGGCACAAAGGCTCCGTCGCAGTACCTTACAGTGGGGGAACTAAACAACAAGGTAAAAAGAATCCTCGATGAGGAAAAAAGCATTCACGGGCTCTGGGTGCTAGGCGAATTTTCCAATGTCAAGCAATATCCCAGCGGCCACATTTATGCCGTCCTGAAGGACCAGACATCGGAAATAAGATGTGTTGTCTGGCGCAACTCTTCCTCAGGGCTGTCCGTTAAGCCAAAGGAAGGAATGAAGGCATTCTGCTATGGAGACGTCATTCTTTCGGAGCAGAAAGGAAGGTACGACTTTTCCATCACCGCAATCATTGAAGCGGGGGCGGGAGCCTTTTTCCTCAAGATGGAATTGCTCAAGGCAAAGCTCAGGGCCGAGGGGCTTTTTGACAGGAAGAGACCGATACCCTCGATGCCGTCTCGTGTTGCACTGGTGACTTCAGACAGCGGTTCGGTAATACATGACATGCTGAAGATACTTTCAAGAAGGTTTCCTCTGGTGAATGTCGTGTTCCAGCCTGTTAAGGTCCAGGGTTACGAAGCAGCCGGTGAAATAATCGATGCAATACGGTTTATCAACTCAATGGAGACAAAGCCAGATGTCATTATCCTGGCAAGAGGCGGCGGAAGCATCGAAGATCTGTGGACTTTCAATGAGGAGGATGTGGCACGTGCCATCTACGCATCCGATATTCCGGTCGTAACTGGCATAGGCCACCAGACCGATTTCACAATATCTGACTTTGTTGCAGACTTAAGGGCAGCCACTCCATCCGAGGCTGCTGAAAAAGTTGTTCCCGACAGGCTTGAGATCATTTCGATGCTTGGGGACAGAACGAAAATTCTGAGGAACAAGCTGAATACACTGGTTCAATTCGAGGAGCAAGGGCTGGATATGGCTTATGAGAATCTTCAGAACTCCATGATGGATTACATTGAAAACAGGGAACAGACCGCAACTCACCTGAAGGCACTTGTCATGTCTCTCAATCCGTCGTCAATACTCAAAAGGGGCTTTGCCAGCGTTACGAAGGAGGGTCTTGCGTTGAAAAGCATAGAGGGATTGAAGGTCGGGGACCGGCTAAATATCGCTGTCTACGACGGTGCTGTGGATGCGGATGTCAAGAGCGTCATTAGGGAAAGCCGTCCGAAGGATGGCAAGTGAAGTTACGAAGGTAAGAAGATGAATGAAGTCAGGGATTTCGAAGCAAAAATCAAGCGCATCGAGGAAATAGTCTCACTTCTTGAAAAGGGTGGTATTCCGCTTGCTGAGTCAATGCTGCTGTATGAGGAAGGAATAGCAACCGTGGGCAGCTGCATGGATATTCTCAAGAGCGCAAAAATGAAGATCGAAAAGGTTGGCAAAGGCGGCGGGATGCAGGAGTTCACAGACAACACGGCTGAGAAAAGTTGATTTGGGCCAATCCCTGATTGAGAGTACCTTTCACCTTGAGCTGAAATATCTTGAAAGTATGTTCTTTTCAGCCCTCCTGAGAATTTCCGAGAGCGTGGCCGATGATATACCGAGCTGTGATGCAAGCCTGTTAAGCGGCGTCCTTCTGGGAAATTCGAAGTAGCCAAGCTCAAAGGCTATCCGGGCTATCTCTTCCTGCCTAGCTGTAAGCTCCTCCTTTCCTTTCACGTTTCTTATCTTGGTGACCTCGAATTTTACACCGCGAGAGCCCAGCCTTTCAGTGAGGCTCCTAAGGGTGTCATGGCTGCTGACAAGCATCTTCCATTCCATTTTGCCCCCTGAAGTTGTGGTGGCAGAGAGTATAGAACAACCATAACCGGAAAGCGTAGAGCATAGCGGGCAGTTTTCGGTAACAATTGTTCCAACGACCCTGTGCGGGTCGACTCTGACAAGATCCACCGTCTTGAGGCTCTCCGACTGGGACAGCGACTTGATGAGCGCCTCGGCTGTGGTGGAGGGCGAAGATATTTCTACAAAATCCTGTGTGGAAACCGGCTTGGTAATGCTCTTCAAATCTGTTATCTTTATCAATGCCGAATGTGAGCTGCTGACTTCTCGTACCCAGCCCTCGGGCGGCTCGGCAATTATTGTTACCTCTAGCATGGTTAGTCATTCCATGCTGATTATTAAAAGTCGAACATTCTGGCATCCTGGGGAACAGTGCACCAGCGCAGAACATTCCTGTTCCTAATCAGATGCAGCAATTCTTCTGCGCATCTCACCTTTCCTTAATTCGATTTCACACTGACCTGTCGAACCTGAGGACCTTATTTCCCTTGTTCTCAACACCGTGAAAAGAAAAAGCCTGCTCATCTTTTTGGGGATATCGGGAATGGCAGGAGGCAGAGCATGAATATCTGCCTGCACGAATGCTTCCATGCTCGCACAGCAACCCTGAACGCTCAAGCCTTTGTCCATCGTCAAGGTTGAGCTGGTAATATCCGACCAGGACAGTGCGCCACGGCACTGGAACTGAAGCCGCGCGTTTTAATGAACACCCTTTACACTCTCCCTGAATTGCCTGCCCAAATCTGTCTGCTAGCCGATTGCAGCCTTCTCACCCGACAACAGCGACATCCACCGTTCTGGTTCTCGGCTTGACATCAAACTCAAGAAGGAAAATACTCTGCCATTGTCCCATCAACAGTCTTGAACCAGTCACTGGGAGTGTTATTCCCTGACCTGTCAGGGTCGCCTTCACATGACTCCTGCCGTTTTCGTCGTGCCATGCTTCATTATGCCTGTACTCCTTTTCAGAAGGAGCTATTTTGCGGAGCGCGTCCCTTATATCCTCCTTGAGTCCGGCCTCATTCTCACACACAACGATGGAGGATGTCGTCGATCTCACTGAAACCGAAGCAATGCCGGCAGGGATCGCTGATTGTTCCACACATTCCAATACTTCCTTCGTGACATCGACAAAGTCATCCTCACCGCTCGTCCTGAAATCGATCGAATAGAACCTGCAGACCATGGAATGTGATGCTTCAGCCGGCGCTTAAGATTTTGTTGGTGGGCCAGGTGCATGCCGTTGACCTCTGGTCGTCTTCGATGAATAACTATGAAAGCAATATTATCCAGTTATGCAATCTCAACCTGTGAAGTTTTTTGATTAACGTCTTCACAGTCCCGGTGGAAGGAAAGCAGGCGGAATTCGCATTGCACGGTAACAGTATCCCGGAAGTCTTCCCGCAGAATTCAGTTGTCTGGATAGATGTCGAGGGGACGGAGCAGGCGGATATGCAGCTGCTGAGGGAAAGACTGTCCCTGGACGAATTCTCGATAGAAGATGTAGTTGTCGGAAACCAGAGGCCAAAGATAGTGGATTATGACCACTACAATTTCGGCGTAGTCCGTGTGCCATCCGACGAGGAAGTCGGCATTTCCTTCTCAGAGCTTTTCCTTTTCTTCTCCGAAGGCTGGATAGTCACCATACACAAGACACCGATGAAGATTGTGGATCTGGCAAAGGAAAGGATTAAGGCGAGGGGCCTGTCACTTTTCAAGATGAAGCCCTCGACGGATCTGCTTTTCTACCTGCTGGTGGACTTTGCCGTCGATTCATTCTATCCGGTTCTTGATGCCAAGGAAGATGAGATAGACAGCCTCGAAAGGCAGATAGAGACAACTGTGGAACATAAGAGGGGAGACATCAACCGGATAAGATCCATCTCCAAGTCTTTCATGTCGCTAAAGAGCGACCTGATGACACTCAGGCGTGATGCTTCCACCTTGAGGGATGTGCTTGGACAAATCATGCGTGGTGCAGTGCCTTTCATACACGATCAGACGCTGAGGAATTTCAGAGATATTTACGATCATGCCTTCCAGCTTATCGAAACACTTGACACATACAGGGAAAGAGTGAATGAGGTCAGGGATCTGCACATAAGCATGATAACCGCTTCTACCAACAATGTAGTCAAGGTTCTGACAATTGTGGTGACAATACTCACCCCCCTATCGCTCATTGCAGGCATCTACGGGACAAACTTCACCCCGGGGTTTTTCACGCCTGGAACGGGTCTTTGGTATTCATTCTATGTGATGGTTGCAATAATGGTCGGAATAGCGGCCACAATGGCATACTTCTTCAGAAGGGCAGGCTGGATCTGAAATCGATAATGGTAGAAAGTGACATATAAGGACAGGATCATGCCGCTCTCGGAGCCGGACCATGTCAATTCCACCAGCTGGTAACCAGGAGAGCGGAAAGGGTGAACGGGACCATGCACAGGCATCGAATGAGTCACCCGCGGGCGCGAGTACAGGCAGGCTGGTGCAGCATGTTTCCCATCCGATCGCCACGATAGGCCAGCGCTTCTGGGCCCTGATTATTGATCTTGTCCTTGTGAGTGTTGTGGCCTTCATAATCTGGGTCGTGCTGGCACTCTTCACTCTTCAATTCGGCAGACTTGAGGTTTACGAAGTGGGAGTGCTCATCCTGAGCATTCTCTATTTCATACTTTTCGAATCAATGGATGGCCAGACGATCGGGAAGAAGATTTTACACATAAGGGTGGTTTCGGCAGAAACAATGAAGAAGCCGGAACTTGGGGCAGTCATCATAAGGAATGTGATGAGGGTAGTGGATGCATTTCCGCCGAATTTCTACATAATAGGATTCCTGTTTGCGATACTCAACGACAGGCGCCAGAGGGCGGGAGATATGCTCGCGAAGACGCTGGTGGTTCAGGAAGCTGAAAAGATAGTCTGAATTGCTTCGGTGCAACAGGGCACCTGCATATTTCAGTGCAAAAAAGAAAGACATTTGTTAAGAAATTCAATGTGCGGCACCACGAGGCGCCGCACATTCGGCCAGTGGATCACCATTCAGTAATCTTGATGGCACTTGTAGGGCAGACAGGCACGCAAGCCATGCAGAAAACGCAGTCCTTCTCCCTGACCGGATCGCACTTGTCGGTCCTGAATTTAGCCCACAGGTCAGCATCCTTTGTCTTGTCGATCTTCTTGTCGTTACCGACACCCATCTGTCCCGGGTTGAGATGCCATTCGTAGAGCGTCACAGGGCATACGTCCATGCATTCACCATCGGCTATGCATGTCTCCCAGTCCACCGCAACAGCGGTGCCGTGTATGCCTAATTTAGTGGGATATGCCTTGCCGTCTGAATCCTGCCTCTGCTTTCCCTCGGCCCGGACATCATGGTCGTTGTGCTGGCCAGTGACAGGATAATTCGCGGTGTCGTTCAGGAAGTTTTCATCAATTGGCTTCGGCTTGTAGTCAAGGGTTTCAAGTTCTACCATTTGAACACCTTTATGGTTTTCAAGTAGAACGACTTGTGATATTAATATTGCTGTTTCCGGGGATGGAAAAATCGTACTGGTCCAGCTGTTTGAACGCAAGGGCAGGGTATAGCCCGATGGAACAGGTTCAACCACCGATTACAACCGAGGAACGACCCTTGATGAAGTGTGACCTCTGCGAATCAGAACCATGGCTGTGAACGCACCTATTACAAGCGGGAGCGGTGGATGGGACACGATCTGTTCTCATACACCCCTGGCGGCTGTTCTTATGCAGCTGGTCAAGGGAGGCATGAGAATGCCAGGCGATGTGGCTTGAACTTTCAGTCGTAGCGTATCATGGCATCCCCTCGAGGGTCAAAACCAGCTTCGACTACGTCTGAAACGAGGATTCCTTGTGCGTGTCCCATCATCGAATTCATATCCTCAACTTCCCTGCCAACCCGGAGCTTCAGGGCCTTCTCATAGAATATGTCACTGTCCGCATAGATGCTAGCAGGGTAGCCGAAACGGGGTGCCGCAACAGATGACTGCATGCCCATGCCCTTGTCGATGACATTGCTCAGAACCTGCACATTGACCTGAGGCTGGACATCCCCACCCATTGTGCTGGTGTAAATTGTCCGCGCTCCCTTGGCAACCACGGCCATAAGGGTATGGAATGTCTTCTTCCCGGGCGTAAGAGCATTGTGGTGTGACGCATCGAGTGTGAAGTAGACTCCCCTGTTGTTCATGTTAATTCCAGTTCCCTTTATGTTGTGGCCCGAGCCGAACCCCATGTAATTGCTCTGTATGGCGCTTATCCCCACCGTTCCGTCATATACTGAAAAGGCGGTCGTATCCGAAACAGAAACACCCTTCTCATCAAGGATACCACCTTCAGCGTACTCGTAGCCGGGGCGAAGCATTTCTTCGTCGAAAGGCAGCCACTTCGGATCTGCTATGTATTTTGCCCTGTAGGCATACGCGGTCCTCATTGTTGACATTAATGCTGAATAATATTCATCTTTGGACATTGCCGATAGGTTCTTTCTGTCTAGCATATTGAGCCACATGAGTGCCGTGGCTCCCTGGCTGCTTGGAGGGTTTGTGTAGATATCAAAACCCCTGTATCTTCCACGAAGTGGGCTGACTTTCTTTGCCTCAAAACCGTCCAAGTCACCAAACCTTACGAGTCCTCCCTTTGAAATCATGTCCTTCTCGATCGCGCGGGCAATCTCTCCATGGTAGAATGAATGACCCTTGTCCGAAGAGACAGTTGCAAGCGTATCAGCGAGTTCCCTCTGAAAAAGGACCCCGCCCCCGGCAATCGGTTTGTAAATCCTGTTCCAGTCGTCGTCCCCGGCGCTTGTCAGGTCCGCGCCCCTGGCAAGTGAAGGGGTGACATTGAATCCTTCCCGGGCGTACTTTATCGCTGGCTGGAGAAGAGTCTTCATTGGAAGGGTTGCATTCTCCGAGAGAATCGACCAGGACGATACAAGTCCCGGTATGCTGAAAGAAGCAAGATGCCCACGCTTTGGCAGTTCCGTGTAGCCCCTGCTCCTGAAAAAATCTATTGTGGCAAGCTCAGCGGCATAGCCGTTTCCATTTATCGCAGTCATTCCGTTGTCATCCAACACTGCAAAGAAATCGCCGCCCAGCCCGTTCAGGTGAGGCTGCACCACAGTAAGAGCGGCGCTGGTTGCTATTGCTGCATCGTACGCATTTCCACCGAGGCTCAAAATATCCGTTCCCGCCTTCGTAGAGAGAAAGTGAGCCGAAGCGACGGACTTCTGGTTCATGCCGACCATAACAGCAGAATGCAATAAACACTTTCGTATCCGCGGCGACGGGCAGAGCTTACCGCGTTAGACCAAGCAGCTATCTGAGACAAGCCTGCGGCTCATTTGAGATGTGCGGTCGGGAGCATGCGCAATTCAGTCTGAAACTCATCCCACAGACAAGAAGAATCATTAAATCAATCGTTGCAATGAATGAAGCTATGGAACTGAAAAGCTACGACATACTTTTTGACGTCAATTTTGAGAAGTCATCCTTCAGCGGCAAGGAGGAGATAGAGCTGGATGGAGGCACAGACAGCATTGAACTAAACGCACAGGACCTATCCATCTCATCTGTGAGAGTTCAACCAGGCACGTGCTCTTGGAATTATGACGCCGGAGAAAAGAAACTCACGGTGAATGGTGAGGGCTTTTCCAAGATTCAGATTGATTTTTCGGGTAAAGCGGTGGATGGGGGTTTGCACGGTTTCTATAAGTCAAAGTACAAGACCGGCTACTTTCTCTCCACACAGTTTGAGCCCGTAGGCGCAAGAAGCATGTTTCCTTGCATCGACAATCCCTCCTGGAAGGCAGTTTTCAGGATAAGTGTGGTTGTTTCCAGCAAACTCACAGTCATCTCAAACTCCCCAGTCACCTCCACGGTCGAGATGGGGGACAATAAGAAAGTGGTATTCGAGCCGACACCTAGAATGTCCACATATCTCCTTTTCGTCGGAATAGGAATGTTCGAAGAGCAGAGAATACCTGGAGGATTCGACGTTATTGTTGCTTCCTCCCCCGAGCAGAACGGGAAAGGTCTGTTCGGGATTGAGAACGGCAGACTCTTCCTCAAGGAATACGAGGACTACTATTCACTGCCATACCCGCTCAAGAAACTTCACCTCCTTGCCATACCAGAGTTTGCGGTCGGTGCGATGGAGAACTGGGGCGCCATTACATTCAGGGAAGTGGCCCTTTTGGTTGATGATGCAACAAGCGTATCTAACAAAAGGCTGATCGCAAGCGTTCTCGCGCACGAGATTGCACACCAGTGGTTTGGTAATCTTGTGACGATGAAATGGTGGAACGATCTCTGGCTGAACGAAAGTTTCGCAACTTACATGAGCTCTGTCATTGTCGACAGGATTTATCCTAAATGGGAGGTCTGGTCAGACTTCCTCACCATGGAAACAAGGGGGGCAATGGTTGCAGACTCCCTCAGCAGCACGCACCCAATAGAGGTTGAGGTAAAAAGGCCAGAGGAAATAAACCAGATTTTCGATGAAATAAGCTACGGAAAGGGTGCGAGTGTTCTAAGGATGATTGCCACATACATAGGCGAAAAAAGCTTCAGGGACGGCGTCAACAGCTATCTGAAATCGCACAGTTATGCCAACGCTGAAAGCAGCGATCTCTGGAATAGCCTGGAGAAGTCAAGCAGCGAACCTGTTGCCATGATAATGAAGAAATGGGTCAGCACCACCGGCTACCCTGTAGTCAGAGCAGCACTCCACGAAGGAAAAATAGAGATTTCTCAAGAGCGATTCCTGCTCAACGGAGCAGATCGCACCGCAAAATGGCCCATACCGATTCATTACAGCATCAACGGCCGGGCAGGCAGGATGTTGTTTGTGAGAGAAAAGGCAGCCCTTGAGTTCTCCCGGCTGGAACAAATAAACCTTAACGCCGGACAGACAGGTTTTTACAGGGTGCTCTACGATGAAAAATTGTATAATATTGTCGCCGGGACGCTTCAGTCGATGAAGAGCGATGAAAAGTGGGGTGTTATCTCTGACCTCTTCTACTTCGTACTGTCCGGAAATGCAGAACTCACCAAATATCTGGATTTCGTACGCCTGATTCAGGAAGACAGCAGCTACATACTGGTGAACGGAGTTGCATCTCAGCTTGAGACGCTCAGGGAGCTTGTGCCGGGGAGTGTGAGGGTGTCGGAAACATTCCTGAAATTCTTCAGGAGTCAGCTGAAGCGCATTGGAAAGGACGGAAAAGAGGGAGAGGACGAGAGCAATGCAGTGATACGCGAGAGGTTGACTGAGGGCCTTGCCAGATACGATGCTGAGTTTGCGCATGAGCAGTCGGCGTTGTTTGAGAGCATGCACGAACAGCCTCCGGAGACACGGGGCTCAATAGGGATATCGTATGCGAGGACAGGCGGCGAGAGTGCATTTGAGCCGCTCCTGCACAGGATGAAGGAATCAGGCAGTGATGCCGAAGCTATGAAGGCACTCCTCGGCATGACAAGCTTCGGTGAACCTGAGCTTGTGAGGAAGACTCTTGGACTCGCGTTCAAGGGGGATTTGAACATTGGCCACATAGCAACGATGGTGTACATGACAGCGGTAAACCCGGAGGGGAAGAGCGAACTCTGGGACTGGTTCAAGGAGAACAGGGAGCAGCTTTTCAAGACATATGCCGGGACGGGAGTGAACAGCGCCATGGTTGAAACCATAATCGGAAGGGCAGGCATCGTCAACAGAAAGGAAGTCGAGAATTACTTCGGCAACATCAGTATTCCTGAAGCTGACAGGGGAATAGCAAAAGGACTTGAGATGCTTGGCATTTATTCAAAATTCATAGAAAAATACGGATGAAGGGACCGGTGCCAAGCCACCGGTGCCACTTCTGCACCAGCTCGATCCGTGGCAACAGGGGCAGAAGGTTTTTCAATGCGGAAGACCGATGGACTAAGGAACGGGGCAGCTGGTTCAGCATGTCGGAAAAGGAACTTCTGGAAGGAATGAAGGCGCCTGATTTCACCGTGCCCGTGGACGGGAAGGAATTCAACCTCTACGTGCAGCTTGGCAGAGGACCGGTGGTCCTGTACTTCTATCCCAGGGATTTCACGGCAGGCTGCACTGCTGAAGCGTGTGAATTCAGGGATTCAATCGGGCAGTTCCGATCAAAAGATGCTTTTGTAATCGGCGTAAGCGGAGACAGCTCAACGAGGCACAAACAGTTCGCGGAAAGACACGGTCTTGATTTTATGCTCATAAGCGACGCCGAAGGCAGTCTCAGGGACCTCTACGGCGTAAAGACGACACTCGGCTTCATACCGGGAAGAACGACATTTGTAATCGACAGAGATGGAACAATAGTCAGAAAATACTCATCCCAGCTTCACCCAAAGAGCCATGTGAACGAGTCTCTTGATGCCATAACAGACATCAAGCAGCATAATCCAGAGTGAATCAAGAAGGCAACCGCTTAACCCCTAACTCCCGCTGTTTTAGGGAATTGGTATCTCGATTCCGAGGTTTTCCATCAGCGTCCTGGACTGCTTCGGTATCTCAGACAGCACCCACCTGTCGCCTATCTTCATCTTAGATATGAGCGACAGGTGGAGCAGAACATCCTTTGGTGAATATTTCTTGAGCATCTTCTTCCTGAACAGCAGGTCGTAGACCCTGTAGTAGAGCAGCAGCGCAACGAAGTTGATGAACATCCATCCCTGCATGCTGACATCGCTCCTCATGTAGGAGCGGTCGGCATGCAGCGTGTTCTTGAATGTGTCGAATGTCTGTTCAATCTCGATCCTCCTCTTCAGAAGCTCGTAAACCATGTGTGCCCGTGCAGTCGTGTTTGTGATGACTGCGATGGTGCCCATCTTCTGCATCTGTTCATGGTATGATGACATCTTCCCCTTGCCATCCTTGATGCGCGCAATCATGTCCCTGCCCTCCTCCGTCCTGAGGTCCTCGTCAAGGAAGAGGACGACCCTCCTCTTTCCCGTCTTCTTCATCCTGTGCCATATCACCCTGTCGTCGAACATGAAGCAGCCGTCTAACCCAGTGCGTATGTCACCCTTTGCGGGTGAGTAATCGATGAATGGGCTGTCCCTCTTGAGGGGGAGTATGTAGCGCATTCTCTCCCTCTCAAGGAAACGCATGTTTCCTTTTGAGTAGAAACCCTTGTCGCCGACCAGGACGGCATCGACTCCTGAAATGCCAGCCTCCTTCATCGTCTGCTTTATTGTTGAGACATCGCCTATGCTCCCGGGCACTATCCTGAAGAATGAGGGATGGTTGCCCCTGAGCGATGTGAGCAGCACAATGTTCAGCTGCGGAATGAAGCCGCCGCCGGAGTTGTGGCCGAGTGTGGCGGCCACCACATTATCGCTCCTTGAGAATACGTGCGTCAGGTCTATGACGCACTGTCCACCCTGAACGAAGTTTGACATGAAATCAACAACTCTCTGCCTTCTCAGTCCGGTGTAGTGCAGCAGGTTGCTAACGCTTTCAGGAGATATCCTTGCATCCGGCAGCGCATCGAACAGATGCGATGACACGTAGTGCAGGAGCATATTCTTCATCGGCGCCGAATGGAAGAACCGCATTATCGAGCACACGGCAATCTCCTTCCATTCATCGGGGAAGTGTGTCTTCAGAAGATCTATTGTGTCAGAGCATTCGGAGAGTATGAAGCTCGATGCACCATACTCCCTGTTTGTTATGTACTGCAGTTCGTCCATCACCCTGACCGCCTTCGGCTTGAGAAGGCCGCCGGGTGTTATCTTTCCGAGATATTCGAGTGTGATCTTCCTGGATCTCTTTATCGCCGGATCATATTTGCTTGTTACACGGTAAAGGTAGTACTGTCCGTTGAGATGCCTTATCTCAGTACCCTTCTCCCTGTACTTCAGCGCCCAGTCGGGTATGTCTGTCACAATGGTGTATATAGGCAATCTACTATTAAGATCTGTCGGTCGATTTGAACTCAAAAACAACAATTCGCAGGACAGATTACGTAAATCGGCGGGAGTTAGGGCTTAACCGATGCTGTTTTGTTCATAACGGAGTTGCCGCACTCTGCTGGTGCATGGATGTGACGGTGTAAACTATGCCGTGCCTGCATTTGATGCATGTGATCTGGCATTTGTCGATATCTATCTGATTTTGAGAATACGCGTTTCTCAGCTCCTTCCTTATCCTTTCCGGAAATGCGCAGTCGCACGCGCATTTCTCATCACTGCAATAGCGACACATGAACAAATGTCACTCCTGGTTCTCACTGTAATATTCAGGAGGTTGACGATTTAGATAAACCTTGTCTTTGTGCCATCCCCGGCCATTGAAGGTGAATGCCTGGATAGGACTGCGGAATCGGCATAGCCAAGGACTTGTGCGGATGTCAGCCTCTTCCAGGGCGCATGCACTTGGACCAAAGCCTCTCACTTCACAATGGAAAAAGCGCTGCGCCCAAGTCTGAGGCTCGGTTGGTTGAAAACCGCTGTACCATTCAGCACATCAGAACATTGCCCTGTCCGATTAAGGCTGCCGGCCAGGAATCAAGAGAAAAAAGGGTCGTCTTTCCACACAACAAGGGATTACACCCTGTTCTTCTGGATGGTGCCCGGGTCATTCGCCCCGGGCATTGCAGCGGTCTGGCCCGACAGAGGTGATATTGCCTTCTGCCTGCTTGCGCCGAATCTCATGAAGAAAGGCTGCTGCAGAAACAGGTTGCGCTGAAATTCACGACAGCGTTTGACTCCCATTGAGCAATGGCTACGAAGATGCGGAGACGCCTGGCAGGGAACCGTTCACAGCCATGAAGATGCCGACAATTATTGACCAGCCTGCAAGTATTAGCGCCTCGAATATCTCCGGTATTGCAAGAGCCCCGCTCTGATGCGGTGTCATGAAAATGGCTATCAGTGCAGCGATGCCGGCAACCGATGTCATAACTGCAAAGAGTCTTCCCTTCCGCCAAGCCACGGCCGCGGCTACCATTAAGGAGATGGGGAAGAGTATGAAGTATGCAAGTGCAAAGTCTCCATGGAGAGATCCGGAGTGCTCGGTGAAGATGCCCACGAATCCAAGAGATACACCACTCACCCCGACGAACGGCCCGACAACGTTTTTGGCCGAAGTCCACTGGAAGGCCGCCCATATGCCAGCTGCGAAGAAGAGATTCATCACGCCTTCGATTACCAGTCCGGAGTTGAAGTATATCGCCGCAGAGCTGACGCCGAGATCGCTCAGCGAGTTTCCCTGCCATGTGAACCAGGGCGAAATCGAGACCGAATAGAATACCATTGAAATGGCAATGAGCGGGCCAAGAATGCCTGCAAGTCCTCCGATTCGGAGCAGCCTTGACGGTGAAACCGACATGCCGGCGGTACCGCCTTTCCGTATTATACAATTTTGGAGCCGATAACCTGTGATTTTGGAAGGGAAAGGGAAGGACAAGCGTTCTTGCCGCAGTTTCAGAATTCATTTTATACCAATTGAGCCTTAATTAAGTTCTGAATTGAATCGGAAATTCTGGATTTTTTCCAGAGTTTGAAGCCGAACGTGATACAATGGCGTATGTCGATCCGGGAGGCGCGAGCCTCAAGACCGAGAACCAGAAATACTTTAGCAAAACACCTTCGTCCCTTAAAATGTGGAAAATGGCGAAAGAGCTCACGCCGTTTGGCGTCCACAGCAACTACAGATTTACCCGACCGTACCCTGTCTATTTCAGAAGGGGTATCGGCGGGAAGATAGTGGATATCGACCGAAACGAATACATAGATTTCAACATGGGTTTCGGCGCGCTTGTTTCAGGTCACGCAAACCCGAAACTTGTGCACGTACTGAAGGAAAGACTTGAAAATTCATCTGTGCTTGGATTCGAAGATGAAAACAGCTACACCGCTGCAGAACTCATCAACAAGAGATACGGAACGGAGATGGTGAGGTTTTCCACTACAGGCACAGAGGCAACGATGCATGCCGTCAGAATTGCAAGGGCGTTCACAGGCAGGCAGAAGATACTCAAGTTTGAAGGATGCTACCACGGTAGCAATCAGGATCTGCTTTTCAGCGTGAAGCCAAATCCCGACGATGCAGGACTACCGGCAAGGCCCTCTGCGGTCCCCGCGGGGCCCGGGATACCTGAATTCATGAAAAAGGGAATTGCTATTTCCCAGTTTAACGATCTTGATGCAACGGCGGAGATAGTGGAAGCCAACCAGAATGATTTGGCAGCAGTCATACTTGAGCCATATCCAATGAACATGGGAGTCATTGTCCCCGGAAGGGATTTCATATCGGGGCTCAGAGATCTCTGCGACGAATATGGCGTTGCCCTTATCTTCGACGAAGTGAAAACGTGTGGAAAGTTCTACGGCGGCGCAGAAGAGGTTCTTGGTGTCCGCCCAGATCTCAAGGTCCTGGGGAAGGCGATAGGCGGAGGAATTGCAGTCTCGGCCATTGCCGGGAAGAAGGAGATAATGGAAAATGTCGGTCCCGGCGCAATATCGCACGCAGGCACCTTCAATTCGAATCCGCTCAGCATGAGCGCGGTGGTCACTTCACTCAGGGATGTGCTCACAAGGCAGGCTGTGGAGAAGGCTCAACGCCTTTCCGAAACCATGGCTGAAGGATACAATGACCTGCTGCAGCTATACGAAATACCGTCAACGATACCACTT
>JAKAVR010000042.1 GCA_021817225.1 Thermoplasmata archaeon
TCTCCTGATTATCAACAGTCAAGTAGGAGATGCGACTGTCACCGTGTGCCATTCGAGGACCGTCTATGTACATGCATTCACACGCAGGGCGGACATACTCGTTTCAGCCATAGGCCGTCCAGCACATGTGACCAAGGATATGGTCAATCCAGGCACGGTTGTTGTGGATGTAGGCATCAACAGCATACCGGACCCTTCCACAAAATCAGGATACAGGATAGTCGGAGATGTTGATTTTGAAGGTGTGTCGGAGGTTGCTTCCGCCATCACCCCGGTGCCCGGCGGCGTGGGACCCGTGACAACATCGGTTCTCATGAAGAACGTGGCAAGGGCACATCTCGCCAGAACAGATCTATTGCACAATTAGGTCGAACTTCATTTGGAGAAGATCGTGGCTCGCAATGACTTCACCGCCCTCGGCTCTGAGCCTGTCGATGGATTCAAGCTCCTTCTTGGGATCGTAGATTATCCCCGTTATGTCCCTTCTTTCCAGGTTTTCAAGAAGCGGTGCTGCATCGCCTGTATACACAATCTTCCTGCCGCCAGCCTGCACTATCACTGACTGGTGGCCCGGAGTGTGCCCAGGAGTGTCCATGACTGTTACACCATTTGTAATTTCATTTCGGCCGTCCACTGTCTCAAACCGCAGATCCTCGTAGAATTCCCTGACGTATCCTCCCCTCATGAACCTGTCCGGATTCTTTGAATAATCAAGCTCTGCCTTCTGAACGACATAGTTGGCCCTTGTGAACAGCCTGTTGTTTCCGCAATGGTCCAGGTGCATGTGTGTATTGACCACGACAGATATGTCGTCCGTGCTTAGCCCGTATGACGAAAGGCTCTGTACAATGTCGATATCCTTGGTGAATTTGACGAACTTCGCCAGGCTCGGCGGAAGTGGCGCGATGCCAGTGTCGACAAGCATATTTTCGCTGTCGGTAATAATGAGGAGCGGTTTGAGCGCGGCCTGATACTTTATACCGTAATATTGTGTCTTCATGTACACAAGCATGCCCATGTCGAGCTCAAGGTATCCGTCATGCAGCAGGTGTACTTCCTTGACAGCCATCTCGAAGGTCATCTGAAGGATGGTGTTTAACTTTTGCTGCTCCCCGGCAGCTGCATTCCTGAAACAAAACAATATAAAGCCTACGGGCATAGCAAATTTGAGATTTGAATGCTAAGGGAGTGTCAGGAACACGGATACTTCAGGGGCGAGGTATGTCCGGTATGCAATGCAGAAGGCAAATTTCTGATGAGCGACAGGGAAGTGGACCAGGTAGGCCGGACAATTGCAGGTGTGCTCAGGCATTTCCCCGAGAGGTTCAATCTGAAGATGGATCACAGGGGATGGGTTGATGTCAGGGAATTCATCAATGCCCTTACGGAAAGACAGCCCCGGTATCATTGGCTGAGGATACACCACATTGTCGCCCTTGTCCAGACAGACCCTAAGGGCAGATACCAGATAAGCAACGGCAGGATGAGGGCAACATATGGCCATTCATTCGATGTTGAGCTTGATCTGCCTACAGACAACATTCCGGACAGGCTGTACTACCCCGCAACAGAGGAAGAGTCTGCAATACTTCTTGAGAACGGCATCAAACCCGCGGACAGGAGAATGGTTCATTTATCCAAGACCGCTGCCGATGCATACAGCGCAGGAAGGGTAAGGACAGAAAAACCGGTCATACTCGAGATCTCCGCATCCGACATGATAAACGGCGAGATGGTAATACAGAGAGCGGGCAAGACGGTCTTCATAACCAAGGAGGTCCCCCCTGAGTTCGTGAGGAGGATGGGAGAAGAGGAGCTGGAGGGACTTGAAGAAACACTTACCGGTGACGCCGACTGAAGTCGGGAATATGAGGAAATTGCCGTCATGCCATATTTTTGACAGATATCCATTTTAGGCAGCGGGTGGATTCCATGTACTGGGTCCAGCCTTGCGGTTCCCTCCGGAAGCAGGCTGGCGGCAGGAAGGAGGTTGCAGTTGATGGATAAGCTGGACAATATGGCAAATACTCTCCTTATCATGATCGCCATAGCTATTGACGCAGCCGTGAGGGTGTTCAGTCCCGGTACCAGAAAGAGGAGGTAGGGAATGCCAGCAATGCCGCCTGTTCGGGCCACCGACCTGAAGCCATGGGACCGAATCCTGTGGTAAATGCAGCCGGTTGAAATTATCGTGTTACGAATAATAGACGCCTCATACTATTTATCGGGGCAGCGCCCTATAGTATGAGCTGGTGGTGAGGATTGGAGAGACCGTTGGTAATCACGGATGAAGACCTCGACCCTGTGATAAGGAAGAATTCCACTGTAAGTGCGATTGTCACCGAAGTCGAGGAATTCATGAGGGACAAGAAGCGCGGACTCGTTGTAACGCCGCCAAGGTTCAAATGCGAGGCCTCCGAAGGAAGGCTTGTAATGACATCTGGTGCAAGCGAGAGGAAGAAACTGATCGGGCTGAGGGTGTATTCTACATTTGAGGGGCCGAACCATGATAAGCAGATTACGGCAGTGTACGAGATGAATGGGAATTTGAAGGGCATCTTTGTCGGCGGCCATGTGGGCCAGCTGCGAACGGCGGCCATCAATGCTGTCGCGATCAAGCACCTGTCGAGACACGACTCCACTACCCTCGGTGTGATCGGGACCGGAAGGCAGGCAAGATCTGTCGTGCCCGTCGTGGCACAGGTGCGCGATTTCAGCAGGATTATTGTCAACAGTCAGACCCATGGCCATGCAGAAAAATTCATTGAGTCGATGCGAAAGGATTTTTCCGCGGCGGGAGTGGAGGCAGTTGCTGAAGAGAACAGCAGGAAGCTTGTTGAAAAATCCGACGTTGTGGTTGCTGTCACAACAGCCACCAAACCAGTTATTGCTTCGCAGTGGCTGCAACCAGGGCAGCACATAACAAGCATGGGGCAGAAGTACAGGGAAGCTCATGAGATTGACCCGCTCATAGTGAGCAAGGCGGATATTGCAGTCACCGATTCGTGCCAGCAGCTGAAAAGTTATGGTTCACTTTTCTTTGTCGACGACGCAGTCAGGTCGCGAATAGCCGAGCTGTCTGATTTCATTGACGGAAGCGGCAGAAAGGACGATGACACATCCGTGTTCCTGTCCGAGGGTCTCGCCGGGACTGAGGTTGTGGTCGCAGACAGGCTGCTTTCAATACTTGCGAAAGAAAACCATGGAAACAGCAAGGAAATGCATTTCAGCCACATCGTGAGCTGAAACAGGATAGCTTTTTAATCAGTCTACCAAATTCAGGCAGCAGGAGTGACTCACGATTTGGATGAGTATCGCGTAAGGCTGGACAGAAAGAGCAGGCTTCAGTCCCTGCTCGAGGATGGCAGATTTGTTGTTACATGCGAACTTGGTCCGCCGCAGGGAGCCGATGTGGTCCCGCTTGCCCAGAAGGCAAGGACGGTAAGGGATTTTGTGGATGCGTGCAATCTCACGGACTGCACTACTGCGATGGTAAGATTGTCGAGCCTCGCCTCCTCCCTTGTTGTCCAGTCTGAGGGAATAGAGGCAATAATGCAGCTCACGCTCAGGGACAGGAACAGGATTGGCCTGCAGAGCGATGTGCTTGGGGCATCCGCACTTGGCATCCGAAACGTCCTCTGCCTCTACGGTGATCCACCTGCAGTTGGAAATGAAAAGGAGGCAAAGCCAGTATATGACATATCCACCACCGATTTCATATCCGCCATAGCGAAAATGAGGGACAGCGGTGAACTGATGGGAGGCGGAAAACTCACACACTCACCATCCTTCTTCATCGGGGCTGCGGCAACTCCGCTGAGGGAGGACAGTTCAATAAGGATAGCCAATGTGGCCAAAAAGGTTGATGCGGGTGCGCAGTTCATTCAAACACAGCCTGTTTTCGACCTTGAGGTATTCGAGGAGTTCATAAGCGACATGCGGTCATCGGGACTGACTCAGCGGTGCAGTTTTGTCGCAGGCATCATGCCGATAAAGTCTGTGAGGATGGCAAGACATCTCAAGGAGCAGGTTCACGGCATAACGCTTCCGGACGAGATAATGCACAGAATGGAGGCTTCATCATCGCCCGGCCCCGAGGGAATGAAGATAGCAAACGATATCATCGACGAGCTCAGGCGGATGAGGGGTGTCTCGGGCATTCACATTATGACAGTTGCGTGGGAGAATGCGATTCCGGAAATAGTGACTCAGGCAGGTCTCCTTCCAAGGCCCGCCTGAAGTGCAGTGCATTCAGCGCCTTTTCGCCTTTACGCCCTTCTTGGCGGTTCTTTTCGCAGGCGATTTCCCGGATGGGACTACCCATATGTCCCTCACAAGGTACTCTGGTTTCTTCGCGAACCGCGCTTCAACGGGCATGCCGACATATATGTCGCCAACGGTGCACTCCTTGAGCCTTGCCATGAACAGGCTGTCTGCGCCTTCAAATTCAACGAGTGCGAGATTGTAAGGCGTTTCCTTGAGGAACTCCTCTCCGCCAAACTCGCAGGTAGTCCATGAATGCACCTTCCCCTTCGTCGAAAGCCTCTTCCACTCCGTTGGCTCGCCGCAGAACATGCAGTGGCTCCGGGGAGTCGCAAAGACGTAGTTGCACCCCTTGCATTCAGAACCGTAAAGCCTGTTCTGCGCAAGCCCAAGGAAGAAGCGGCTGTCGCTGGCGTAGCTGTGTATGTAATTGATTGAGTAGGGAGACTTGATTACCAGCTGCTCCGATCCGTCCTTGTTCCTGTAAATCGCTGCACCCCTCTTCAGCACATCCGTCATTACATCCCTGTAGCGTCTGTATTTCTTCAGTTGCTTCGCCGAGGCAGCCATTCAGTTCACCCCCTCTAGTATTGAGACTGTGACAGAGCTTCCTGTGCCCGCGTGGGAATGTATTGCACCACGTTTCGCATTTTCAAGCTGCAGCGTCGAATCGCCGAAATGCTTCTTTATTGTACCCTGGAGCTGCCAGAGTGCAAAGACAGCCTGCATCAGGCCAGTGGCACCCACCGGGTGACCGCATGCAATGAGGCCGCCTGAAGGATTAATCGGAATCTGCCCCGCATTCCTGGTCGGGAAGCCGTAATCCATACCCTTGAGGAACGGCGCACCGCTTTCGACGAAATCATAACCTTCACCGTACTTGCACAGACCCATGTCTTCGTATGTCTGGACTTCCGAGGAAGCGTACGCGTCGTGCAGTTCAATGAAGTCGAGATCCTTGGCAGGATCTTCAATTCCCGCCCTCTCGTAAGCTTCCAGCGAAGCTGCCCGGCCGGCCCTGAACGAGTGCACGCCAGGGTAATCAAGCCCTTCGTAGTCCTCCCTTGACTCATGCTTCAATAGAGGGACTTCTCCGAACGGTCTGTCCGCCAGCCTCATCGTGTCTGTTCCGCATCCCACTCCCTTTATCAGTACTGGATTGTCTGTAAGCCTGAAAGCGTCCTCCTCGCCTGCCAGTACGCAGACCGCGGCACCGTCACTCATAGTGCATATCATCTCCCTTGTCAGGGGGTATGATATCATCTCGGCACGAAGAACATCATCTACCGTCAGCTTCTTGGGATACTGCGCGTACGGATTGTGCATTGCATTGAGGTGGTTCTTTACCGACACCATCGAAAGAATCCTTGACGCTTCCTTGATCGCAAGCCGCTGAGCCTCCCTCTCGTCCTTTACATGGGCAAATCTGCGCTTCCTCATGTATTCATAAATGTGGCGAGTAACCATGAGAGCATAGTAGCCGGAGTAGAAACCGCCAATGGGATAATCGAAGTTCGTGTCAGAAGCGAGTGCGATGAATTCATTTCCCTTCCAGGTCTGGACCCTCGACATTGTCTCAAAACCTGCAACCAGGCACACATTCATTCTGCCGGAAGCAACAGCCTCAAATCCAGCCTGGAAAGCTTCTCCGCCCGTGGCACCGCCCCACTCTATGCGCATACTCCCTTTGGGATTGAGGCCAAGGTAATCCTGAACCATGCTGGCGGCCTTGAGCTGTCTGGCAAAGTGATCCGAGAAATAGGAAATCCTTGATCCGTCTATGTCCTTCTTCTCAAGCGATGGCACATCCTTCATCGCATAATCATATGCATTCTTCACCATGTATCTGAAATCCATCTCCGGATGAGCCTTCGCGAATTTTGTGACGCCACCTGAAACCAGGTAGACCTTCCTGCTGTATGATCTTCTTTGATTCGGTTCCGCTTCGCCGTGCGTGATAGAAATCACCTTTCTGATGTAATGCAATACTGTAGTTAAAGAGATTGGATAGAGCGGAATGGATTGAGAGAAAAAGTGACACATGTCGTGTGTTCAAATTGCATATGCCAGCGTTCGTCTGCGTTGATGGACACGGCATCTGCTCAGGCCGATTCTTCTAGCAGTTCCCTGGCAATGATCAACTTTCTGATTTCGGTTGTTCCCGCACCAATCTCAAGCAGCTTTGCATCCCTCATTAGCTTCTCCACCCGGAACTCCTTCATGTACCCGTAGCCGCCCATGATCTGGATTGCGTCCAGTGCTGTTTTTGTCGACGTCTCCGCAGAGAACATCATTGCTGCAGCTGCCTCCCTGTTCTTCCTCTTGTCCTTCTGAAGCACCTGCAATGACTTGTATATCAGCAGCCTGCTTGCCTCAATTCCGACATACATGTTTGCTATCTTCTCCTGTATCAGCTCAAACTTTGATATTGGAAGTCCAAACTGCTTTCTCTGCCTTGAATAATCGACTGCAAGGTCCATGCACTGTGCCTGGATTCCAAGTGATATGCCAGCGAGAACAGCCCTTTCGACGCTCAAACCTGACATCACTATCGGGGCACCTTCGTTCTTTTTTCCCAGCATGGAAGTTGAGGGAACATTGCATGAGTCGAAGAAAAGTTCGCCGGTTGGAGAGCCGCGCATTCCCATCTTGTCGAATTTCCTTCCCTTCCTGAAGCCATGATTCGAACCTTCTACAATGAATGCGCTTATCCCCTTGTGACCAAGCGAAGGCTCTGTCTTTGCGTAAACAAGTGCCATGTCCGCCACGGGCGCATTTGTGATAAAGGTCTTTGAACCGTTGAGACTGTAATGCTCGTCTATCAACTCGGCGGTAGTTCTCATTGAAAGCGCATCTGAGCCAGATTCCGGTTCTGTGAGCGCAAGACAGCCTATCCATTCGCCGCTTGACAGTTTTGGTGCATACAATTCGCGCTGCTCCCTGCTGCCGTTTCTGAAAAGATTGTCGAGACAGAGATTGGAATGGGCGCCTACAGACAATGCGAAGGCAGGTGAGATTCTTGAAATTTCCTCCAGGCATATCATCTGTGAAATGTAATCGAGTCCGGACCCGCCATACTCAGTCGGGACGGTAATCCCCAGCATCCCCATCTGCCCGAGTTTCCTGAAAAGGTCAACAGGAAAATAATCCTCTTCGTCCATTCTTGCGGCAACCGGACTCAGCTCTTCCGTTGCGAATCTTCGGACAATGTCCCTTACCATCTGATGCTCTTCGCTGAGGTCGAAATTCATGCCATTACCCCTGAAGTCATTGCCCCATGTGCTTAAATAACTAGACGGGAGGCGCGGCGGCTATAGCATCGATTTCCTTGTCTTTGGGTCCAGGATGTCCCTCAGGACGTCACCTATCAGGCTGAATGCAAAGACGGCAAAGAAAATTGCGAAACCCGGGATAAGTGGTATCCAGGGCTGAGTTGCAATGTAGCTGTTGGCGTCAATGACCATGCTCCCCCATTCTGGCGTAGGCGGTTGTACACCCACTCCCAGGAAACTGAGCGTGGAGAAAGTGAGTATAACAGTCCCTATATCCATTGTCATGTAGATGAAGAGTGTATCGAATAAGTTTCTGAAAACGTGCCTTCCAAGTATTACATGCTCCCTGGTCCCGCTTGCGCGGGCTGCAACCACGTAAAGCTGATTCTTGATGCTCAGGGCCTGGCCTCGCGCAAGCCTCGCGTATGAGGCCCACCAGACTATTGAGAGCGCCTCGACCGAGTGGATAACGGAAGGACCGAGCGCAACAGAAACTGCAAGAGCGAGTATCAGGCTTGGAATGGAGAGAAAGATGTCTGTGATTCTCATCAATACTGAATCAAGAAGACCGCCCTGGAAGCCCGATACCAGACCAATTGTGCCGCCAACAGCCAAGGCAAGGGACGACACTCCTATCCCTATGCCAAGATCCAGCGGTGTTGCAGCGAGAACCCGGGAAAATATATCCCTGCCCAGATTGTCAGTTCCGAAAAGATGGGAAAAACTTGGAGGAGACAGGGGTGTTCCAGTATTGAGCTGCAGAGGGCCATACGGAAGAACGTATCTTCCTGCCACAACTACTGCAACTGAGACTCCGACGTAGAGGACAATCAGCCCGAATCCGAACATTGAAAGGGGACTGCTCCTGATTATCCTCCAGGTGGAAATAGCGTTACTCCGTGCTCCGGAAAGGATCGATTCGAGATGCCCAGTCTCTTTGTTCTCCATTATCCCCACTCCACCTTCGGGTCAAGGACAGCATACAGGACGTCCGCAACCAGGTTTGCAATTATGACACCAATGGAAAAGACAACAGTCACAGCGACTATGGCCGGGAAGTTCTCTGCCTGCACTGCTGTAAATGCGTAGGCGCCAATCCCTGGCCATCCGAATATCTCTTCAACGACTACATCGCCAGACAGGAGAGATCCGGCGAGCAGTGCAAGGACAGTCACGGTTGAGACAAGAGCGTTCCTCAGCGCGTGCTTGTAGATGACCACGTACTCCGAAAGTCCCTTGGCTCTTGCAGCCTTGACATAATCGAGTGGAAAAACCTCAAGCATGGATGCCCGCGTCATTCTTGTTGCAATGCCGAAATTCAGAAATGCGAGCGAAGTTGCCGGAAGTATGAGGTGCTGCAGAGAGCTGTAGAGAGCAGGAAAGTTGGCCGTCAGCAGACTGTCGACCACATACATGCCTGTGATTGTCTGGGGTGGCGAGATGCCGGGGGTCAACATTCCCTGCACCGGCAGGACATTGAGATAATAGCTGAACACGAGGACGAGGACCAGGGCACCGAGGAAGGAAGGAGTTGCCCAGCCGCTGAGGTAAAAACCCCTGACAAGATGGTCTGTTGCCTTTCCATTCCTTGAGGCGGCCAATGCACCAAGAGGAATGCCTACGACCACCATAATGACCAGGGAAGCAAAGACAAGCTCAAGGGTGGCGGGAAGGCGTTGCAGTATCTCAGGCAGTATTGGTGAGCCTGTGCTTGGATCTACGCCCAGGTTCCCTGTGAAAATCCCCTTGAGATAGTACCAGTACTGTATGTAGTAGGGCTGATTGAGATGATAAAGTGCGACTATTTCCTGTACTCTTGCTGCATTCGCCCTTCTTCCTGCCCACAGTCTAGCGGGATCAGGAGCCATGACATGGGAGAAGAGGAAAGTAATGAAAGTAACACCAATAACGAGCAGGAACATTACAAGTATTCTCTTGGCTATGAAAAGCAACAGGTCCCAGATGTTTCGCTTCACCTGAGGTCACTACTCCACTGCAATGTTCCCATGTGCCCTGACTGACTGCGACTGATTATCTTGAAGCAGGAAACGAAAGAGAGGGAAGGTGTTTATGTATAATATTCTGTGTTGTAGAACATGACGAAGTTGGGATATGCGCTGCCCATCGGGTTGAATACCATCCCGTGTAGACCTTTGTTGTAGATTGAGAAAACGTAGGGCACGACGAGCCAGTCGAAGAGATAGTTGTTGTATGCTATCTGTGTCATAGCTGTGTAGTCGGCTGTTCTTCCGGAAGCGCTTGTGTTGCTGGTTGCATCAGATATCAGGTAGTAAAGCTGGTTGAGGGGACCGGACGTGTTGCCGAAGTAGGTGGAATTGATGCTTATGTTCCCGCTAGTTGGATCTATCCCCTGACCACCGAAGGTTGTCAATTGAGACGGGCTGCCGCCAGGCGCGGCTATCTCCCATGTGTAGTCATCAGGGGCAACGTAGTCGGCTGTGTAGAAGTCGATGCCGATGGAATAGCTTGAAGAGCCACCAGGGTAGCTTGTAATTGCATACCATTGAGTCTGAGTCACTCCCTGTAATGAGATGTTTATTCCTATCTGCTGAAGGTCACTCTTTATGATTACCACCGCCGATGCAAAATCAGGGCTGTTGATGTAGAGGAACGGGAAACTTCCAGGAAGACCATTGGGGTAACCTGCACTGCTCATCTCCTGTTTTGCCAGAGCCAGATTGTAACTGTATGGTGTGATATTGCTTGGATTGTAATCTGGGAAGCCCGGAGGTACAGGCCCAACCCACTGAGCCGCATTTCCACCGAATGCATCATTTATGATCGCAGAGTAGTTGAGCGCGTGCACAACAGCCGCCCTGACATCTGTGTTGTTGAAATATGGCGCAGTCAGATTGAAGAACAGATACCATGCACCTTGAGTCGCACCGTATATTATTGGCGTCTTGTTGACAGCCACATTGCTTATTCCGCTTAGCGCGCTGCTTATTGTCGGACTGAAGGAGAAGCCCATCATCTGGGCGCTCCCGGATTTCATATCGGCAATTGCACTCGATACGGTCCCCGGAAATTCAAGATCGACATTCATCTTGGCCGGTGCAATGGCGTTGTTCAGTTTAGAAGCGGAAAGATTGTTGGCCCAGTAACTTGGGCTCTTTGTCAGAGTCAGGTGGTCGCCCTTTATCCACTGGCCAAGCAGGTACGGCCCGGTGCCAAGTGCATTATCTGAAAGGTATGAGTTGGGCTGGTTTGGTATCACACCGCCATTAGAGTTGACAAATGAAGGATCTACCGCAGCGGCTACGGGAGCTGTAAGCGTCTGAAGGAAGTAGGGATAGTAGTAGGGACCGTTGTATCCCCCGCCGACTGCAATACGCAAGACATACTTGCTAACCACATAGACAGAGTTGACATTGCTCTCCATCACTGCTAAAGCAGATGCATTGGGATTGATGAAGTTGGTGGTATCATTCAGGAAACTGGGACTGACCGACGTGTTCAGGTTCTGCTCGAGAACGAACGCCTCACTTCCATTCAGCAGCATGGCCCTGTTAATGCTGTACCACATGACGTAGGCGTTGAATGGGTTGCCGTTGCTGAATGTGACATTCTGTCTGAGATTGAATGTATAGTTCAAACCGTTTGGACCGACAGTCCAGCTGCTTGCAAGCATGCCGACGAAACTGGTAACCGATGAGTTATCATATGCCACCAGTGTCTGGTATATCTGCTGTACTACGCCCCAGCCTGGGGTGGACGATGTTATTGCAGGATCCAGCGAATCGGGCCCGCTTTCAGCAGCAACAACAAGCGTCTTGATCTGTGCGGCGGGCTTGTTCAAAAGAACGTACCCCGCCGAAGCAGAAGCGATTATAAGTACAAGAATCACGACGATTATTACTTTCGTAATATTCCTCATCTGATGTCCCCGGTAGAAATTATCTTCTGGGCAGATTGATATTGCAACATATAAATCTTTGCGGCAGTTCTTTTACAACTCTACCATCATTTGATGCAAACGTGCGCTGATTTTCCAACTTTATTCATATATAACAGAACAAATTACAGAATTAATGAAGATTTACTGAAAAAAGGTTCGGCACATGACTGAGCAAGTGGAAACAACCCGGATGCAAATCATGAAGGATCGCCGTAGGTTGTGTAATGCCATCCCTTCCTCGCGTCTCCGGTCGTGTCGATGTAAACATGCTTGATCTGAGTGTAATCCTCAAGGGAATAAATTGACATGTCCTTTCCGAATCCAGATTGTTTGAATCCACCGTGCGGCATTTCGGATGTTATGGGCAGGTGATCATTTATCTGAACAGCCCCAAACCTGAGCCGGCCCGCCAGGACCATTGCTTTCCTGACATCCCTTGTCCAAACAGAGCTGTGAAGTCCGTAAACCGTGTCATTTGACTTTTCAACCACTTCTTCGAGATCTTTGAACCTGAGTACCGGTAGAACGGGGCCGAATATCTCCTCCCGAGCAATGCGCATATCCTGCTCCACGTTGCTGAAAACTGTTGGCTCGAAGTAGAAGCCCTTCTTCAATGAGGAGGGCCTCTTGCCGCCTGCCTCCAGTTTCGCGCCCTCTTCCCTGCCAAGAATTGCATAATTTTCCACCTTGTCCCTGTGAGAGGACGAAACAAGCGGCCCCATGTCGGTGCTCCTGCTCATTGGATCGCCAATCCTCACCTTGGCTGTCTCCTTGACAAGCAGGTCAACAAATTCAGTGTATACTTTTTCATGGACGTAGAACCTTGAGGCTTGCGTGCAATCCTGCCCCCCATTGACATAACCGGCAGCAGCTGCCCCCTTGGCGGCCGCCTCGACATCAGCATCGTCAAAGACAACGAATGGGGCCTTCCCTCCTAGTTCAAGATGCAGCTTCTTGAGAGTTGATGCACCACGTTCCATTATCTTCTTGCCCGTTGAAGTGTCGCCTGTCAACGAAATCATATCAACCGATTGGCTGGAAACAAGCTCGTTCCCGACAAGCTCGCCAGGACCTGTTATTACATTCACAACGCCTTTCGGAAACCCCGCCTTTTCGCACAACTCTGCAAACTTTATTGTCGTGAGGGGGGTCACACTGGCGGGCTTGAGTATTACGGTGTTTCCTGTTGCAAGAGCAGGTCCCGCTTTCCAAATAGCCATCATCCATGGGTAATTCCAGGGAGTGATCTGCCCTATAACACCGATTGGCTCCCTTCTTATGAAGCTCGTTCCTGTTGTCATGTACTCATGGGCAGGCAGACCGGAGAGTGCTCTGGCGGCACCGGCATAGAACCTAAGATTGTCGACTGAAAATGGGAAGTCACCGTCTCTCGCCTGTTTTATTGTCTTCCCCTGGTTCCTCGATTCCAGCGTTGCGAGGTTGTCAATTTCATGTTCGACCAGGGTAGCAAGATTGAACATCATCTGAGATCTTTCAGATGGTGACATTCGTGGCCATCTGCCATTATCGAACGCATCTCTCGCTGCATCAACGGCTGCCCTCGCTTCTGACACGCCGCACCTTGGAACTTCTGCAAGTATCTCTTCCGTCGCGGGATTGATTACCTTCTGCCTCTCCCCGCTGCTGGATTCGACCCATTCGCCACCGATGTAGTTCTTGAATAACATGACTTCTCCCGTGAAATCACTTCCCTGCCATTTGTGACGGCCGACAGGTGTAGAATGAAGCGGGATGATATATCTTTGCGGCAATCCAGAGTGTGTCCCTTCCGGCTGCAATGCCTTCCATAGCACAATCCACCAATAGGACTTTGTTCGGTGCTTCCGGCATACGGTAAAAGGTCCGGTGCTGGATCACGTCATTTTAACCATCTCAACGCCTGATGCTCCTTGAGCTTGTGACCCGAATTCGGAAGTCGAAAAGCAAAGGCAATTTCCGACTTGCGAATCTAAACGAATGGAAGGGCGGCACGTATGAGAATCACACGGTTGCACTTGTGACTGAATCACTGTGCCGGGCCGAGCTCTGACATCCTCCCACGATTGAAATCGTGGGGTTCCTTGCGGCATCAGAATGCTGCCTCCTTTGCTGCAGGCGGTTCACGATTCAACGACCGGACTCGCCGCCCCTTGCGGTGCGGTGGAGGCCCAGTCTTCACGTGCGTTAATTCGGGTCTGTCCAACCCTACTGATTTCAGTGCCCTGCCGAGGATGTTTCTGGATGCGTTCACATCCCTGTCCTCCGTGTGTCCGCACGGACACCGATAAATCCTGTCCTTGAGCCCGAGCGGCGGGTCCGCATTCCTGCCGCACACCGAGCATTCCTGTGTCGTGTTCTTCGTTTTCACTTCAATGTACATGCCGCTGCTGCGCTGTGCCTTGTATGCGCACATCTGCCTGAGCATTCCCCATCCCGCGTCATGGATGGATTTGGCGAAATGACCATGAACCATGTTGCTGACGTCCATGTCCTCGAATGCGATGAGGTCATGGGTCTTTGCCCATTCCGTCGTGAGCTTATGGGCAAAGTCCCTTCTCTGGTCTCTCACCTTTGCATGGCGCCGCTGCACAACAACTTTCTGTTTTCCCCATCTGCGCGAACCTTTCTCCTTTCTCGACAGCTTCCTCTGCGCACGCCTGAGACTCCTCTCAGAGCGTCGAAACAGCTTCGGCGCTTCGACTGTCTCTCCTGTAGACAGCGCTGCGATGCTGCCGAGACCCAGATCAACACCGACGGGGTGTTTGGGTTCGGTGATTGCCTGCACAGGCACGTCGGGCACCTCGACGGTGAGCACTGCATACCACCTGTCCCCTTCCCTCCTGACGGTGCATGTCTTCACGCGTCCGCCGGGCAGCGGCCTGTCGTACTGTATGGGCACATCGCCTATCTTCGACAGGCGGAGGCGCTTTGTGGCTGCCCTGCCGTCTGTTACGGCAACGGAACCGTTGTACGCATCGGGATAGGTGAGCGATGTGACATCATGCCTGAAGCGCGGGTACCGTGCAATCCTGCCGAAGAATGATTTGAATGCCCTGTCCAGGCGGTGAAGGCATTCCTGTGCGACTTGGGAATACACGCGGCCTATGCCGCCGCGGTCGTTGCCGCGCCATTCTGTGAGCTGTCTGCACTGCTCTGCGTAGCCGACAGAGACCTTACCCGTCTTCCATGAATACTGCCGCTGCTCCAGCGCATAGTTCCACAGGAACTTCAGCTCATCGAGCTGGCGCATGAGTTCACGTTCCTGGTCGCGGAACGGATAGATGCGGTACTTGAAAGGAACATACATCGGGAATCGCTGTCTGAGTATATCGCCAGTATCCATAGAGTTATCGGCCGCTTCATCCCATGAATGAATTCATGGGCTTTCGCGACCTTTCAATGTAGGGTCGTACAGATTAGCCCTTCCGTGATCTTTATTCCATATCTACATATGAATTCCCCATAAACACCATGACGCGTCTGCCCTGGCCGCAGCTGTCCACTGCTGCGGCTCATG
>JAKAVR010000043.1 GCA_021817225.1 Thermoplasmata archaeon
GGCAGAACTGCGAGGTCTTCCAGGGCGACACACGTATCAGCGCGATGCCCTGCTCCTCGCAGCGCTGTTCCAGCCACTGCACGACCCTGGCATACAGCCAGTGGGAAAGACGTCTGTTGTATGCATGCGGAAACATTTACTGTCAAAGAGACGCGACTGAACCCGCCCCGGGGCTCTTTCCACAGCCGGACGGTCCGCTGCGGGATGGCGCGGAAAACGATGATATTTTATCGGCGCACATCCTGCGAGTGCTCGTGAAAGCCTATCTCGAGTCCCACGGTTGCACAATGAACTACGGGGAAGGTCGGCTCGCCCGCGCAAGGATGGAGAGCGCGGGGTATTCCTTCGTGACTGACCCGGTGGAAGCGGATGTTCTTGTCCTGAACACATGCGGTGTGATTGAGCTGACGGAGAACACAATGTACCGCAGGATCAGGGAACTGGACGCTCTCGGAAAGAGGCTTCTTGTCACCGGATGCCTGGCCGGGGTGAAGGACAGCGAGATACGGGCGGCATCCGCGGGAGTTCAGATATTCAGGCCAAACGACTTTTCACAGCTTGACTCCTTCCTTGGCCTTGAGCTGCGGCAGGGCATGGACTGCTGGAATGATGTCTCGAGGAATGACCTTATCGTTCCCATCGCCCAGGGCTGTCTCTCGCTGTGCTCATATTGCTTCAGCCGCGTGTCAAGGGGAAATGTCAGGAGCATTGAGCCAGAAAACATTGTTTCCATGATCCGGAGGCATGTCTCAGGACCGGGCTCCAGGGAAGTGATGCTCTCGGGCATGGACACGATTGCATACGGCAGGGACATTGGCACCACCCTTCCAGACCTGCTCAACGGCATCTCAGCCATCGAGGGCGATTTCAGGGTACGCGTCGGAATGATGAACCCGTCGCTGCTGCCGCCCCTTCTCGACAGGCTTTTGGATGCCTTCGCCGACCGGAGGATATACAAGTTCTTCCACATACCATTCCAGAGCGGGTCGGACAGCATACTCAGGGCAATGAAGCGCGGCTACACAAATGCACAGTTCATCTCAATGGTGGAGAGGATAAGGGAGCGCTACCCCGAGATGACACTGTCCACGGATATCATAGTCGGCTTTCCGGGGGAGAGCGAGGAGGACTTTGCACAGAGTCTTGGGACGGTCTCGGAAGTCAGGCCGGATGTAGTGAACGTCACCAGATTCTCTGCCCGCCCGGGTACGCCCGCTTTTTCAATGAAGAACAAGGTTCCCGGCTGGGCAATGAAGGAGAGGTCGCGCAGGGCAACAAGACTCAGGTTCGCGATATCCGCCGCGCAGAACTCGGCGTACGTCGGAAAGAGGGTCGGAGTCCTCATGACCGAGAAGGGAAAAAACGGCTTCACCATCGGCAGGCTGGACAACTACAGGCAGGCAATTGTAAGGGGGAACCATGCAATTGGCAGCACTGCCGAATGCGATGTGTCGGGCTCCACCTCAATCCATCTTGTATGCGAACCCCTCCCGCATGCACTCCCTGCTCCCGGCGGTGCCTGATTATTGCCGGCCGGCCATTCCCAGCAGGGATGAGTCTTTAACTAAACGGCCTGCATTGCCCCTTAATGCCGGCTGCTTCCTTCCTACAAAGGCTTATCTATCGACATCAAAATCAATTGTTTCGCAGCCCCGTAGTGTAGTGGTCAATCATGCCGGCCTTTGGAGCCAGCGACGGCAGTTCGAATCTGCCCGGGGCTACCTTTCCAGCAATGGGCCCCAGTCTACCAGAGTTCATCCTCTTCTCGTTTTCTTCTCCTGTTTCTCATCCATGCATAGACCATCACCGGCAGGAAAATCCACAGTATCGGCGTGTAGAAGACAAGCGGGGTATAGCCGTTGAGCGCGAAGAAAGACATGAGTGCTGTCAGCGCCAATGCGTACATGACAACTATCAATGCAGTGCGCCTGTGGACATGCCATCTGCTCATGCCGTCGTCCTGACCACACCGTCTCCAGAAACTATCAACGTATGCTCCCACTGGCTGACCGTTCCGCCCTTTCCCTCAATCAGCATCTCGTAACCGTGTAAGATTCCCAGTCGGAGCAGCTTGTTGAGCTTCTTGCGCCAGTCACTGACATCCGTGAGCCATCTTTCAGCAAAAGGAAGCGTGCTGTATCTCTCCCTTATTGTCTCCTGAAAGTGCTGCAGCCCGGGGTCGTCCAGCTTCTTCTCCCTGCTCAGCGAGAAGATATTCCCCAGCCTGCCGGAGACGACAAAGCCCGCCCCGTCTGTAGCGAAGGGTTCAACAGCGATCACTATCTCCTGCGGTATGGTGGTTCTGTCATCCGTCTTCTTCACATTGTAAACGCTGAATCCGGCATGGAGGTTGTAACGCTCTATGCTGTGACCCATGAGATTCGAAATTGGCCTGTAGCCGCTGCCCGATATGACGTTTTCAATCGTCGTTCCTATCATTGCAAGGCTCGCGCCAGGCCTTACGAGCGTAAGCGCGCTCTCAAGCGCATTCCTGGATGCATCGACGAGGGACTGCATGCTCCCTCCGAAAGACTTGCTGGCAGCCGTGTCGGCAACATAACCGTCCACCTCCACGCCGACATCGAATTTCAGGACTCCCCTTGCCGGGAATTTCTGCGTATCGCCTGACGGCGGAGTATAGTGTGCCGCAACGCTGTCAATGCCTATGTTCACCGGGAAGGCCGGCCTGCCTCCCTTCCTGACTATGTATTCCTCGACCTCTACAACAACATCGTATATGGAACGGCCCGGTTCGGAGAGCTCTATTCCCTTCTCCCTGGCGTCCCTGGCAATGGCGCCTGCTTTCAGTAACTTTTCCCTGACATTGCTCTCCGTTCGGAACACCCTCGTTCAGATAGAGCCGAGGACCTCAAGTATTCTTTCCTCCGGAACCGGCCCCTTCCTAACGATTGGGAAGGTGTCGTCCGTCGTATCCACAATTGTGGACTGTATGCCAAGCCTGCTCTTCCCGCAGTCCAGGTACATGGAAACGGCAGAACCCAGCTCCTTCATGCACTGCTCGACCGTGAACGGACTGGTGCTTGAGTGCTTGTTTGCACTTGCTGATGTGAGCGGCCCGTATGAGGAAAGTATCTCCCTTGCGACAGGGTGGTCCGGCATCCTGATTCCGACCGTGCTGCTGCCTGCGGTCAGGAGGTCAGAGACTTCCCCTTTTTTCTCGGCAAGTATGATCAGGGGGCCGGGCATAAACTCCTTGATAAGCAGTCTTGCAGCCTTGTTGAGGTGTGCGATCCTGTCGGCCATCTTCTCATCGAGGACGCTGACGGATACGGGCATGTCAAACGGTCGTTTCTTCGACATGTATACCCTCTTGACAGACTGCTCGTCGAAGATGTCTGCACCAATGGTGTAGATTGTGTCTGTAGGGTACACAATCAGCTCTCCCTCAGACAGTGTCTTGCTGATTTCCGAAATCAGTTTCTCTGGAAGGGCGCAACTCTTCGGATTGCTTCCCTCGAATTCACAGTACTTCCTGCAGTCTATCTTTTTCAACTGGCCAATGCTGTTCAGCGACGCCACCCCTTCTGCCCGGGTTTACCGCTTAGTCGTTCGGCAACCTTGCTTATCTATTTTTCTGTTTTCGACTGTCGCACCATTCGCAGTTTACGACCATGGACATGCCATGGGCTCTGTCTGTCGGTTGCATTTGCGGGAGGATGCGACTGGAGGACGAAGGTGTAAGTGTTAACGTTAATATCTGAAGTGTGACTCCAGTAGTTCGATTCCGTCGGATAACCGGCTGTGCATCGATATGGCAGCCAGGCCGGTGGACGAGGTGCGAAACTTGAAACTGTTCGAATATAGGGCCAAGCAGCTGATGGGGAAATACGGCATACCGGTCCCCAGAGGAGCCGTTGCCAGGACTCCCGGCGAGATACTGTCTGTGGACTATCCTGTTGCGGTTAAGGCCCAGGTGCTTGTGGGAGGCAGGGGAAAGGCCGGTGGCATCAAGTTTGCCGACAACCTTGAAGATGCGAAGAGTCGCGCCGGCGAGATACTGGCCATGAACATAAAGGGGGAAAGGGTGAAATCTGTTCTGCTTGAGGAAAGGCTCGAGGTGGCACGGGAGCTGTACCTGAGCTACGTCATAGACAGGAGCTCCAGGTCAGTTCTGCTGATGGCAAGCGGTGACGGCGGGGTGGAGATAGAGAACGTTCCGCAGGAGCGCATTGCCATGGTACCCGTTCCCCCATTCGGCTATTCCCCTTTCATCTCCAAGATACTGAAGACTGCATTTGGACTCAACGACGATCAGTCGAAGCAGGTGGACGCCCTCGCACGCAACCTTTACGGCATGTTCATCTCCGAGGACTGCGAGCTGGCCGAGATAAACCCGCTCGTCCTGACTGCGGGTGGGCAGATCATAGCTGCCGACTCCAAGGTCACAATCAACGACGATGCACTCTTCCGGCATCCTGAATTTTCCGAGGACATGGACGATCTCACTCCGCTAGAGCAACGTGCCAAGCAGGAGGACATAGCATTCGTGCAGCTCGACGGGAACATAGGTGTCATCGCAAACGGGGCAGGACTCACGATGGCCACGCTGGACATACTCACAATCAACGGCGGAAGGGCAGGCGTGTTCCTTGACCTGGGCGGAACGGACGACCCGAAGAAAGTGACCAGGGCGCTTGCGCTGATGAAGGACGCAGGGCCAGGCGTGATATTCCTGAACATATTCGGCGGCATAACAAAGTGCGATACTGTTGCAATGGGAGTCAGGGAAGCGGTGCAGACGATAGGCATCGACATTCCAATTGTCGCACGGATACGTGGTGTAAACGACGACATTGCAAGGGAAATACTGAAGGAAATAGGCATCGAGTCTTCCACTGACCTGATAGAAGCTGCACGGAAGGCGGTCAAGGCGGCGGTGAAATAATGGCAATAATGGTCGGACGCGAGACAAAGGTAATCGTCCAGGGAATAACTGGGCACCAGGGCCAGTTCCACACCAAATCAATGAAGGAGTTCGGCACCAAGGTCGTCGGCGGCGTGACGCCCGGCAAGGGAGGATCGGCGGTCGAAGGCGTTCCTGTGTTCGAGACGGTGCACGAAGCTGTCGAACAAACCGGCGCAAACTCCTCCTGCATCTTCGTCCCTGCCAGGTTCGCAAAGGACGCGGTGTTCGAGGCGGTCAATGCTGGACTGGGCCTGGTCGTGGTCATCACCGAACACATACCATTCCTGGATGCGATGGAGTTCGTGAACTACGCGAAGCTGAGGGAAACGACGGTCATAGGACCGAACTGTCCCGGGGTCACGAGCCCCGAGTTCGGCAAGATAGGCATAATGCCTTCGAAGATGTTCGCAAAGGGTGATGTCGGTGTCATCTCGAGGAGCGGAACGCTGACATATGAGATTGTCAACGCCCTGACGGAGGCCGGCATAGGCCAGACAACATGCGTCGGCATAGGCGGCGATCCAATCATAGGCTCAAATTTTGTCGAAGTCCTTTCAAGATTCGAGAAAGACCGCAAGACGAAGAGGCTTGTCATGGTTGGCGAGATAGGGGGGACCGCCGAAGAGGAGGCTGCTGAATACATAAGGGAGCACGTGAGCAAGCCCGTCTTCGCCTACATAGCCGGCAGAAGTGCACCGCAAGGGAAGAGAATGGGACACGCGGGCGCAATAATAAGCAGGGGCAGGGGAACGGCCGAGAGCAAGATAAAGGCGCTGGAGGCTGCAGGTGTCGTCGTAGCGCAGCTGCCGACGGACATACCAGGCCTGATGCTCGGTAAATAGCGCAGCTCAGTCCGTCTTCTTCAGCTGCATCCTGTACATCTCGAGTATCTCCTTGCTTGTCGTTGCGTCGTAGGCGCCCTTGTCCTTCCTGAAGTTGCCTGTGAATCTTGGAAACCTTATCGCAAGGCCGGCATCCTTCCTGACCTGCCCCCAGCAGCATGTGTGTATGGGGCTGTGCGTTATCTCAGCGCCGAGGACCTCCAGCACGACAACCGGCCTGAACCAGTAGTCTGCTGCGGCCATGCTCTCGACGGAAGGATCCTTTTCCTTCAGCTGGTAATCCCTGAGCATTGAGGGAAGGGAAGCAAGCGTTTCGTCGTCAAACCCGCTGCCCAGCTTGGTCACCGTCTCGAATGCATCCTTCTGCTTGTCGTAGGTTGCCATCAGCAGTGCGCCGTATGTGCCGCTCCTCCTTCCACGTCCGGCAAAGGCGCCCACCACGACCAGATCCACGGTGTCTATCATCTCGGCCTTGTAATCCTTCTTGTACTTGATCCAGAGCCATCCCCTGGCGCCCGCCTGGTAGACCGAATCGTCCGCAACGGACTTTGCAACTATGCCCTCGCAGCCGGACTCAAGCGACTCGTTGAAGAAAGCCTCCGCCTCCTCCTCCGAGCCTGTCACGACTACCGTGGAGAGTTTCACCCTGTCGTTCTTCCCGATCGACTCCTTCAGTTTCTCCCTGCGCTCGAGGAAGGGCCTGCCGGTGTAGTCGTCGCCGTCATAGAGCAGAAGGTCGAACAGGAAAAGAGTCACGGGAAATTCCTCGACCGCCTCGCTTACACCGTGCTTCCTTCCCCTCCGTCTGGAGACAACCTGGAATGGAAGGAGCTCGCCCGTGTTTATGTCCACCGGGACGCATTCGCCCTCTATTATCCCTGTCTTGCCCTTGAAGGCAGAGGACACGCTCTCGACTATCTCCGGGAACTGGCCTGTCAGCTCCTCGAGCTGTCTCGAAAAAAGCCTCACCTTGCCGTTGTCTATGTGGGCCTGCATCCTCAGGCCGTCATACTTGTAGTCGAAGGCTGCCCTTCCGCCCATCTTCTCCAGTATCTCCCTTATCCCCGGGAGCCTCTCTGCAAGCATGGATCTCAGGGGCACATTGACCCTGAGCTTCAGCTTCTTCAGTCCCGGCAGCCCCTCCCTGCACATCGTGGCAGCAACCGTGCCAAGGTCGCTTGTTATGTTGAACGACCGTTCCACTTCATCCTTGTCCCCCTTTGTGGCGAAAGTTGTTGCCAGCGCCTCCACCAGCGTCATCGCTGCAACACCTATTCTCATCTTCCCTATCACTATCCTGAGGATGTACCTGGCCTCCTTCGGTGTGGAGGCGGCGAGAAGATTTGCGAGCAGGTTGACCTTCTGCTCCTGCGAGCCGGGGCCGGTCGCTCCCGTTATATCGGAGAGCATCCTGTGCACCTCATTCACATTGAGTTCCGCCCCGCCCAGCCTGCTCTCTGCAGCTCTTGCAAGCAGTTCCTCGCCGACGATTCCTATGTCTCCCTTTTCCCTGTACATGCTTTCGACGGCCGAGGCATCAGCCCTTGAGACGGTGGCCAGAGTCCTGAGCGCCATCTTCTCAGCCATTCCTATCTTCTCCGGAAAGAAATCCGGGAACAGCCTGCCATGTGTCATGTAGACGACATTGGCTATCTCGCTGCAGTCCGATTTCTTCAACATGTCCACGAGAAGCGCTGTTATCTCGAGTCTTTTTGTCGTTGCCTCGACCTTTTCATAGAAATCAGCAACTTCCCTGTAGAGCATTGCTTTCCCTCTTCCGGCATGAATCAACATAGTGTTTAATAGCTATCCGGACTGTTTGCCTCCAAGATTAATTGATTCTATCCTGCAGTTATCTCCGTTCCCATCCTGAAAGCACCATTTCAGAAGAATTATATAGAGAGCGTTTCTCAACAAAAATGTGCAGCGCACCTGAGGCTATGGAGCCGAAGGCGAATGCGCAATGTTCCCAGACGAGTGACCTATGATGTCCGGCAGCGTTGGAACGGAGCAGGGAGGGCAGTATCCGCCCAAGTCATGGCTGAATGTCGTCAGCTGGCGGTATTATGGAACGTTTGAAAGCGCTGCGGGCTACTGGCTCGGTATAGCGCTCGGGATCGGTATCGGGCTCATCGACGTGTTCCTGCCTGGCACATACCACAACCTGGTCTACTACTTCCTGATATACGGCTCTCTCGGGATACTCTCAGGCTGCTTCGCTGCAATAACTGCATACCGCCTTTTCCTTATCAGGACTCTGGGCATAGCATCCATTTCCATGGGCTTCTGGGCTATTGCGTGGTCAGTCTGCTACTACGCTCTCTACTACCCGGAGTGGCACAAGACATTCGTTTCCGACCAGCTGATAGGCATCGGCCTGGGCATCAGTGTCCCCATAACAACCTATCTCTTCAGCACATTTGTCCAGTCGGCCGGCGGAGCAATGCTCATATTCCTGACAAACCCGAGCGTGTTCAACAGGATCATCGGCTGGGCGAAGGAGCGCTTCGTGGGACGGCGCTGAGCGGTCCTTCAGAAGTCAAAGAGCTTCTTCTGTTTTTCAGGCATTGGCCGTTCAATGGGTCCACTGCCATGGAGCCTCATGTTCAGGCTCATGAGCGCCGCCTTCATCGCCCTCTCCTTTCTCCTGGATGAATAGTAGTACCCTTCGTCCTTCGTTTCCCTGGTTATGAGAACGACTACCCTGCCTGACCTCAGCCTTCCAGTCCTTCCCTTCCTCTGTATGGTCCTTATCTCTGAAGGCACAGGCTCAAAGAAAACCACCATGTCCGTGGATGTTATGTCGAGGCCTTCCTCGCCGACGGAGGTGCTCACAAGAACATTTGCCTCTCCTGAGGCAAACCTGTTTATGACGTCAATCTGCTCCTTCTGCTTCAGCCCCTTCTGGCTACCCTTGGCGCTCTGCCCGAAAAGTTTCAGGACCCTCGCATTCGTCATCGACGAGACCATGCGCTCCACCGCGTCCGCTGTGTCCCTGTACTGGGTGAATACCATTATTCTGCTGTCATGATTCCTCTCGAGCTGCTGTGCGACCGTTTCCCTCAACTTTTCCATTTTCGGGTGCTCCTCTCTTGTCAGGGTCAGCAGCTCCCTGATGGTTGTGAAGTGCTCATCGCCTGCGATGGAGACCGACGCCTTCGACCTCTTTGCCTCAGCCTCCTCGAGCAGTTTTGCCACGTACTGCCTCAGCGCATGCACCGACTGCGTTTCTGCGAGGTCGATGCCATGTGCTATCTTGATGGCCTCCGACTGCATGCGGAGCGCTTCGAACAGCGTCCTGTTCTTCCTCCCCGAGGCTAGCTCATCGCTTATCCTCTTTCCCGCGCCGAGAAGTTCCCTGGTCGTCCCTGCAAAATCCTCTGCCAGGAAGTCCATCTTCTTGAGTGAATCGACCCTCCTTGCGAGCATCTTCCTGAACTCACCCGATATCCTTTTCAGCCTGTCCGGCAGGTCAACCTCAATCCACTTGACTGCAATATCCTGGACATACGGCTCCACATCCGGATCGTCCTCGGTCCTCGCCTCTATCCTGCTAATGCCCAGCGTCGTGCATATGCCCTCAACCGCCTGAAGATCGCTACCTGGAGAAGCGGTCATTCCAAGCACAAGGCCGTTCCCCTTCTCTGAAAGATAGATGGCTGCTATGTGGACATAGGCGTAGTCGCCCGCCGCCCTGTGGCATTCGTCAAACACGATAAGGGAAAAATCCCTCAGCCAGACGGCCCCTGATTTGATGTCGTTTTCAACGACCTGCGGGGTGGAAACAACAATCCTTGCCTTCCTCCACCACTCGTACCTCTTCTCGGGGCTTACCTCACCAGTCATGATCACTATCTCGCCCTGCGGCAGCAGAAGCTTCTCAGTAAGGAAAGAGAAATGCTGTTCTACGAGCGGCTTTGTGGGTGCCATGAAGAGAACCCTTCCTCCTTCCCTCCAGAGCACCTTGTCTATCACCTTCAGGGCGACAACAGTCTTTCCCAGGCCAGTGGGCAGGACGACGAGCGTGGATTCCGCGGAAGCGACCTCTGCTATGTTCTCCTGGTAGAGCCTTTCCGAAATTGCCCCTTCCTTAATGAATGTCAGTTTCAACGCAACATAGTAAACGGGTGCGTTTAATTAGCTTTGTTTTGTGGCCTCCCGTAAGTGCTCACGGCACAAGGGTTAAGAAACGACCGCCTTATCACAGCATGATACAATGGCAATCAGCCCGGATGAGGAGGCCTTCATTGCAGCACTGCACAATGCGTGCACCCACGGCGGCTCAGCAGAGGTAAAATCGGTCATCGGAAGGCTGATGGCAAGGCTGAAGGGCGTTCCTGTGAAGGACGCGATGAAGCTTGCCGAAGAGGCTGTAAGGAGGGTTAACACGCTTACGGCAACGGAGCAGGAGGTAGAACTCCAGCGCTTGGCGCCGAATCTACTTGTCAAGGAAAAGAAGGAGCGCGTCTCCAGGCTCAGGGAACTGGAGGGCGCCGGTGCCGGCTTTACAGTAAGGCTTGCGCCATACCCCTCCGGGGCGCCTCACATAGGAAACACAAGGATGTACATACTCAACGACGAGTACGCCAGGAAATACAATGGCAGGCTGCTGCTGGTCATCGACGACACGATCGGATCGGAGGATAAATTCCCCGATCTTGAATCATATGCCCTGATTGAGGAGGGGCTCAGATGGCTTGGAGTGAAGTGGGACGGCATCTACTACAAGTCGGAGAGGCTCGAAATCTTCTACTCATGGGCGGAGCGAGTCGTTCAGAAAGGCATTGCATACGTATGCATGTGCGATGCTGAAACACTGCGCAGCTACAGGGAGCAGGGGAAGGAATGCGTGCACAGGTCACACACTGTCCAGCAGAATTTGGAATTCTGGACGATGATGGTTGAAGGGAAATTCGGAGACGGCAAGGCAGTGCTGAGGGCCAAGACAAACATGAATCACAAGAATCCGGCCTTCCGCGACAGGGTGCTATGCCGTATATCCTCAAGGCCACATCCCAGGGTGGGCACAAAATACAGGGTCTGGCCAATGCTTGAATTCTCCTGGGCCGTTGACGACATTGAGCTGAAGATGACGCACGTGATAAGGGGCAAGGAACTCGTCATGGAAGACATGATGGAGAATTTCATCTGGGAGAGCATGGGCATCAGCGGCCCGCTGTTTGAGCATTTCGGGCTTCTCAGGCTGAAGGGTGTCAAGATCAGCAAGAGCAAGTCCAGGGCGGAGGTGGCCAGCGGAGCATTCAGCGGCTGGGAGGACCCGAGGACATGGAGCCTCCAGTCCCTTGCCGCGAGGGGTTTCAGGCCGGAGGCGATCAGGAGCTTCATGCTGAGCCTCGGAATGAGCCTTGCCGACATCGAGGTCCCGATAGATTCAGTGTATTCGGAAAACCGCAGGCTGCTGGAGCCTGTGGCAAACAGGTATTTCTTCGTCGAGGAGCCAGTCACCACGACTGTGGAGGGCCTTGAGGGCGAGGTGGTCGTCGAAAGCTATCTGCATCCGGACCACCCCGAGAAAGGCAGGAGGATCATCAGGACCGGAGCAGCGGTGTGCATTTCTTCCGGAGACATGGATTCGTTTGAGGGCGAGGAGGTCAGGCTCAAGGATTTCTGCAACGTCGTCCTTGGAAGGGGCAGGTCGGCATTCAAAGGCAGGGAGAACAGGGAGCTCCAGCGCATACAGTGGGTACCTGCCAGCGACAACATACGCTGCAGGATAATCATGCCGGACGGCAGTGTTGTCAAGGGTCTCGCTGAAATGAACGTTGCAGGTGTGCCACTCGGTGTTCCGGTGCAGTTCGAGCGCTTCGGGTTTGTGAATCCGAGGAGCAGGGACGCAGAGGGCCTCACACTGTACTACACACACGAGTGAAGGCTACTTTCTCCTCCACTTCATGCCCTCGGCCGTGTCCTCAACAATGACGCCGATGTCCGCCAGCCTTGCCCTCAGCTCATCCGCTTTCCTGAAATCCCTGGCCTTCCTGGCCCTTTCCCTTTCGGCCATGAGCTCCTCCGCCTCCTTTCCGAGCTCCTCCTCCCCGAAAACGGACTGCCTGACTATGCCAAGCACGCTGTTCACGGCGGCCACCGCCTTCACAATTTCGGCGGCCTCCCCGCGCGAAAGCCTGGACTGCTCGCTTAGCATTGCCCCCTCCTTCATAAGTGTGAAAAGGGAGGCGATTGCATCCCTTGTGTTGAAATCGTCATCCATGGCAGTTGTAAATTCGCTCATTATCCTTGAGGCAAGCTCTGCTCCGCTCTCCTTTCCGGAAGCAGATTTGACAGAGAGTATGTAGCCTTCAAGCCTCTTTCTGGCCTGATCGCTCTCGGCAAGCGAATTGCTGCTGAAATCTATCTGCCTCCTGTAGAGGCTGTTTGCGAAGTAGAATCTGATTGTTTCAGCAGGATACTCCCTCAACGTTTCCCTGACCGAGCTGAAGTTCTTCAGTGACTTTGACATCTTTGCTCCAGACACGTTCAGGAGGGCGCCGTGCATCCAGTATTTCGAGAATTTCGCATGAGTGCATGCCTCGCTCTGCTGTATCTCGTTCTCATGGTGGGGGAATATCAGATCCTCCCCTCCACCGTGTATGTCCAGCGTCTGGCCCAGGTATTTCATGGACATTGCCGAGCACTCAATGTGCCAGCCTGGTCTACCCCTGCCCCAAGGGCTCTCCCAGCTTACCTCGCCCGGCTTGGCAGCCTTCCAGAGGGCGAAATCCCCAGGATTCCTCTTCCTCTCATCAACCTCCACACGGGCACCCGCCTTTATCTGGTCGATGGACTGCCCTGAGAGCTTGCCGTAGTCGTGCGTCCGTTCGACATCGAAATACACACTGCCGTCTATCTCGTAGGCATAGCCGCCATCGACAAGAGTGCTGATCATTGACAGTATCTCCGGTATGTGCTCCGATGCCTTGACGTACCTGCTGACGCTGGTGACATGAAGCGACCTCATGTCCTCGAGAAATTCCTCGGCATACATGCCGGACAGCTCGAGGGCTGAAATGCCCCTCTCAGCGGCCCTGGCTATTATCTTGTCTTCCACATCTGTGACGTTGATAACAACATTTGTCTTGTAGCCCCTGAATGTGAGATACCTTGCTATGATGTCAAAGGAGATGAAAGTCCTGGCGTGCCCTATGTGCATCGCGTCGTATACTGTCAGGCCGCACACATACATGTTGACACGGGATGGCTCCGTAGGTTCGAATTCGACCTTTCCCTTTGACATCGTGTCGTATATTCTCATTGGCTCTTCCAGCTTCATATCGTGAATTGCTGAATATATTAATCATCGTGCCTCTGGATTGAGATTATCACTTTCGAGAGTTTAGTCGCAGCTTTAAAAAGACCGTGGGGTGGATTAAAAGCAGTTCCATGTACAGGAAAGGCATGCATGGCGATAGGCGTGGTGTAGCAGGCGCTGTTGCCACAATGTTCGTGCTGCTTGTGGTGCTGGCCTTCATAAACATCTACATCACGGGCTTCGTTCCTGCTGCCATGCGCACCCAGGAATATAACCACATGCAGCAGCTGACAGGGGAATTCTCCGTCTTCCAGCAGCAGAACTACAACCTGGAGGCGGGCGGATGGCCATACCCCGTCACATCGACAATGGTGCTTGGCTCATCCGGTGATGCGCCCTTCGCTTCCCCCACAAACGGGGTGATGGGCTTTTCCACTTCCTCATTTTCAATGTCTCTGTCATACGCCCTCGGCCTGCCCCTTTCACTTCCCACCTGCCAGCATGTTTACTATGACAATTTGACTGCTACCCAGAGCAGTCCCACACATGCGGAAACATACTTCATCCAGAGCACGACCGGTTTTTCCGGCCCCACCGTGACGAAGGGCAACCCCACCTCCTATTATGTCCCGCAGCACAGCACAGCCTGTCTTGTGATCAATTCATCATACATCAACAGCAGCGACTTTGATATCTTTCTGGGCACTGGTTTTTCCAGCCAGCTGGACAATTTCACCCTGCTTGTCACGGTCAATGGCCACAACAACAACATAGACTTCTTCGGTTACGGAAACAATCTCACCATCTGGTATATTTCCTACGGTGCCTACAACAACATGTTCGACTACGTCGGCAACTCATGCGGTTTCCAGTTCACTGGCCACAACGACAAGGGATATGTGCAGAACTACGGAAAGGGCGACGCGGCTCCATTCGGCTGGCCGTACTTCGAGTCCATCCCACAATATGACTCTTTAAGCGGTACGCTGTCAGCTTCCGTCTCCAACCAGTTCTATGTCCCGCAGACCATTGTCTACCAGGGTGGTGCCGTCATAGTGAGTCAGAACGGGGCATCGGTTATGCAGAGCGGACCGGAGTTCAGCGCTGTGAACGGGTCGAGCTCAGGCGCATCCATTTCGCTGAACCTGATTTCACTGCTTGGCCAGAATTTCACCGAGGCAGGAACCGGCGCTGTCGCTCTCACAACCAGCTACTTCTCAAGCAACAGAATTTCGGTCGGGCAGTACAACGGTCTGAACAGGATCAACGCACTCAACCTGACGATACACTCCGCCTACGCATCTGCCTGGGCAAAGTACTTCGCCTTTTCTCTTTCTAATCTGCAGAATGTAACATCCAATCCTTCAGTAGCGTATGTCGGGAACGGCTGCACTGACCTGTCGACAACGCCCGTGACATGGGGCGCATATTCGCTGACCGTCACGGGCGACACGCTTCAACTGTCTATCTACAACATTGCAAGCCTTGCGCTTGAGACAGGAGCGGTCCAGGCAAGCGCCTCCTGAATACATGCTTCTCAAAGCACCCGGAATACCGACGCGCCTGCATAATTCAAATAAGGCGCCAACTTAACTGTTGTATCGTGGCCGCACCGGACTTGACATGCAAGGTTGGAAAAATCACAATCAGGAACCCGCTGCTTCTTGCGAGCGGGATACTTGGAGAAAGCTCAGGCTCGATGATAAGAGTCTACAGGTCGGGCGCCGGCGGTGTTGTCACCAAGTCGATAGGCATGGAACCACGCGACGGTTACAGGAACCCCACCGTCTATGAGTTCGAGGCAGGAATGCTTAACGCAATGGGCCTGCCGAATCCAGGCATCGAGCATTTCTCCGATGTCATTTCAAGGACCAGGGCTGCAGGCGTGTTCACAGTCGGCAGCATTT
>JAKAVR010000044.1 GCA_021817225.1 Thermoplasmata archaeon
CATTCTATACAACATCCACATTTGTTTTCATCTGTCAATTCTATCGCCAAACTGCACATAGCAGGGAGAGTATTTGTTGACTAACCGGTGAACTCTTCCTGGAAACCCTGACGTTTAAAATCAAAATTACACGAGCGCAGTGCGCTGGTTGTGCATTCTCAGAACTTCACTGGCAGCAGGCGCTCTGCCATCCAGAATGCACCTTGTATATGCAACCATAGAATGCGAGCCTCTTCAGTACCCGACTCAGTTTTTCCTGATGAAGTTGTGATGTCTCTTTCAGCCTGCCGAAGGCAATCGGGCCATTGGAAGAGCAGACAATGTGACAAACGGTCATCTCCCTTTCGCTCAGTTTTAGGCAACTGTCCGACTCGCATGCCTTATCATCCAGCAGTATGCCTTGCATGGACAGAAGACATGAATCCAACTATTTGTTGACTGCCCTTTGCGACGCAACCCCGTTAGCTCACATCGGGTGCGCCAGAGGATGTGTCCATGGACCGACTACTTCCCAGCCGGATGATCCAGTATCCAATTTCCGGTAAGAGCGTCAATGATGCGATTACCGCGAGAAATCAGGAGATTGACAATCGCCGATGCATCCGAGTTGCAGAGAAGGTGAAGGAGATATATCGCATACTTTCCCACAAATGAAAATAGACTCTAGAAACAAAGACTTCGGGTACGTTTTCTGCACCGCCGCTTCAGCGAAAGGCACTTTGATCGGTGGTTAGCCTCTGCTGGACCATTACTGTTTCCCCTCATCCCCATCGGGTCGGTGCTAGCAGTAACGTAACTTTGCAGTGTGCGCACAAGGGCCGCATTTGCCGGGTAGAATTATCAGTTGCAATATAAGAACTCTACTTCCCTGAAAATCGCAAACTGAGGTCCTTTTCCGGCATGCCTTCAAATGGCTGGAAAAACCCCCAGGGGAGGATGTTGCAGTAGCAGAATTGACCAACGAACATGGAAAGCAACCCCACGCAGGACATTGGTTTCAAAAGGCTCGCCGCAGTCTTCGGCCTGACTCTGTGTTTCACAGGACAAACCAAAGGCGAATGCCTGACGCGGAATTGCTCATTCCCGGGCGCTGGCCCAGCGGATCAATTGTCCAGCAGGTGTCATCACTTCCGCCTGCTCATCGAAAGGCTGCTGCTGAACCATTCCCGTTGCGGAGGGTCCCTGTCCATCTGCCAGAAGAGTGCATTCAGCTCACCAATGTGGTGTGTCTGTTCTTCCAGCAGATGCCATATGATGTCTGCAAGGCATTCTTGCACCTTGACCTTCTTCTCCCCCTTTCCCCATTCTGCCTTGTACCTCTTGTCATTACGATTATTCTGGCAATAGTCGCCAGTTCACCTGAGCTTCACAGCTACTCCGGGAATCTTGTTTTCAGAAGCGGGACTTGCATCAAGAAGGTCTTCTATCCAGATGAAACAAGGTTCAGCGAGGATCTCGATTTTATGGGACTCACGATCGACTGATGAAACATGCCATTTCTTTAGCTCCACGAAAAGGGGACCCTCTGGAGCGACGCTTTTTCCTGCTGCAATCGATGATCCTCAATCTTCCAAAGCGAAGTTCATTGCATATTAGGCCAGTTATGGTAAGCGCTTCAGTGCATGATGGCTGGTCTGTCAGGTCAGCAAAGTGGTGTCGGGCAGCCGGCCATCAGCCATATAAACTTGCGGAGGGCTTTCTGTACAATCCGCGAGAAGACGCGGGCGCAGACTGGCTGCCCCTGAATCTTCTCGCATTGCTGACAATTCGAGGTATCGGAATGAAACCAGGAAAAGAAGAGCTGGCTAGTTTTAGAACGTGGGCGGCAGGTTCGGGAAGTTATTCCCTGAGCACAGCAAAAAGAATGGGAAGGACAGTCTCTTCGCTGTTCGAGAGATTGGGTCTGGACAGACCGAATCCCTCCACACTTTGGACATATGTGGAAGAACAGCTGAAGAAGGGGAGACGAGAGGGTACAATCAACTGCCAGATGAGAGATGTCGGTGCGTGGCTGAAATTCAAGAACATCAAGATTGAGGTTCCCACCATGCACCAGCGAAGAGCAGCCGAGCCCTGGGTACCAAGCGATGGTGATGTGATGAAGCTGATCCAGCAGAGCGCCAGTCAGGGAAGGAGGGGGCCGGCATTCAGAAACAAGGTCATTGTCGAAGTGCTTGCCTTCTGCGGCCTCAGACTTGGAGAGCTCATTGATTTGAACATTTCAGATGTGAGGGACGGCTATATTAAAGTCAGAAGTGAGAAGCGGGAGGCTGAAAGGAGAGTGGGACTGCCCGGATTCCTGATAGCCGACTTAAGGACATATGTCACTCATTACAGAACAGGTGGAGGTGAAGCGCTCTTCACCACATATGGAAAGCGATTGTCCTACAGCGCAGTAAGAAAGATGATCAAGAGGGAGGGCAGAAGGGCCGGCATCGAGCAGATGCATCCCCATGCGCTGAGACACTGGTGCGCGACCAGGCTGGTAAGAAGCGGGGTAAATCTGAGGGCTGTTCAGGTCCATCTGGGACATGCTTCAGTCAGCACGACACAACTGTACACACATCTATCCACTGAAGAAGCAGCGAGAGAGGTCACAGGGGCATTTGAGAGCGTCTTCTCTGAAAGCAGACAATCGTGACTCGCCCGCTCTGCGAGATTGGTAGCGGGGGCGTCTAATACAGAATACTTTAATTGACGTTATACACACATTATCGTTATACATGGATTATACAACGATACAGATTTCAAAGGCCACTAGGAAGAAACTCAGCCGCCTCAAGCCCTACAGGAGGGCAACCTACGATGAGACGATAGAAGCGTTGATTACTTTCTCCTGTTCCGTCACTTTCGTATCTCCTGGGTGCCCGACCAATCAGATCTTCCAACTTCGGCTCTCAGCCTGTCCATATCAGCTGCCGCCAGAATCATCCTTTTAGTGTCCCTAATATGCCTTTTGCTCTCATTTGCCACCCAGAGTCCGAACGCTTCGCTTGCAGCCTGTCCCACTTTGAGGCCTTTTCTCACCGCCTCTGCCTTGAGATTTAAAAAAGACGACTCATCTACGTCCTTAATACTGACGGTCATGGAATTTAATTGCTGTATGGATAGTTACACTTTGCTGACCAGTCTTACCTATCGGTCTGAAAAGCTGCGCAAGCAATTAGGTTTTGATTGACAACATTCCCTTGTCAAACACGCTTGATTTACTATCATGGTTTAGAAGCAGTGCGTGAACGCATGACATTTACAGTGACGGAGACCAGGCTGTTGTTTCACCAAGCAACAGCACTTACCAGACACTGTTTGGTTTACCAACTTATACGCATCCCTCATGTAAGTCTGGACTTGGATTTCTATCCCTGATGTACAAACCCGGGCAGCCGAACATTGTGTTTCTGGGCACCAGATAAGAACTGGAGAACGCGTCTACACCCAAGTGGCTGAAGTGGGTTTTGACCAATAGTGATGGGGTAAGGACAATCTTTATAGCTTAATAAATTAATTTATATCCATGGCAAAGCTAATCGCGATTTCGGAAGACGTGTACAACAGACTTAGCAAACTCAAGGAGAGGGAGAAATCAAAGTCATTCACAGCTGTCATATCTGAACTTCTAGAGGCTAAAGAGAGAGATATCACTGATCTGTTTGGCGCATGGAAGATGAGTGACAAAGAAGCGGCCGAACTAAATAAACGAATCAGAAAAGAGAGAAGAGAGTCGTTTTCGAGAAGTGGTTTATAACATGACAATTTTCGATACCAACATTGTTGTTGACTACCTGAGGGGGAAGCAACAAGCTTCGGAGATTATGACGGACAAGCACTCCGAGATAGCAATTACAGTCATCACTGGTTACGAGCTGCTCAAAGGTTACAGAACCAAGAAGGAAGAATCGGCTGTCAACGAGTTATTAAGCAGAGTCAGGATATACTACATGGACAACAAGTCAATGCGAATGTCTGGCAGCCTATACCGCGAATTGAAGAGTCGCGGAAAATTGAAGAATGAAGCAGATGTGTTGATTGCTGGCATTGTCTTGGCAAACAACGAAACCCTAATTACGGCTGACAATGACTTCTCTGAACTTGAGGATGCCATGGGTGAAAGCCTGATACTGCTGGATTAGGCAAATCCTAATTCTGAAGCACAAATCCGGATTTGGACCTCAATGCGTATATCCCGGCAACAGCACATGTTCCATGGGTGCAGTGGGCCTGAACCTGATAGAGCTTCATTATCACGTTCTGCGAGATGGAGGAGAGAAAAATTCAGATGGTGCCTTGTCATCCATATCGGTCCGGGCGCACAGCAGTGGACAGGTCAGCCAGCAGGAGAAAGAATGCATCCACGTTTGTGTGGTAAATTCCATTCCAAAGACCAACTTCACCCGTTTGCCCCGGTAATCGAAATGTGAGCAGACAGCGGTCGGAATAACCTGTCGAGCTCCTCACTTTTCTTTGCCTTCTGCTGCAAGTGCGTATGGAGAATGTAATCGCTGATTCCCAGGAGCATGACATTTTGAAGGGCAATGACCGGCTTTCATTTGCCGATTTGGGCATGCGCTCCGGTCTGCGCTAATAGCTCCTCACAAAGAGGCCCAGAGACTCGCGAATCCTGATGTTCCTGGAAATGGTTATCGCCGTGTTGTAGTTGAGCGGGCTCTCCGAAAGCTGCCGAAGTATGCGTTCCTCCCCTGCCCTGTTGCCGAAAACGCAGTCGCGGGGCACAATCACGTTGAAATGCCTCTGGCTGAGTCCGCTTGCGGCATGGTAGATGGAAACGTTGGCTATTCCGCCCATCACTATCACATGGTCGCCCAGTGGCTGGACGTCATATTTCCGGAAGAGATGTTCAATGTTGGTCTTTACGAAACAGTCGAAGGTCCTTGCCTCCACGACCTCCTCGTCAAACACGGGCCCCATGCCCTCGGCAAATTCCGAGCCCCATGTTCCTTCGAGCAGATAGGGAGGCAGGCCGAAGACTGAGAACTCAGGCGAGTCCGCTGATCTTACCGAATGGATGAAGAATATCTTCATCCTCGCCTGCCTGGCTCTGGCAAGCAGCCTCTTCATGCTGGCCACTCTTGTCCTTGTGGGGGGGCCTGGGTAAAGTTTTCTTTTGGGACTCACGAAGTCATTCTCTACCCCCATCACAAGCAGAGCGGACTTGCCCGGAGTGATAACCACTTCCTGTGTCCTTGCAGGCATCTAATGCGCCCCCATTGCTGCCATATGAACAGCCGCCGGTTCGAATCTGATGGATTCGGAGTCGGCAAGAGTGGTTATGTAGCTGTAGGCCGGGTCAGCCATCTGCTGCATGAGGAACTTCTCTCCTTCCTCGCTGCCGTAAGTGCAGTCCACGGGGACCACTACCCTGTAATACCTCTGCGTGAAGCCTATTATCGCATCGTAGGCGCATCCCCCGTTTGCCCCGCCAGTGACAATCACCGTGTCGACGAGTGGGCGGATTGCCATCTCCTCCAGCGTCTTTTCCATCAAAGGGGCTACGAAGCAGTCGTGGCACCTCTTTGGCACAACCATCTCAGTCGGCAGCGGCTTGATTTCATCGATAATCGCCGAGTGCCATGTGCCTTCCAGCAGGCGCTGGTAACGGCCGAAAATCCTGGACTCTGGCGCGTCGGCCGACCTTATGGAATCTATGAAAATAATCCGGAGGTTGTTCTCCCGGCACCTCTGGACAAACTTCTGAATCCTGCCTATGAACTTTCGGGCCCTCTCCCGGCCCTTCGGGGTTTCGGGATACATCTTCCCGCCAGGCTTCACGAACTCGTTTTCAACGTCGACAACAACAAGCACGCTGTGAGCCGGATCCAGGGTCAGGCCCTTACCCTTCGGCCTTTCGGGCATGAGCCGCAGAAACGGCACCGTACGATATATACATTCTTGAGAGGCTGGCCATTTCCCAGCTCAGGGATCAATTTCTATCAGATTCCGACGAATTCGTTAATTCTTCAGAGAGTGTGTATCAGTCTTATTCTCCAAGTCATCCGATGCTGAAGAGAAGGAGTATTGAGCCTTAGGAGTATTTTTTAAGGGAGACCGAAGCGGATAGAAAACCCTTTTCACGGTAACCGAAAGGAAAGCTTACTCTATGAAAATAAACACGACAACTGAAACAATCGTGATGTCAAAAGCACTTGCCAACTCTATCATCTGCTTATTTGGAAGTTACCTAAGGTTAATATCTCAACAGACAACTCGATAAATCACAAAGCATCTTGTATGCCCACAGCCTTTGTCACTCAAATGGCTATCATCATATGGAAATTGATGGCCTTTTGCCCCTGACGGATCAGAAGCGGCATTCGAGGAACAGAAATTGGTCGATGGGAGATCCTACGAAGAACTCGTGAAGGAAGCACTGGAATGGAAGATTTCAGGCTGGGACTTCACACATCTCAAGGGCAGGCTTGTTGAGGAGCCGACCACTTGGCATTACAGTGACCGGGTAACGGAGTTGCTCCCGGCCGCAAAGTCTCTTCTGGACATGGGAACAGGCGGGGGAGAGCTACTGTCAACTCTACCCCTTTTGCCTCTCGAGTGCTATGCCACTGAAGGATATCCTCCCAATGTGTCAGTGGCCGGGGACAGACTCAGAAAGCTCGGGGTGGAAGTTGTGCAGACATACTGTGACGACAACTGGGTCATTGAGCAAAGAGGCGGAATGCCATTTCAGGATTCCTCAATAGATCTTGTTATAAACAGGCATGAATCGTTCAACGCCGGCGAAGTTTTCAGAGTGCTGAAGGCAGGTGGCACCTTCATCACACAACAGGTAGGATCTGGATCGAAGCGAGAACTGAACGAGTTCCTGGGTGTCGCGGACCAGTGGCACCCAGAATGGAACATGAGAGTTGCGTCAAGGCAACTCGAAGATGCATCTTTCACTATCAAGGAGGAGCAGGAGGCAGAGACAAAGGCCATGTTCATGGATATCGGGGCTGTTGTCTGTTATCTCAGGATTGCATCATGGCAGATAGATGACTTCGAAGTGAGGAGATTTGAAAGAAGACTCCGCATGCTTGATAGAAAGATTAGAGAAGAAGGGCATTTCCTGACAACGAACAGACTTTTCTACATCAAAGCCGTCAAGAGTTGAGACTGCATGTACTCTTGTCCAACTACTGCCTTTAGCAAAAGGTTTCGAGAATACAACCTCCGTACCAGGAAACTTCAGTCTCTTCAGTTGAAGCAAATCTGAATCAAAACTCAGAACAGTAATGTTTGGACCTGACATAGGAAAAAACCGTTTCGCATTGGCATAGCACGAGATTATCAGTGCGTCTCTTCCTCCAGGGTTATGGTCCACAGCAATATCCAGAGCATTCTTGCGAATCCGCTTAGATCTGACAATTCTGACGGCTGTTACAAACGCTCGGTCAAATTGTGCGCACTCAAGTTTGCGTACTCAGAGGTTGTTTCAGCTCTTTTCAGTGACAACACCTGACCGCAGCTGTATGTTCCTTACTTGTGGAACGGCGATGAATATGATGAGCGCAGTCAGAGCCATCAGTATACCTGCCGATTCGAAGGTCATGTCCAATCCATAAGACTGTATGAGCAATGGAATGGATAGGGTGCCCACTGCCGATGAGATGCCCCTGAAGGTGTACAGATTGGAAGCAACGCGCCCGAGCATTTCTTTCTTCGTCCCAACCTGCAGGTATGTGCTGTATAGCGGAATGTATGCGGAAAGCGCAAGTCCAAGAGCAAACCATGCGACTATCTCAATTGCGAAATAGTCCGCATACACTATCGCCGGGGCGAAAAGCAGACCGGAACAAATGAATGCAAGCAGCAGTGTCTTGCCCACCCTTTTCCTCGGATAAAAGCGGCCGAGCAGAATGGCCACAAGAATCGTTCCCATGTAGTAGACAGAATACATCACAGCGTATGTAGCCCTCGAAGTCACGGCAAAGAGGCTGGTAATACCCAGAGCAGGCGCACTGGAGAAAAATGAGAATATCGCCATGATTAGGGACAGATATAGCAAGGGACGATTTGTCCGAAGCACATATCTCCATCCGCTGGCAAAGCCTTCGCTCAGCGACTTTTCTCTTTTTCTTATGACCACGGGAAGGTAGAAGGTCAACCCTGCAGCGATGAACAGGCACGCAGAATAGAGGATGATTGAGAAATAGGGGCCCAGTACCGCAAAAAGCAGTCCCCCGACACCAAGGCCGGCTGCAACATGACTGTTGCCTATTGCATTCGAATAACCATTGGCTCTTGGAAGCTCGTCCTCATTCACAATGATCGGCAGCACAACCCAGTCAGCTGTCCAGATGAAATCCCAGCAAATTGCAATGACTCCCACAATGAGCAGGAAGAGCAAGTCGTCTATCCGGCGAGAGTAGATGAGCAGCCCAAGGGTGAGCGCCGAAAGCCCTATCCCTGCTTCGGAAATCATAATCACGTACCGCTTATCCTCTACATGGTCTACCAGGGGTCCTGCCACTGAAGTGGCGGCGTAAATCCCGTATTCCACGAACAGCGTGATGCCGGTAAAAAGTATGCTGCCGGAAAAGGCGAATGAATAGGCAGGTATTGTAATCATATACAGCGTATATCCGAAATTCGTGAATGAAATCTTGGCGTTGTAGATTATGAATTTAGAATTGTGCAGCAGTGACATGAGCATCCACACAATGGCTACGAGGAAAAAGGAAATCGTCAATCATTAATCTTGGCGTTTACAAAGTTTACAATCCGAATATGCCTGTCTTTAAGTGGCTGATTTTAGTTGACCCGGTAAGAGTGGCGCATTCATCCCGATTTGGTACATATAGATAAATACACAGATACACATACATTGATGCATGAGCAGTAAGACTATCTCGCTTGAGGATTCGGCGTATAGCAAGCTTAAGGCGGAAAAGCGTCCCGACGAGAGCTTTTCCGATGTTATCCACCGATTGTTGGGCCGGGGCCAGCCTTCCTTGCTTGAATTCACTCGGTTCGCCAGCAGGAAAGTAGTCGACGAGATTGCCGAGGCTGTGTCGAGAATGAGAAGCGAAGACATAGAGATTCAGAAGAGAAAACTCAAGCAAGGACGGAGATAAGCTGGCATTCTTGCTGGACATCTCGTTCATTATCGATCTGATGCACTCGGATAGAGGTGCAGAAAGCAAAGCAAAGCAACTTGATGAATCAAGGGAAATGAAGTTCTTACCTGCTCCAGCACTCTATGAGATTGTCTCCGGGGTTCTATTCAGCCGCTCCAAATCAGAAGCTGTCATCTTTCAGCGGCTCGCGGAACAATTTCAAATTGTGCCCTTTGATGAGGCAGCTGCAATGAAAGCAGCCGAGATACGAGCCGAGCTCTTGAAAGAGGGTAAAGTAAAATCGCATGTTGACACCATGATAGCCGGAATTGCTCTGGCCGGGGGCTATACACTCATCAGTCGAGATAATGACTTTGAAGCAATCTCCGATGTGTTCGGACTGAATTTTGAAAGTTACTGATTCAAGGTTTCAGAAGAGGGAGAGAAAAAAATCAGTGTCATAATTCTGAAGTTGTGGATGCCGCCCTCGTGCCAGTTTCGTTCCGTTGATACAGACTTGGATCGTCTGTAAACGCATATGCTTATTCACCTTCACAGCAATGCATCTCCCATGTCTGAGGGTATAGAACTCGAAATCGAGGTGAGGACGGGGGTGGCAAACGAAGAATTTATTGCTGTTGCAATCGGAAACATCGCTTCGTATAATCTCAGCAGGGAAAGGAATGAAGGACTGCAGTGGCAGATCCTGCGGGTTGATGAGAATGGACGCCACCATCATTACAGGGTAGTGCTCAGGCACCCTGAAAAGGCACTCGATATTGGGCTGAAGCACGCGCTTGAAAAGGAGCTGAGGAAACTCTCCTCCCTGGGTGTGGAGGAACTCAGGAGTGAGTATGTGAAATGTGAGAAGGACGGGCTTAAGCCGTCAAGATTGAGGCATGTGAGCGAACACCCCGACACATGGAATGATGATTTCTGGAACTGGATCGGTTAACGACGCCGGCGGCACGCTGTTCCCCTGAGAACGATTGCACTCAGTTAGTCCCCGGCTCAGGGATGGATGACGGAAGAAGGAGGGCTCATTTCATTCCATGACTCGTGTGCACTTGATTCAAACAACATGCAACTGGGCTACGGTGCATGAGGAAATATCTTTGCAGCGACTCCAGCCATTTCCCTGCCTCTCGACTCTATCTGGGCGCCTGTCCATTTGTCCCTGTCGGCGAAGTAGGCATTCATCTTGAAACTGCTTTGCGCATACATCTTCTTCTTTTCCTCGAATGGTATGTTGCCGGGATCGCCATTGTGGCCTGCCAGCGTCAGGTTGCCAATGGTGTCCTTCCACTTCTTGTGAATAGCCTCATAGTCGCTGCCCAGCATTGATTTCCAGTCCGCCGACAGCGATTGAGGCATTACATGCTCGACTGTGGTCTTCCTCATATCCACTGCCTCCCCGTTTCCCATCGCCCTTTCTATGCATGCCAGAAGGAAGTGCCCATAATTGCTCTGGTAAAGGTTGAATTTAAGAAGCGTCTCTGTGAATTCAGCATCATCCGGCCACCCTTTCTCCTTCAGGTAGCCAAGCAGCGCATTTGGCCCATGTGACAGTTCGCCGGTGGCTGCAGCAAACCACTTGCCGTATGTCCTTGAACCGTAGTCGCATACGTATCTTCTCAGTATGAATCCACGCAGGTGATTCAAAGTCGATACTGTATCGTCAGCGGTAAGTTCGTTCGATGAACGCATCCTGAGCAGCTTGAGCACAAGCGGGTTTGAGGTACCAGCATCAAGTTCCCTGAGGTCCTGCAGCGCTTCTTCAATCCGGGCATCTTCGTGCGGCTGCCTCCCGATTATCACTGAGTAGAGTGCTGCCGAGCCCTTCAGCTGCTCCGCGAGTTTCAATGGATCGAATTTGTCGGGAGGGAATGCTCTTTCAAACGAATCTGTGATCTCATCCGTCCTGACGTAGCCACCCTGTGAGATAAGGAAATCCCTGATGAAATCTGTAAGCTGCTTGCTGTCGATGCTGTCGTTCTTCCTGAAGACGTTTTCAATCGGATTCCAATGAACCCTGTCGAATTCATCCGCCTCTTTAAGACCGACATTTGTGAACACATAATTACGGATGAGGTCGCTTTCTTCAAGCGGGGCACCGGTGGAATTCAGGCTCTTGAAAATCTTGAACGGAGGATCACCCTCAAGGGTAATCAGGACAAATCCCAGGCGGTCGCTTATGGTCGTAAAGAGCAATCTCAGGTCATAATGGGTCCCGTCCTCCCGTTCGCTCTTGATTTTGACCTTAAAATAGTCATATGAAGAGTATATCCTCGACTCAAAATCAGTCAGTGAATCGAAATCCTCGTCTATTATTGAATTGTACACGCCACGATCTCGCAGCCTGACGAAAACCCTGTACCTTTCGCCTTCCTTCTTGTACTTGTGGATGAGAAACTGTTCCTGTATCTCTTCGGCAAGCTTGTTGTCGTTTCTTGACTTCGCGATGTCACGGATTGCCGACAGCATTAGGGAAAGTGTGACGATTCTCTGTTGACCGTCTATGAGCATATATGCCGGAACAACGCCTGGAACTTGCGGTGGGGCCATGCAGACCATTGAACCCATGAAGTGACTCCCCCCGGGCTCCTCGGAGTAAAGGGTATCGATGTCGTCCCACAGTTTGCGCCAGTCTTCCCTCTCCCATTTGTAGTACCTCTGGAACGCGGGAACGACGTACTGGTCGCCGCTGTAGAGCAATTCTCGAAGTCGCCTGTCAATTGCTTTCATAGGACTAACCTCCACCTGGATTAAGGTGAAGTGTTCGTAGAAATCCAGCCGTATTTAAGACGATGAGATACCACGTTACGTTTTTGAGATTTAGAGTGCTCACATTAAAAGGACAACATCGGAGCTTCCAGAACAATGAGAGCTCCGTCAGTCAATCCAGCAGATCGCCAACTGCTCCGTTCAAGGCTGTGCCTGATCTACTAACCATTCGAAGATGGAACGTAGAGTTTCTTCATCCAGCACGGCGTCTGGGGCATTGTAGTGCTCGGCGACGTATTGCAGTGTCAGATTCTCAAGCGGCAGCTCCTCATGCTTCAGAACATGGTTTGCATTTTCCGGGTAGGAGAAGGAGGCTCCGTCCTTCCCTGCCATTGCTCCCTCGATTGCGCTGCCATCGACTCTCCAGTCTACCTGCATGTCCTTCTTTCCGATCACTGTCAAGATGGGCACTTCCACCTTCCTGAGGTGCTCAGGCAGACTGTAAGTCCACAGCTCCCTGGAAAATGGAAGATTGTTTGGACTCATAAGCGACAGAAGAAGCAACTTGACAATTTCAGGCATGGAAGGGTCGGGAACGACTGCTCTTCCGGCCAGGAACTCAGCAACTGCGCTGTCGTAATGCCTGAGGACCTCCTCTGCTCCGGGGTAGCTCTTGCCCTGGGCAACGAGCTGACTTCGCGCAACCTCTCCCACAGCCCTGCCTGGAGCTCCTGTCAGGACCATTCCCTTGAATCTCTCAGAATTCCTGGACTGCAGCTGATAGTTGACGGCGTGGATTGCACCCTCGCTGTTTGTGAGAGCGAATACATCCTGGATGTTGCCGTTCATTTCCTCCTCAAGGGTTATAACAGCACCTTTCAGCTCTTCAAGGTGTGTCTGCATGCTCGCCTTTCCAGCGAATTTCGGCAAGTTCTCCCTTACGTGTGGTCCGGAAGCCATCTTGTCGTAGCGAATTGACGCCACCCCGTTCCGTGCGAGGGCTTCGGCGAGCAGCTTTGCACTTCCGTTAGTTCCCGGCAGGAGCGGAGAGCACCAGTCCCGGTCTGTTGGGCCGCTTCCAGCCACAAACACGACAGCGGAGCGAACAGCACTCCGTTTCGGAACAGTCAGAGTTCCGTCTATAGTAATGCCCAGGACACTCCATTCAACAGCCTTGTTCACAATTTCATCTTCCATGCTGGCACCTTTCCGGTTGCGAAACAATAAACAGAGTTCGACTGGATTAACACTACTTCCTGACTTCAAATTTTCCAATCGCTGAACCTAATGAGAATGAACTCGGTCTCGTATTTTGCCCTCGTGCTGCCTGGAGAGTTCTACATGAAATGGAAAAGACAGCTTGTGCAGGAGGTGGTTACATCAAATCTGCAGAGCAGAAAGTGATTCTAAAAACAGGGGTCCATTCCACTTTCTCCCCTATCCTGGCGACTTTGGCTTCAAGACCTCTGCGTACTAGGCCAGATACGTTAATTCCATACCTGCGGGCACGATCCTTGAGCTCTTTCGGGATCTTTGCTGAGACCACTTCCCGCATTCATCTGCTGTACCACCTTTCGGCTATTCGGGGAATATCGAATATGGTTCAATTTGCGACGACCACTCAAGCAAGAACCGGCCTTGTTGGCGCAAAGCAATATCGTCTTCGATTCAGTTCACGCACTTTTCCAGTATCTCAAGTTGTGAATCTGCCCCGTCTGCGGTGAGCCTCACCCTCGTTCCGATCGGGAGTGTCGTGTTCGGGCAGTTGTGCCCGAAATCATCACACTTCACGATTGGAAAGTCATATTCCCCGGTTACTCTCTTGACAATGTCTTCCATCTGTGTCAATTGCCGTCTCTTCCTGCTTGCCTGCAGGCCCCAAATGTATCCTACCAATACGCCCTTCAATTTTTCAAACGCGCCAAGCTGCTGGAGATGGCTCAACATGAAGCTGCATTCGTCCGGGTTCACCACGAACGACTCGAGAAAGAGAATTGAGTTTCTGAAATCAGGCTGATACTGGGTGCCGGCAAGTTTCAGCAGGCACCTCAGGTTGCCGCCTATGAGCCTCCCTTCCGCAGAGCCGGGGCGAATAGATTTCCATGCCGAATTCTTCTTTACTGCGCCGATCTCGCCTTTCACAAGCCGGTTCTCAAACTCGTCTTTGTCATACTTTTTGGGATTCCTTCCAAATCCCCACATCACGTCATTCCCGTGGAATGTGACAAGGCCGGTCTTTGCATGGAACGCGTTCAGGAGCACTGTGATGTCGCTTATCCCCATGAATATCTTCGGATTCTTCCTGATAGAATTGAAATCAAGATAGGGCAGGCAAGTGTTTGAAGTATCCCCTCCCTGCGAGCATATTATTCCTG
>JAKAVR010000045.1 GCA_021817225.1 Thermoplasmata archaeon
AGCAGCTCTGTACATCGTCGGGGAAAAGGAGCAGGCGGAACATGTCCTCTCGAAATTCAGCTGGGGAAGGCACTTCCTGGAGCTTAACAAGGAACCACTGGAAAGGTACTCCAAGGCAGCCAACAGCCGAGAGGTCGTGGAGATACAGTCTGAATACATTTCATAGTCCACTCGAAGTGCCACTTCGAGTGCATCGCATGGAACTGCTGGCTCAGCAGTGGTTTCGGTTTTCCATCAACTAGTTTTATAAGCCCAACATGCGTGAACCGGTGGGCGCAGGGACCAAGTGATCATTATTGGCAATTTCACCTTCAATTCAGTACAGTGACGAGGACCTCGTATCAAGATGGAAGGAGTTCTTCGAGGATACAGGCATGAGGAGCCACGCAATACTCCTTGCTGACAAGTATCCGGAAGAAAGAACACTTCTTGTGCAGTTCACTCACATCGACTCATACGACCCGGACCTGGCCTCCTACCTTCTTGAAAAACCTGCAAAGTCACTGGAAGCGGCAGAAAACGTGATTTCCTCCCTTCTTCCGGCCGAAAGGAGTCATGTCAAACTTCATTTCAGGATCGCCGGACTTCCACTGGACGCGAGGATCGAGATAAGAAACCTGAGGAGCAAGCACCTTGGTACGTTCGTATGCGTCGAGGGACTCGTACGGAAGGCAACTGAGGTGAGACCACGCCTGGTGGACGCTGTGTTCAAGTGCGCGAGATGCGATATTGAATTGCATGTTCTTCAGGAAGGCGTGTTGCTCAAGGAACCGCTGGAGTGTTCAAAAGATGCCGGTGGATGCGGCAGAGCGGCAGGTTCGACGAAATTCATACTGCTCCCCGAAGAGAGTTCGTACGAGGATACGCAGAAAGTTGAGGTCCAGGAGTCGCCCGAGGGGCTCAGGGGAGGAGCTCAGCCCGAGAGGCTGGAGGGCTTCCTCATTGATGACATAACTGGCAAGATATCCCCTGGAGACAGGGTAATATTGAACGGCATACTGACTGGAAACCAGCGATCCGGTCCCCAGGGAAAGTCTACTCTCTTCAACATAATGCTACAGGTTAATTCTGTCGAGTACAGGGAGCATGAATATGACGAGATACAGATTACTTCCGATGATGTTGAGAAAATAAAGGAAGCTGCATCCAAGGGTGACATTGTAAAGGAGATTTCATCATCAATTTCACCCACAATATATGGCTTTGACATAGAAAAGGAGGCCTTCGCCCTCCAGCTCTTCAGCGGTGTTTCAAAGTCGATGCAGGATGGAACAAAGATCAGGGGAGATATCCACATACTGCTCGTTGGTGACCCCGGACTGGCGAAGAGTCAGTTGCTGAGTTACATGTCATCCCTTGCGCCCAGGGGTATCTACACAAGCGGCAAAAGCTCGACTGCAGCTGGTCTCACCGCTGCCGCGGTAAAGGATGAATTTGGCGAGGGAAGATGGACTCTTGAGGCAGGTGCGCTTGTGCTTGCTGACAAGGGAATAGCTTGCGTGGACGAGCTGGACAAGATGTCCGACAACGACAGGAGCGCAATGCACCAGATCATGGAAAGCCAGATAATAACGGTGGCCAAGGCGGGAATTACGGCCACATTGCAGGCAAGATGCTCGATTCTTGGCGCTGCCAACCCCACCTACGGCAGATTCCAGGACGAACAGCTGATAGGTGACCAGATAGATATGCCCCCGGCCCTCCTTTCAAGGTTCGACCTCATTTTCATACTTCAGGACAAGCCGAATTCTTCCAGGGACTGGAGCATTGCATCCCACATACTGAAGGCGCACAGGGTAGGGGAGAGGAGGAAACTGGATCATACGCCTGAAGGTGTGCCGGATGAGGAAGTGCAGGAAGAAAGCAGACTTGTCGAGCCAACCTTCGACAGGGAATTCCTTAGGAAATATATTTCGTACGCAAAGAGAGTGAACCCGATTCTCACAGATGATGCAATCTCGCTCATCAGGGAGGAATATCTCAGGATAAGGAAGGGGGGCGAGGAACAGGGAGCATCGGTGCCCATAACCGCCAGACAGCTGGAAGCATATGTGCGCCTTTCTGAAGCATCAGCGAGAGGCAGGCTCTGCCCCATCGTGGAGAAGGAGGACGCAGAGAGGGCGATAAGGATCGTTGGCCATTACCTGATGAAACTGGCAAGGGAAGGAAGCATGCTCGACATAGACAGGATAACAAGCGATATGAGCCACAGCCAGAGAAGCCATGCCACAGTAATACTTGAAATAATAAGGAACAATGCAAATGATGCGGGAGTAGTTTCGCTGGACGATATCATGGCTCATGCTTCCAAGCTGAAAATAGACGAGACTGAAGTCAGGAAGATAATCGAGAGGCTCCAGCGCGGCGGTCAGATACATGAGCCGAGGCCGGGCATGGGAGCCTACAAGGCAATCTGAAACGAGTGGTATCCTTGCTTTCTCTCAAGGTGCACAAGACGCGAATGGAGATAATAGTGGCAGCCTGCGATATCGAGTTGCTGGGCGAGAAGTTCAGGGAAGGGGAGAAAAGGATCGAGGTCTACAAGAGCTTCTACGGAGGCACAGCCATAGAAGAAGATGAGCTGTGGGCCTATCTTCAGATGGCCACAATAATCAATCTTGTTGGCGAGAGAGCGGTCGAGAAGGCGATACAGCTCGGATATGTGGATCCGGAGAAGGTGCTGAGGATTGGCGCTGCGGTTCACGCACAGGCGGCCACAATTCAGAAGCAGTGAGGGGCGACGGGCTGAAAATGGAACGAATGCCAAATTCGAGTGCTGCCAGCCTGCAATTGGGTCGGCGTCGGGGACGATATACGATACTTTCTGAAGATTGATATACCAATCCTGTCCTTGATAGGTACAGGCGAGGGGAATGGCCTACTCAACACTGGGCGTGCTCATCTACATCTATTCAGTCTTTTCCCCGTACAGGATCGCCGACTACATATCGAAGTCACTTCCAAGCGAGCTGAACTATGTGCAGCTTGCTGTTGTGTTCGCTCTTGCCGCGGCACTCCTCGTTGGAAAGCGAAAGACACTGAATCTGCTGCTCATGGCCTTCGGTGCGTTTGAGGGGTATGTCCTTTCCGCTGCCATTTCGTCGCGCATTCCGATGTCCCAGCAGACGGACATTCTCGTTATGCTTGCGCTGACCGTTGCAATTGCATATATTGTTTTCAAGCTCTCGAGGCCGGCGATTTCGGCATTCCTTGCGCTAACAGTCGGCGCAACATACATCGCCCTCGCAGGACCAATCTACACAGCGCCGTACATCACCGTTGCCGCGTTTGTCATCATATTCATCTTCTACAAGTACATCGCTTCGCTCATAGCGGCACTGCTTGGCTCAATACTGCTCCTTCTCTTCCTCATAGAGCTGAACCTTCCAGGCGTGACCCCCTATGTGATCACAATTGCGGCATTCGCCATGAGCGTCCTGATAAGGCATTTCGTTTCGAGGATGGGTGTGGCGAAATTCCCCTGGACAAAGCGCGCGAGGGCAACCAGGCTCAGGAACTGAGGCAATCACCTGGCAACTGTTTCCACGAGCTCGTCGCCGAGGCGCACGACCTTCATTCTTGAGCCTCGCGGGTGGTCATGCGTGCATAGAACGTTCACTTCCTCGAGTGTGCTCGGGTCCCTGACAAGAACCTGTCCATGCTCATCGGAGACCACCTCCACCCACTCTTCAAGTTCCCTTCCGCCAAGGAACTTGAGCGAGGAGCTTTCGGATGGTTTGATTCTGACCGACGCTCCACCCTTCAGCGGCAGCAGTTCAATCACGTCTGTTGCCCCTATCACAAGATACTGGCTGTTCCTGTACTCGACGTAATCGCCGGAGCTGAACATGGCAACTCTCACAAGGAAGGTCGTCCTGTAGACTTCCTTCCCGTTCTTTCTCCCGAACAGTTTTCTTGTAGGGACGACTTCGGCCCCGAACTTCTGGGCGACCTTCTTGGCAAGCGCGGCACCGACTGTGTTGGAACTGAGTGTTATGTCGACCCCGCCCTTTGTATCTTTTATGTCAGAAACGAAGAAACCCTTCTCTGTCCTTTCGTACTCTTCGCAAAGTTTTGTTGCATACGAGAGCACACGCCCTATGACTTCCTCCCTTGTCTTTCCCATGGAACGAAGCTGTATTGTGGATTCAAAATAATGGCCGCTTCTCCTGTTGCACGTGGGACAGGTATTTCCCTCGACCCTGACCCGTACAGCTATCCTCTCCTCCTTCCTTATTCCATGTGTTACGAGCGACAGGGCAAGAATGACATTTGACGAATTCTCGGAGGGGTCGAGATTTTCAATTTCAAGAGACTTGAGCGATGCATCACCGGAGAGTTTGACGCTCTTCCTGAGCTCTGATGCCATGTGCTTACCCAAATCACCCTGCTCTCTCCATGAACTTCCGCTCTTCACCTTACCGCATGACGGGCAGATTTCGAACATGACTACACCGGGCGCGCTGGCAAGCTGCTCGCCCTTGCTGATGCAGTCTTCGCAGAAAACAGTACCACTGACTGCCTCCTTTCCGCACTTTATGCAGAACATCTGCTGAGCCATCGAAGGTACATTGAGTGGATTTATGGTTAAGTATCTTTGGAGAACATGCTTCATCTGAACTGTATTGGGCTGCCACTCTTCGTCATCGAATGCAATGCATTACCGGCCCGCACTAAAGCCGGGCCCATGTCCTCGGGGAATCCCCCGGCCACTTCGTATGTCCGGTTCAGTTCCTCCAGGTCCCGCCTATCACCCACACCGGCTCATCGGGGTTGAAATATTCCTGGCCCTCTACCCTCAGTTCTTCAAGCATCTTTTCATTCACCTGTATTCCAAGGCCGGGTTTCTTGCTCACCCTGTAGTGCCCGTCAACAACAGGCGTGGAGTCGGCAATGAGATCCCTCTTCCACTGGGGGAAGAAGTCGTAGAAAGATTCCTGGATGAGGAAGTTTGGTATGGATGCGTCAAGCTGAATGGTGACTGCGTTCTGCACCGGCCCAAATGCGTTGTGAAAAGCCATCTCTATGCCGAAGGCCTCGGCAATTGCCGACAGTTTGCGTGCCTCGGTGACTCCTCCGCAGTTTGTTATGTCCGCCTGGAAGAAATCAAGGAGATGCCTTGAAGCAAGTGACACGAAGTGCTGCTTTGTAAGCACCCTCTCGCCCAGCGCGACCTTTACACCTGTTCTTGACCTGTATTTCATGAGGCCCTCCACGTTTTCAGGATGAACTGGTTCCTCTGCAAAAAGCGGGTTGAATGGCTCGATTGCCCTGGCAACTTCGACGGCCGAGTTTGGGTTGAACCTGCCATGATGCTCTATCATGAGGTCCACCTTGTCTCCGGCGGCCTTCCTGACAGCCTCGAGCCTTGCAACCGCCTTCCTGATTCCCTCTGCATCAATCCAGTCGAAGTAAGGCCCGAATATGTCGAATTTCAATCCAGTGTATCCCTTTCCCACAATCTCCTTTGTCCTCTTTGCCCATTGTTCGGGTGTGACGCAGTTGCTGTACCATCCATTGGCATATACCCTGACCTTGTCCCTGAAACTGCCGCCAAGAAGGCGGTGAAGGGGTGTGCCGGTGGATTTTCCTATTATGTCCCAGCAGGCTATGTCAAATGCGCTCAGCGCGGTCGTCGACTCGAATGACTCAGACAGGTAGAAGTCATGCTTGTACCACTCCCACCTGTTCCTTTCGACATCGAACGGATCCCTTCCCTTGAAGACTCTGCCTACCTCCTTCAGGGAGGCAACAACCGGCTGCACACGCAGTGTGGGCACCGCCTCTCCATAGCCGACAATGCCGTCATCCGTGGTGAGTTTCAGAATAATTGCAGACGATGCCCAGGTCTGACCGTGGGCGACCTCTTTTCCGAGCTGGTATACTTCAAAATCCTTTATCTTCATGCAGGAGGGATTGCATGGAAGATAGAAATTGTTTGCGATCCGCGCATTTGTTCATTCTTCTGGTTGGAACGTTTCCTCAACAACGTTGTTGCTCAGCGTACCTGTCGCCTCAATCGTTATATCGACACCGTCGCCACGCATGCACCCTAACAAGCGGCGCTCGAAGGAAGCAACCGATTTCAATCAGCAGCAGCTGTCAGAAAGTCTATTGGCCGACCGGGCGCGGCAGTGACAGAAGGTCCCTAAGCACGGCACGTGCAGTTTCGGTTGCACCGGCCCCTGTGCCGATGAGCGTGTATTCATTGCCGTCTGCGGTCCTGTATGTCAGCGCATTGTATGCCCCTGAAACATTCACATGATCGGAAAGGCTGACGATCTCGGGTGCGACCGCCACTAGTCCATCCTTCCGCCTGTATGTCGAAATGAGCTTGATGCTCCTGCTCTGCGACTTTGCAGCCGCATGCAAAGCAGGTTCAATCGTGCCTATACCCTTGATTGCCGCATCCCTTATGGAGTAGCTGCATCCGCAGAGGGCGTTGGCAAGTATCACAATCTTTGCAGCGCTGTCCATGCCCAGCAGGTCATTGGACGGATCGGTCTCGGCGAGACCCGAGGATCTTGCCTCTTCAAGCGCACTCTCCATCGACACGCCTTCGTCCATTCTTGTGAGAATGTAGTTCGTCGTGCCATTAAGTATCCCTCTCATCTCCACAATCTCATAGGTGGAGGCGCATATCCGCCCGAAATCAATGAAGGGCGTTCCTCCGCCGACTGTCGCACCAAATCTGACTGTTACTCCCCTTCTTGAAGCGCCTTCGATAATATTCTTCATGTTGATTGCGAGCGGTCCTTTGTTTGCTGTGACGATATCCATCCCTTTTGCGATTGCCTCGTTGAAGCAGTCTAGCGATGGCTGACCGTTCTTGAAATTGGTTGTGGTGCAGTCGACGAGGACGTCGGCATCAATCTCAGTCACTGCTTCCTTCACACCTCTGCCCGGCAGCCATCCGGCAAGTGACTGAAGGCCGCCCGATTTCTTGGCTGCCATGATTTCGGCTATGCTGGTGCCACTTTTGACCTCTACCACGCCAGTTGTGTCGGCAACCGCCTTCAGCTCGAACTTTGCATTTCCCGGATTGAACCTCTTCTGCTGCAGAATCTCAAGAAGAGAAAGACCGACCTGACCGAGACCGAGAAGCACCAATTTCATACCCGGCCTCCTATTTTTTCTTGCCCGTGAGAATCATCTGAAGCTCACCGGCTGACCTGATAATGACGGTATCAGGCGCTTCTGCCTCATCTATGTCCTTCAGGCCGTTTCCCGTCGTGACACAGACGACTGTCTCTTCTTTCCTTATCGCACCTTGCTTCTTCAGCTTGATCGCGGCAGCAACAGTGGATGCGCTCGCGAGCTCGACAAGAGACCCTTCCTTTTCTGCAACAAGTTCCCTTGCCTTCACAATCTCTCTGTCGCCCACCGTTACAGCCAGGCCGTTTGAATCTCTTATCGCCTTCATGGCCCTTTTCCAGTTGGCAGGCCTGCCTATCCTGATAGCAGTGGCAATTGTCTCCGGTTTGTCTACTGGTATCAGGGTGGAGCTGCCCTCATTGAATGAGCTTGCCAGGGGAGAAGCTCCCTCGGCCTGGACGGCGACAAGTCTCGGCAGCGACGAGACTGCGCCAATCGATTTGAATTCGTTGAACCCCTTCCAGTAGGCGGTCAGGTTTCCACCGTTGCCTACTGGAATAATAAGCCAGTCGGGAGCTGAGCTGAGCTGATCGCAGACCTCGAACGCACCAGTCTTCTGCCCTTCTATCCTGTAGGGATTTATGGAATTCATTATGGCTGGTCCACCGCTCCCCGACATGTCCCTGACAATGTCGAGCGCCGCGTCGAAATTGCCTTCAACCTCAAGCACCCTGGCGCCATAGATGGCTGACTGTTTCAGCTTCGCCCTGGTCACTTTTCCTTTGGGGACGATCACAAAAGCCCTCATCCCCGCCTTTGCACTGTATGCCGCCATTGATGCTGCCGTGTTTCCAGTGGAGGCGCATATGGAGGAAGTGTATCCGGCAGACCTTGCAAGGGTCATGGCAACGCTCATGCCTCTGTCCTTGAACGAGCCGGTGGGGTTTCTCCCTTCGTTCTTGATGAAAAGTTCATCAATGCCGACCGCTCCCGCGAGACCATCCGAGTACTGCAGTGGTGTTCCGCCTTCGGAAAGGGACACAATGCCGCCTTCATCTATCCCGGGCAGAAGTGAAGCGTATCTCCAGAGTGTGAATTCCTGGGGCGGTGGAAGGAGGCCGCTGACGGTTGGCGCCTTTTCCATAACCCATTCTGTCAGATCACCGCAGCTCTGGCAAAAGGGGGAGGATGACGGATCCCCGGAATTGATCACTCCGCAGTTTATGCACCTGAAATTCATCCTTAACCTTTTCGAGATTGCGATGCGTACCTTCTCTTTAAATCATTCGGAGCAGGCGCTGCATGACTGGAATGAATTATTCCAAGATTAAATATGATGAGAAACTATCTCTCACAACCACAGGAATGATAAACATGGCTAAACTAACGTGGCTTGGGCATTCGGCATTTCTTCTTGAAGCGAAGGACAGAATCCTGTTTGACCCCTTCCTTACTGGAAATCCTGTCGCAAAGTCAAAACCATCCGAAGTAAAGGCTAACATAGTGCTCGTCAGTCATGGGCACGGGGACCATGTGGGCGACACCGTCGACATTGCAAAGAGCAACAAGGCAACGGTTGCCGCCATATACGAGCTTGCAACAAGGTTCGAATCGAAAGGTGCAAAGGCGGATCCGCTCAACATAGGCGGAGGCGCGACAATTGCCGACACGCATGTGAAGATGGTCAACGCACTGCACTCCTCGGACATATTCGAAGGAGACAGCCTCCAGACGGGAGGTAGCCCGGCCGGATTTGTGGTTGACAGCGGTGTGACGCTGTATCACGCGGGAGACACCGGGTACTTCGGCGACATGCGCTGGATAGGCGAATTTCACAAGCCCAAGGTTGCGCTGCTTCCCATAGGCGACAGGTTCACGATGGGTGTAAGGGAGGCCGCGTACGCAGCGAGCGTAATACAGCCCGAACTCGTCATACCCATGCACTTCAACACCTTCCCGCTGATAGAGCAGAGTGGAGACAAGTTCAAGGAAGAAGTGTCTAAACAGTCGGGCGGAAAAGTCAAAGCAAGGATTATGAAAGTGGGAGAGACTATAGAGATCTGACGGTAGCAGGATGCCACAGAACGGTTCCAGGAAGGCCGACAAAAAGGATGCTAAGCAACCTGTCGGCTTTGCACAGGCCATAGCAAATACGGCCTACAACGCGTACGAGAAGAGGCTTCTTGCTGAGGTGAAGCAGCTCCCAATCCCGAAGCATGTTGCAGTCATAATGGACGGGAACAGGAGATACGCAAGGGAAATGGGGATGATGGTGCAGGAGGGTCATCTGGAGGGAAAGGACAAACTGGAGCAGGTCCTTGACTGGTGTCTCCTGCTCGACATCAGGGTTCTGACCGTCTACGCGTTCTCAACCGAGAACATCAAGAGGAACAGGGAAGAGGTTGCCTCCCTCATGGACATGTTCGAGGAGAACTTCAGAAAGGTAGGTGACGACGAGCGTGTTCACAAGCATGGAATAAGGATAAGGGCGATAGGGCAGATCGAAACACTGCCGCGCAAAGTGAGGGACGCAATCGAATACGCAGAGCAGAAGACGAAGAATTACAAGAACTACACCTACAACATTGCTGTTGCATATGGCGGGAGGCAGGAGCTTGTTTCTGCGATAAAGAAGATTGCGGGTTCCGTCAGAAATGGAGACACCAGGCTCGAAGACATAGATGAGAATCTTGTTTCAAAATATCTGTACACCGACGGCCTGCCTGACCCCGACCTTGTCCTGAGGACATCTGGGGAGGAGCGCATATCCAACTTCCTGCTCTGGCAGGCGGCCTATTCAGAACTCTATTTCAGCGATGTCTACTGGCCCACTTTCAGCTTTCTTGACTTCCTGAGGGCCATACGCTCTTACCAGCTCAGGCAGAGGCGGTACGGTTCGTGAAGCCGGTTGCCAGCTCCTTGAGCCTTGCACCATAGAAGAGGTACTCCTGCGCATAACCGGCATACCTCCCAAAATGGGAGCGTGACCACTCCCTGACCTTCTTGTCCGTCATTTTCCGGCCGTTGAAGTAGAGTGTTTCTATGCCACGTCTCACCCACCTGTCCACCGGGAACGCCTCAAGCTTGTCCATTGAGAAGAGGAGGATACAGTCGGCAACCTTCGGGCCGATACCGAAATATGTGCACAGTTCTGCGAAGGACTCCTCGTATCCCCTCTTCCTGAATCCCAGCAGGTCCACTCCCTCATCCGTGATCCTTCTTGCAGCGCTGAGCACATATTTTGCACGAAAGCCCAGCCTCATGGAACGAAGTTCCTCTTCCCCTGCACTTGCGAGCGCGTCCACCGAAGGGAAGGTGTAGAAACGCCTGCCGTCGAAGTCCATGGGATGGCCGTATCTTCTTGATATTCTCTCTACATCGCCCTTGATGCGCGGTATGTTTGAGTTTATTGAGCAGAGATATGAAATGAGGCATTCCCACGGGTCCTGTCTTATCAGTCTCAGTCCGTAGTGGCTCCTGATTGCCTCCCTTATAATCACGTCCTCCGAAATCTCCCCCAGAATCTCGGACACATTGTCATCGAACCTGAAAACGTCGCCAACAAGCCCGAGTGTGGGGAAGTATCCTGCATCGGGTTGTACGGCAGCGTGCAGAGTATTGCCTGTTTGTCTTAATCTGAGAACCCTTTCCCCAATGACGCAGTAGTAGTGTTCTCCTTCACGAATCCACCGGAAGGCCTGTCCACATTCGGTGCTCTGCTCGAGGTCGAAGGGCTGAGAAAGTCGGATGGTCACCTCGCGAAACGGCGGGTGATCTTCATCCCCCTTCCGCTTCCTGTCGTGAAAGTCTGACTTCATCGGGCAGCTTAAGCAGACGGAATAGTTATTTCTTTTGAAACTATCCCAGTAGCTGTCTGAGTGAGTCTGGCTGTCGCCCCTGCAGCAGCAACAGGGCAAAAGGAAGTGCATCCCGTGCAGAAAGTGTGTGTAATTGGCAGTGCGATGTCAAAGTTCGGCAAGATGAATGAGACCAGCAGGGAATCTATTGCGGCGACTTCGATGAAGGCGATCGAGGACGCAGGCATAGGTCCCGGGGAGATTGATGCCTCATTCTATTCAAATGCGTTCGGCGTGACCGAAAGCCAGCTGCACATAGGTCCACTCATAAACACCGCCATTGGATTGCCTGACAAGCCGTCGCTCTCCGTGGAAAGCGCCTGTTCCAGTTCGAGCGCTGCGCTGAACGAAGCCTACGCCCACATCGCAGCAGGACTGGAGGAAATCTGCCTTGTTGCCGGCGGTGAAAAGCTCAGCCACCTTGGAACAATGTCAGCAACCACATATTTCGCAATGGGCTCGGATTTCAGGTACGAGGCTGCAAATGGAGTCACGTTCCCCGGCCTGTATGCTTCGATGGCAGTGGCGCATATGAAGAAATTCGGCACCACGCAGGACATGCTCGCAAGCGTGGCAATCAAGAATCATGACAATGCCCTGAAGAATCCACTCGCCCACTTCCACAAGAAGCTGACGCGGGAAGCATACATGGAGTCGCCTGTGGTGGCATACCCGTTCCATCTTTACGACTGCTGCCCCTTCTCTGACGGGGCTGCAGCTGTTGTGGTTGCGTCCGAAGAGAGGGCAAGGAAGATCAGGGATGAAGTCGTGGAGATCGCAGCGAGCGAAAGGGCAGGAACAACCGCCACTCTGCAGGACAGGGAGGATCTTACGAGCATCGCAGGGGCCGCACTCGCAGGCGACAGGGCATACAGGGCTGCACGCATCGGGCCGGAGGACATAGACGTTGCGGAGGTGCACGACTGCTTCACAATAGCGGAGATAATGGCTACCGAGGATTTACGTTTCTTCGGGAAGGGAGAGGGGGGCCGGGCCGTTCAGGACGGCGTCACACGCATCGACGGCAAACTACCCGTCAACCCTTCCGGCGGCCTGAAAGCAAAGGGACACCCAGTGAGTGCCACGGGAACTGCTCAGATACACGAGCTCTATGAACAGCTCCTGGGCAAGGCAGGGGACAGGCAGGTGGAAGGTGCGGAGATTGGACTTGCGCACAACGTCGGTGCAACCGGCGGATCGTGCAGCGTCCACATTCTGAAGAGGAGAAGGTGATACAATGCAGGAGGGAACTGCGAAGCAGGAGGATATTGAGGGTGTGCAATGCACCGAGTGTGGACTGATGAGCACAACCTATTCAGTTGTCTGCCGGAGATGCCTTTCAGGCAAACTCGTCAAAAGGAAGTTTGATGGAAGGGGACGTGTGCGCACATTCACAATACTCAATGTGCCTTCGGAGAGTTTTGCCGCGGATGCACCCTATGCGTATGTCATTGTGGATCTGCACGAAGGATGCGGCACTTCAGGCTGGATGCCGGGCATAAAGTCCGCCGTTGACCTGGCCATAGGTGACGAGGTCGTGTGCAGGGGCCGCAGGGGAGATGCGGCAATATTCGTCAAGACCGGCGGCTGATTCAAGAGCACAGGGTGGAAAACAAAATCTACTGCATACAGGTTTAGTCGGGAGCGACGGAAGGTGCTTCGATGCTCTCGATTGAAAAGGTCGGTGTTGTAGGCGCAGGTACAATGGGTTCCGCGATAGCTGAAGTGATGGCGTTCAACGGTCTGGAAGTGGTTCTCCGGGACATGAACGACGATTTGGTTCAGAAGGGAATAAGGAACATAGAAAGGATACTGGGCCACCTTGTTTCATATCAGGAGAGGCGTGCAGACGAGGAGATAAAGAAGGTTGAAGCCCTGGGGGTCGTCCTCACAGACGAGCAGAAGGAGCAGGTCAGGCGGAAGCTAAGGCCCTCGTTCACAGAGGCGGAGAGCAGGAAGACGCTGTCGAGGATAAGGACCACCACTTCGTGGAAGGAATTGGCCGACGTCGATCTTGTTATTGAGGCGGCCTTCGAGAAGCTCGAAGTGAAGAAGGAGATATTCAGGGAGCTTGATTCCAGCACAGGGGAGGAGGCTGTTCTTGCCTCCAACACCTCTTCAATATACATAACAGCCATTGCATCGGCGACAGCCAGACCAGGCAGGGTTATAGGCACACATTTCTTCAATCCGCCTTACACACTGCCACTGGTGGAGGTCATACCAGGGTTGAGGTCATCGGAGGGCCTGGCGGATGAAGTCGTTTCGTTCCTGAGGTCGCTCAAGAATCACAGGCGGCAGCTCGTACCCGTCAAGGTGAAGGAGTCGCCTGGTTTTGTGGTAAACAGGCTGCTGGTGCCGGCCCAGAACGAGGCGTGCTTCATACTCCAGGAAGGACTTGCCACGGCTGAGGACATAGACACAGCCATGAAGGCGGGCGCAGGCTGGCCCATGGGTCCTCTGGAGCTCGCTGATATGGTAGGGCTTGACATTGCATATGATGTTTCAATGGTGCTTTTCCAGGAATTCGGCGATCCCAAATACAGGCCGCCTGCAATACTGAAGAGGATGGTGCAGGCAGGGCTCTTGGGCAGGAAGAGCGGGAAAGGTTTCTACGA
>JAKAVR010000004.1 GCA_021817225.1 Thermoplasmata archaeon
TCAGCAGAACATTCGAAGAGAAGGAGATTTTCGAGGGGGATGAGATATGCATCCGGTACTCCCTCGGATTCAGTGGATTCAGGCCGAGGCTTGTGCAGCTGGTACAGGAGTTTCCCGAAGGCATGTCATTGCCTCCGGCCCAGGAGTACAGGATTATTTCCGGGCAGGCGGAACTCGAAATGAGGGTCAGGGCGGTCTCAAGGGGAAAGTACCTCTTCCCGCCATGCAGGCTGGCGGTCTCGGACATTGCCGGCCTGAAGGTCGAATTTCACCATTTCGGCGGCGAGGAGCGCATTCTTGTCTCTTCCAGGGTGCAGAGAATAGACGTGGACGCCATTCAGCCAATGCGCCCGAAGACGGTGACGGGCAACAGGATTTCACGCTACAGGGGAGGAGGCAGCGACTTCTACTCCCTCAGGAAATACATGGAGGGGGAGTCGGTCCGCAGGATAAACTGGCGCGCGTCCGCCAGGTCGGATGAACTCTGGGTCAATGAGTACCTCGCCGAAAGCAGCGGGACTCAGATCATTGTTCTTGATGCCAGGACAATGGAGGACGACAGGCGGCTCACAAAGGAGATGGCCGATGCAGGCATTCGTGCAGCAACTTCAATAGCATATTCATCCCTGAACGACCGCAATGCAGTCGGCATGTTCATAATCTCCGATGCAGCGAGGATAATCAGGCCGGACTACGGCGCAAGGCAGTTCATACGCATCGGCGAGGCCCTCAAGAACATGGGCGTCCCAACCTCAAAGGGGGCGCTCAATATGCAGAGGATGGCAAGGGTCTACGGCGACGAAAAGGCGCAGTATGTTGTCATTTCGCCGCTGCCGGATGATGATACACTTGATTCCGTGGCAGAGCTCGCTCTCTCCCATGAAGACGTACTCGTGCTTGTCCCGCTTGTAAGCATAAGGGAAAGGGCCAACGGGCCGGAGGAGATGGCATTGACTGTCACGAGACTCAGACAGGAGACAAATGCAGTCATACTGTCGCAGATTTGCAGGACGCTTACCTGGCAGAAGGACAGTGAGCTGTCTGTGGCTGTGGGCAGAGCAGGAATGTACCAGATAAGGAGGAGGCTATGAACAGAATTTCGAACATTGTGCTTGCAGCGCTCTTCCTTTCGGCGGTAGCAGTCATGTATCTGCTGGCAGGAAAATACCTTCCTGCCTATCTGGCAGGGGAAGCGGCGATCGCGATCTCAGCTGCATTCAGGGCAAGACTCCCGATCCAGGCAGCCGGACTTTCGCTAACATTACTTTTCGCCCTGACATCCATACCCACCCTTCCCCTTCTTCTCCTTTCAGTCCTTTTTGTGGGCATATTCGTCTACGGTGTAAACTTCTTCGGCTACCTGCCGTGGAGAAGAGTTGAGACGCCTTTCCAGGGGAGTGGCGGAGGCCGTGCCGTGCTATCGAACATTTCGGAGATTTCGGCGGTCGGCGTCGCCATCTTCCTTCTGTCCCTCATGGCATCCGTCTTTTCAGGGCTGACTTCAGTCAGGGCAAACGGCATTATTGTTTTCCTGTTCATGATTTCGATCGGCCTGCTTCTTCTTGCATTCGTGTCGGCGTACATGGCTGAGCGCTGATGTGCGGCAGGCTACGCTCCAGTCCGCATAGTCCTTCTTGCTGTCCTTGCCACGAGAATGAAAACTGCCAGCACCGCCACGGATATCACTGTGATAGCGAATCCCGAACCTGACGCGGCAAGAGAAACCGAGAGAACAACTATTGTGGCTGCGGCACCGACTGCAAGATGAAGCGCCGTTTGCTCCAGCCTGATTGAATTCACGCCACCTGCTGCATGCATTATGAACAGGAAGAAGCCGGCAACTGCGAGGAGTAGAAGAAAGAGTATTTCGGGGGATATTCCGATGTTCATTGTCTGCAGCGGCAGGCCGGACTGGTACCCGCTCTCGAACAGGGAAGCTATTCCAGAGAGCTGAAGCGACCAGACGTCGATGTAGGCTGCAATCACAGGCACCGTGTGCATCTGAGAGTAGCTGACAGTTGCAACTTCATCCAGCGTAATCCCTGTGCCGAGAAGGAACGCGCTCATCGCCTGGAAAGGCTCCCTTGAACGGAGTATTTCCATTCCGAATATGAAGGGAAGAGCAAACTCCGCCGACATGATTGCGGAGTATACCTCGGTCCCCCTTTGCTGGGCGCCGCCCCCTGTCGGCCCGATGGCATAAAAGAGAACAGAGAGCATAAAAAGCATCTCGACGGCGAAATAGAATGGAACTTTCCTCCTGTCTGGCAGGGCCCTCGACACAAAGGGGACTGCAATGAAAGGGACGACGAGAAGGGGGTTCAGGCCAGGAGCAAAGAAGGGGACCGTGTATGCGAAGAGGGCAAAGAGAGGAAGAGCCACCAGGAGCCGGGATGTGTTCAGAAGGGTTCTGCCTTCAGTATCCGGCATATGAATACCTCCCTTCGAACCATACGGCCGCGAGGTCTGAAACAAGCGTCCTGGAGGAAGACAGCTTGGCACGTACCCCGAGCCCGTTGAGCAGCCTTACGTTGTTTGACATCTGACTCCTCCTTCCGACTGTGACCATCCTCATCAGTGTGAAGCTGGCATTCTTCCCGGAGGAGTCGAAGAAGGTGGATGCCTCCGGGACTATAAGCCTCACCGAACGTCTTGAGAGAAGAGGCACAGACTCGCGGCTAATCGCCATGCCGTCGAAAGTCATCAGAGGCGAAATGACAACAGTAAGCGCTGACTTGCCGTACCTTTTTTTCAGCGCCCTGACAGACCCTGCCAGGTCAAACTGCCCGTCGGGTTCGGTCGACTTCAGGATCGCCTGCAGCTGCTTCGCCGATGATGCGACAGGTTCGGGAGCAACAAAGAAATTCCGTGTCGATGAATAAAGGAAGAAACCTACCCTGTCGCCCTGCCTGCAAAGTGCAAAAGATGCGCGGAGGGCACTTGATACCTCGTTGCAGTATATCCTGTCCAGCTGGCCGATGTTGGTTGATGAGCTATAGTCGATTACGAATATTGTATCCGTGTTTCTCTCGTCCTCCATCTCCTTGACATAGACATCATCACCACTGACCGTTCCGAACCTGTTCCATGCTATCCTTCTCGATTCATCGTGGACAGTGTAGGGCCTTATGCTGAGGAACTGGTAACCCTGGCCAGGGCGCGGCAGGCTGCCCGCCCCTGCGACGAATGTGTTGCTCCGCGTGGCCACGCCCCTCATCTCGGCCCTTTCGGCTATTATGGGAGGAATGGCAACCCGGTCCGTTACTGGCTTCAGTATCCTGAAGCGGCAGAGGCCAAACGGATCAGATGCGCTCAGCTCCAGCGGTCCTAGAGTGTGGCGGCCGAAGTAGGGGGAGGTGACCGAATACTCCTTGTATGCCTGCCCTCTGCCCCTGAAGATTATGCTCCCGCTGCTCTCGCCCTGCGCCTCGAGGCCTTCCGAGAGCAAATCGGCATATTTGAAGACGAGAAGTCCCTGGCCGGTACCTGAAAACTCAAGTGCAACGTCGAACCAGCCCGCTTTCGCCGAAGGAACTATCCTTCTGCGTACCTGCAACGACTTGATTCGCTCCACTGTAACAGTATGAAAAATGACAACATCTGCTGAAACAGTGAAGAAAAGAAGCAGCGAAAAAATCAGGAAGTAGCTGTATCCGAGCATAACTGCCTCGAATATGCCGAAAGTGAGCAGAAACAGCAGCGGGTAGGTGGACCACTTTATCATCTTGGAACTTTCACGTCCTTTATTATCCCGTTTATGACCGCATTCATCACCGCAAGTGGCTCGTTGTCGCTCTCCAGATGCATTTCAGGTTGAAGTATGAGCCTGTGGTTCAGCATCTCATATGCAATGAATTTCACGTCGTCAGGCAGGACATAATCTCTGCCGCACAGGAGCGCGTTTGCCCTTATGGCCCTGATGTACTTGACGCTCGTCCGCGGACTGGCACCTAGAAAGACTCCTTTTGCCTCCCTTGTATGCCTGATAAGGTCAACCACATATTCGGACACCTCGTCCGATACATGGACATCCTTCACTGTCTGCCTCAGCGACCTGATCTCTTCGGCCGTGAAAAACTCGGGTCTCTCACCCGCATCCAGGGAGGTGCGAACTGCCTTGAGTTCATCTTCCCTTGTGGGGTAAGTCATCCTGTATCTGAACAGAAAACGATCCAGCAGCGCCTCCGCCAGCGGAAATGTGCCTTCCTGCTCTATCGGGTTCTGAGTGGCTATAACAAAAAAGGGCTCGGGCAGAGGATGCATCTGGCCGTTTGAGCTTACCTGCCTCTCCTCCATCGACTCCAGAAGTGCTGACTGCACTTTCGGCGGCGTTCTGTTTATCTCGTCCGCAAGCAGTACATTTGTGAAAACAGGTCCTTCCCTGAATTCCATTTTCCTTGTCTGCAGATTCAGGACGTAGTTTCCCATCACATCGGTCGGAAGCATGTCCGGGGTGAACTGAATTCGCTTGAAGTCCAGGCCGAGATGTCTTGCAAACTCATTTGCAAGCCTTGTCTTGGCCAGACCTGGGACACCCTCCAGAAGAATGTGGTTTTCGGTGAGGATCGAGATGAGCATGAACCTCACTATCCTTTCCGACCCAATGACGCGCTTTCCGATCTCAAGCCGGAGCCGCAGCATCTTCTCATCCAGGCCTTTTCTCTCTCTTTCTTCCATGACCGCACCTGTCATGAGCCCCTACCTCCTTCCCCGGCTGAGCGACAAGCCCTCGTCCCCGGTCGACTCCTTGTATATGAGCGCCATCTGTTCAATGATTCGGTCAATGTCCGCGCGCGTCGATGCTTCTCCCTGGCCGGTTTCCCCGGCAATGGCCGTAAACTCCGAGCGAAGTCTTCCAAAAGCGGAAACATCGCCCCCCGACTCCTTCACCATTTCACCCATTGCCTCCACATAAGGCAGGTAATGGCCCCCCCTTATCATGTCAAGCTCCCTCTGATAAGCGCCGACTTTCTCATTTGTGCCTCCGGAAGTATTGGACGGCCGGTATATTTTCCAGCCGAATCCGAAAAGCCTGAACAAATAGGCTGCTGCAACGATTGCGGCAACCGGAATTATGAATCTGGAGAGGGATGAGGCTAAATCCACCCCTGAGGCCACACCGGCGAAAAGCATGGGAGAGCTGGCTGGTTTGCCCAATCTGCACTTTGTCTCCAGCCGATCAGTCCTCCGTACCAGACCGGCTCATTGCCTCCCTGAAGAGAAGTTTCATTCTCTCAGCATTAGGCTTGATTCCACCCCCGAAGACGAACGGCTCGTATGATTCGAAGTAGAGTGTTGACAGGGACACGATAGCTTCAAATTGGTCTCTGCCTGGGCCATTATCCCACACGAGAAGGCTGGTGAATTTCAGTGCATCTCTTGAATCTGAAGTGAGTATTGAATCATTAACCGTACTGAATGAGGAAATTGAATCCGAGATGAATTCCCTGTAGGTGCTTGAGCTGTCTATTGTCTTCTTGAATCTTCTGAGATAAGCGCCAAGCGCTGTTTCGAAACCCCTTCTTGCTGCCAGCTGAAGCTGCCCTTCTTCAATCATCTTCTCAATTCCGCTCCCCTGATCTTCAGTTGGTCCGGCGACAGAGGGATTCTGCTGCTCGCCCTTCTTCAGCGCATATTTCCTTTCAAGGTAATTTTCTCTCCAGTCCATTTTCCTACCTCATGTTGTGTAGCCGCTTCCAACCGGCATGACAGTTGCGATTGAGTAATCTAGCTTGAGGACCAGGCTGACCACCATGTCATTTCCATCCGTGGAATTGAGTCCCGAGGAGATTAGGTTTATTGTGAGGATACCTCCCTCGACAGTATGTGGATGCGCGAAAACAGTCGAATTCCCGGCGAAGGAGAATGCCGCATGCGAGATGTAAGCTGTTGAAAGGGATGGAGTGAAATTCAGGGAAAGGAGCTGCATGCCATCAAGGAGAAGGGCTGATGCAGCCGTTGTGCTCATGGTGAAAGTTGCGTTGTAGATGCCAGTGGTCGCGTTGAAGCTGCTTCTGGCAGCGGCGGACGAGATGTTTGCAAACGTCCTGTTGAAATAGAGTGTGATGACGGGGATGGCGGCCGAGATGCTGAACGACGCGGACAGGGGGTATGTGCCGTTCATTGTCGTCGAGGCCATGGAGTAGTTACCGATGTGCTCCTGGAACACCAGTGCAGTGTTTCCGCCTAGAGTCGTATTGCTGATGCCGGTTGAAGATGTGAGGCTAACATTCCAGGTCAGATTCGAACTGTCAGTCAGCACCACAAGGTACGGCAACAGGGGCAGGTTGACACTGACATTGTTCCCGGAGATGTTCGCAGCAACCGAGGCGTTGACATATCCCGGTCCCGTATAGGAAAAGGAATACCGGCCGTCCGGCAGGAAGTATCTGAAGACGGTGGAGTTGCCGGATGCATGTGCGACAAAAGGGATTGTGAGAAGTGAATTCGAAACTGAAATGCCGCCTGCAGGAACGCTGAAGTTGTGAAGCCGGTCCGATGCATTAATCGAGAGGTTGTGGGATGCCTGCCTTGACAGCTGCAGGGAGAGCGAGGAAGAGCCGCTGTAGAATGAGGAAGTGCTGTACCGGCCGTAGAAGAGCGTAAGCACAGCGATGCTGTATGAGCCTGAAAAGTTCAGCCGAATGGAGCCAATGCTCTGGCTGCCTGAGCCGAATATGCCCCTGTAGAATATTCCTGCCGAGTCTATGTATGCCAGGAACTGAATGTTGGGCAGTGGGCTTCCTCCGTAGCTGAAGCCAAGGGACAAAGAAGCTGGAGCGTAAGAAACGGGACCGGATGGATTTGCCGAGGATAAGGTGGAAACCAGAGAGGTTGCGTTTGTTGAAGGATCACCAGTCTGGGACGATGATGTGAGATTGATGATGTGAAGGCCCTGACCGATGGAGAAGAGGGGATGCATTGTCAGATTGAGTTCGGTCTGGTCAGCCACTATGGAAGTGACAACGAAGGAACCATCTGAATACCCAGGCGAGCTTACGTTCAATTTGACCGAACCATACATGTTCTTCAGTGTAAAATGGCCATCGGCTCCGGTTTTCGTGCCGTTAAGGATAGGGAAGGTGGACAACGTCGCATTTGCTACCGCATGGCCCGCTGTGTTGAGAACATACCCACCGAGACTGAAGGGTGAAGGAACGCTCGGAGTCAGCCTGACTGACAGGTTGGTGATGCTGCGGCCGCTGACATTCAGAGTCACATTCAAGGCAATGTAATTGATTCCTGAAAATCTGACCTGGTAGCTGCCGTTTGTGAGATACATTGCGAAGCTCCCGTTCCCGCCAGACAGAGCGCCAACCGCCTGGTAGAAGTCGGCTGCTGTTACGCCCACATCCGCTATCCTGTTGTCGTAGGCATCGGATACATTGCCCGCAACCTTGTACTTGGGCATTGGCTCCATGCTCATGTTCGCCCACACAATGTTTCTCCCTGCATCTATATGAACAGTTCTGGGATAGTAACCTGGAATCTTGTATGCAAAATCACCGTTGCCCCTGTACATTATGTAATACTGGTAGACCCCGTAACTGTTGGTGGCGATTACGGTCTCGACTGGAAAGACAGCGACGAAGAGCCTCGAGGAGACAATGGGCAATGCGCTTGAATTGTTGTACACAAGACCCTCTATGAGGACTATGGACTGTGACACGGGGGAAAAACTGGTTTCGTTTGCGCCCAGTCCGCTTGTGTCGTTGAATTGGTTGAGGAAAAGCTTGAATGTTTGCCCTCCTGGAGTCGTTTTCTGCGGTGAGGTCGGGTAAACGACCCTGAATAAGCTGAAAGCTGAAATGACAAGAGTCACGGCAACGACTAGTATAAGCGCTGCCCTCAACACAGAGCCTTCGTTTGACATCCGCTTCAACGAAATGCCCCGCATTTGATATTACCCTTTGGTATATCAGGCAGGCTCTGGCAATATGGAAGGAGTGAATAATGCTGCCTCAAAAAGATGCGCGCCTTGTCCAGTAGTAGTACAGGAGATAGAAAATCAGCGTATTGAATACAAGACCGGCCACCAACATTACAATCAGTGTGGGCGTCATGTAATCCGGGGCCGGGGAAAGAGAGGGAAAGCTTATTGCCGGAGCTGACAATAAAACGTAGGCGCTTGCCGAAAGAGAAGGCGTGAGCAGCGCAGACACGAACAGCGGCTGCGTGCTGTCATTGTGCAGGGCGAGCAGAACAGGAAGCAGCGACACGACAAGATAGGACATTCCGTAACCAAAGGATCGTGCAGGACTCCTTGTAATGACCCCTGTCCAGAGTGTGACTGACGCCAGGCCCATAACGGCAAGGAAGTTGAAACCTACAATTAGAAGAGCATCGGCCGGGGAAGGCGAATTGGCGGAAAGCGCCATGGCGGTCAGAACAGGAATTGAAAAAACAAGATAAGGAAGGAGCGCCGAGGAAACAATTATAGACGAAAACACAGCCTTCCTTCCCCCCGGCATGAGGATAAGAGTGGACATTGTCCCGTCCCTTATGTCCCCCACGGCGCCAAACGAAAGATTCTTGAAGAGAAGGGCAAGTGCGGCAAAGCCGCTCAGAATAAATGAATCGAACACAGTGTTCAGCTCAAAGAACCGTTGAATTGGATCTGGGGCCTGAATGACGGTGAGCACGGGAGGGCTGATTACCGGAAGCGGGACACTGTTGAAGACTGGAAGGAACGGGTTTACCGCGCCCAGGGATATGACGACCAATATTAGGACTGCGGACGCAAGCGAGTCATAGTCCATTTCGAGCCTCATTACAAGGATTTCAACGAAATCACGAAGCGCTTGTGTTCTCGTCCTCTCCAACCGAGAATTCCTCCCCTACCCTTTCAATTGATTTGATCCTCACTCCGCTCCCCTCAAGCAGCGCGATGGCGGAAGAAATGCCATCGGGTGGTTCTCGTATCAGTATGGAACCACCTTCAACACCCACAGCATTGAGAACCCGGCTTGCAAGCACAACGTCGGAGACCCGAAGCCGCAGCCTTGAACCGGAGCGGACAGCGCCTTCGGAAAGGGATAACCCGCTTTTCACACAGCCGTCCTGGATCCTTACAAAGGAATTCGCGAAATCTTCCACGCTGCGCCTATCAGAAGTGGTTATGAAGAGCGTGGATGATTTGTTTCTGACAATGTCAGCAAGGCAGGAGTAGATGAAACTCAATTGGGACGGATCGAGTGCCTTGTCCATGCAATCCACAATCATGAGCTCTGGCCTGCGGCAGATGGGAAGAAGAAATTTGGCAATCTCCACCTTGTGAGACGGAATTCTGGAAATACGCACGTGCCTTTCATTCCACAGGTCCAGCAGCCGCAACGCCTCTCTGGCATCATCCCGCGTGAATCCATACAGCTTGGATGCGTGGACGAGCATATCATCCAGGTAAAGGTTCGAAGGGAGTGAATAGCGGCCCGAAACGAATGCACAGCTGCGGCTCAGTTGTAGGGAGGAGAACGGATCCACTCCCAGGACACGGACCCTTCCGCCGTCGATCGTGGTCAGTCCTGCGATGATGGATACAACAGTTCCCTTCCCTGAACCCGGCGGGCCCGTAAGGCATGTGACTTCCCCCGATTGCGCGGCAAAGGAAACTCCTTTCAGGGAAACGTCCCTGCCCTCCTTCGAGACTTTTTGAAACTCGATAGCCCGCATGAATGGAACCAGCTGTTTCAACTTTCCTGGATGCCCATTCGATACTCGTCCACAATATATGTTTGTTTTGAGGAGGGGCGAGGACACGGTAATTGCAAAACCGACAGTTTAATTAATGATATATTATAACGTGAAACCAAGTGCTATGATCGACAATCCTGACTGGTGTTGGCAGAGGATGCGGAGAGGTGTCGATTTTGCGTGAGACATCCGCACTCGGTGGAACCGTAGAAGATGCCGTGGATGCCATAAAGGCAAAGAACGGCATAGTAGGAAGGGAAAAGGAGCTCAGGCTGGCGCTGCTCTGCTCCTTGGCAGGGAGGCACACCCTCATAGAGGGTCCAGTGGGAGTCGGAAAGACGGTTCTGGCGACAGCCATTGCAGACCATCTCAACCGGCCCATATTCCGTGTTGACGGCGATGAGCGCTACACTGAACAGAAACTGACAGGGTGGTTTGATCCCCCCATCGTGATGAAGAAAGGCTACACAATGGATGCGTTCATAAGCGGGCCGCTGACATCGGCGATGGACACAGGTGGCATCCTTTTCATCAACGAACTGAACAGGCTTAATGAGGGCGTGCAAAACGTTCTGCTGCCAGCAATGGACGAGGGAAAGATAGAGGTCCCGAGGATTGGCACCATGATGGCAAAAGAGGGTTTTCTGATCATTGCAACGCAGAACCCACGTGAATTTGTCGCCACGAGCTCCCTCTCAGAGGCATTGTCAGACAGGTTTGAGCTGCTGCCCCTCACTTATCAGTCGGAGGAGGAAGAAAGGCTCATAGTTGAGACGAGGACTGGAATCAAGGAGCAGCGTGTCATCAGGGCAGTCACATCCATCATCCGCGAAACAAGGGTGCACCCCTCGATTCGCCGCGGCGCATCAATCAGGGCGGCCACAGGAATGGCCCTCCTTCTTTCAAGAATGGGAACCTCATTCGCGGCATTCCGGGAGGCCGCGTACATGTCAATACCCACCAGGGTCGAACTCCGTGAAGATGCCAAGAAGACGGTCTATGAGGTAATAGACGAAATACTTGAGAAGGTTCTGACAGATATTCCGATTGAGCAGCCCGCTCAGGTCAGAGCTGAGTCGAATGAAGAGCCTCCGGAGAAGAAGTCCGAGGAAAAAAAAACGATCAGGAAGTAGAGAGTGAGCCTGACGATGCCCTGGACATAATGCAACGGTTGAAGGGTATAGTCGATGTTCCCGGGGGAACCGGAGAGGAAATTATCTGGTCGATTGCAAAAAACTACCAGAAGATAAGGCTCAAGGCAAAGGACCCATCGCTTGTGAGGGCGGCAAAAAGGATTGCAATAAGGGCAATAATAGACAGGACACTGAGGCAGCTCGGCCCCACCAAGATGCCTACGGTAAAAAGGCTTGTGGATTACAGGCCGGGCGTTGAAGGGGAGATTGAGATAGCCAGCACACTGGATAATATTGCTTCCCCCAGGGACATTCAGCCCGAGGAAATAGTGCTTGAGAGGAAAGAACTGAAACACATTGCATGCGTGCTTATGATCGATGCAAGCCTCTCAATGACAGGGGAGAAGCTCGCCGTTGCAACTAGCTCGATAGCTGTCCTGGCGCACAGGCTCAAGGGAATTGAGTACGCGGTGGTGCTCTTCGAAAACAAGGCAAACACAATAAAGAAGATGGAGAAGGATGCGGACATGGAAAAGCTCATTGGCGATCTCCTTGACCTGAACGCCATGGGATACACCAACATAGAGGAGGGATTGAGGGCGGGCCTCAGGGAGCTCGAAAAAGCAAAGACTCCCAATAAGATAGGTGTAGTCGTCACAGACGGCAATTATACCATGGGCCACGATCCGAGGCAGCTTGCAGCATTGTTTCCGAAGCTGCACGTTATGATGACAACAGGACTGGATGCAAGGGACGACGTGTGCCAGGGAATGGCAAGCAATGGCAAGGGTGAGATGTACGAGATCAAGAATTACGAGGAAATGCCGAAGGTCCTGTACAGCCTGATCAAGACGTTCAACCTCAGACTGCACCAGAGGGGCGGAACAAACAGGTAGGCAGGCACCAGCCAACTGTTAAATAACCTCTGATGATTCTTTCAGGCCATAAAAGTGGTTGTTATGGTCTACAGGGTTACTTTGATTCCGGGGGACGGCATAGGACCAGAAGTCACGCAGGCCGCAGTGAGGGTTCTCGAAGCGACTGGAGTGCGATTCGACTGGGAAGTGGTAGAGGCTGGACAGAAAGTAATTGCAGAAAAGGGGACTCCGCTTCCAGAGAGCGTCCTGGAGAGCCTGAGGAAGAACAAGGTGGGGCTCAAGGGCCCTCTGACGACGCCAATCGGCGGCGGCTTTAGGAGCGTAAATGTATCACTGAGGCAGATGCTCGATCTGTATGCAAGCGTCCGGCCGGCAAGGTCCATTGCAGGTGAGGGTACGCTGTATTCGGATGTGGACCTTGTTGTCGTGCGGGAGGCAACGGAGGAACTCTACTCGGGCGTGGAGCACTGGGTCGACAGGGATCATTCTGCCGCTGAGACGATAGGCATTGTCACGAGAAAGGCATCCGAGCGGATTGTCAAATTCGCGTTTGAATATGCGCTCAAGGAGAAGAGGCACAAGGTCACGGCCGTCCACAAGGCCAATATTATGAAGTTCACAGGCGGCCTTTTCCAGGAAGTCGCGCAGAAGATCGCAAAGTCATACCCTTCGATACAGTTCGAAGAGAGGCTCGTCGACAACATGGCCATGCAGCTTGTGAAGAAGCCCCAGGATTATGATGTCATTGTAACGACAAACCTGTTTGGTGACATACTCTCCGACCTGTGTTCTGGACTTGCTGGCGGGCTGGGTATAACACCCGGGGCCATTATAGGGGAGGATATGGCTTTGTTTGAACCGGTCCACGGTTCTGCCCCCAAATACGCGGGCCAGGATAAGGTAAACCCTGTTGCGACCATCCTTTCCGGAGAAATGATGCTGAAGTACCTAGGCGAGAGAGAGGCTGCTGAAAAAGTGTGGAATGCAGTCTACGAGACAATAAAGGAAAAGAAGCATGTCACATACGACCTCGCTCTACCGGGCTACACATCGAGGCCTGTGCCGCCATCAAAGTGTTCGGAAATGACGGACGAGATTGTGAAGAGGGTCGAGGCAACCTGATCAGAGGGCCAGCGTCTCTCCCTTCTTGGGCATGAACACCCGCCTTTCGCCAAGAGCGTCGGCAAGCGGCTGCCTTTTGTCGCCGTCCCCGTGAACCAGTATTACAGTCTCCGGATCACACCTGTTGACAAAATCAACGAGTTCCGAGTGGCCCGCGTGGGCAGAAAGGTCAAATCGCTTCACCTCGCACTTGACTGTCTCCAGTACCCCGTTTATTTCAAGTTGACCCGTATGCAGCAGCCTGTAGCCGTTTGATTCCTCAACCTGGAAGCCGCTCATCAGCACGCCACTTTTTGTATCGTTTTTTATTTTTTCGATGTAGGTCAGCGCGGGTCCACCGTCCAGCATTCCGCTCGTGGTTACTATGACATCGGCCCTGTCGCTTCTGAACCTGTCTTCGTTGGTCTCCACCGCGAACGCCTTCAGGCAAGCCCTCTTCAAAGCGGAGTGGGAGGTCACATATTCCCTGGAATGGTTGTATATCCTGTTTATCTTGCGGCCCATGCCGTCGACCCAGATGTTGTAGTCTGTCTTCTCAAGTATCATCAGCAGCTCCTGGGTCCTTCCGACGGCAAAGGCAGGGAGTATGGCCTGACCGCCCCTGTCTACAATCTCCTTCACCTTGTCCAAGAGTTCGTTTTCTGTCTTCCTTCTGTCCGGATGGTCGCGCCCGGAATATGTTGATTCTATGACAAGGATGTCGGCCTTTGGCACGATGGCCCCAGGTACGAGCCGCGTCTCGGCGGTGTGTATGTCACCGGTGAAAAGCACTGTGTTCTCGCCCTTGAATTCGAACATTGCCGCTCCCGGAATATGGCCCGCCTGCCTCGGTATGAATTCGGTGCCTCCGATGTCAAACCCGTTATCGAACCGTTCGACCGAGAAGAGCGACATCGTGTCCTCCACATCTCCGTTCTCGTACGGTTCCATGTATCCTTCCATCTTCGCGACCTTGAGGCTGTCGAGCATGAGCAGTTTTCCAACTTCCTTCGTCGGATAAGTTCCGTGAACCGGAACCTGGTATCTTGACGCTATCCACGGTATCATCCCGGAGTGATCCACATGCGCGTGAGTCAGTATGATCTCGTCAACAGGCGGTGCCTGAAGCGGATAAACTGGCGGATCCTTCGGTATCAGGCCATAGTCGAACATTACCTTTCCAAAGCCGTCTTCAACAGTAACTGCGAGTCCGCCGACTTCATCGGCCCCGCCATAAAATGTAAACTTCAATCCCTGTCACCCATCTGATAATCTGTGCGATACAACAGAACACTAATATCTATTTTCAGTGAATGCTTAGACAAATCGGTATATGTACTTTTTGCAAAGGAAGCCATGGAGTCGCGACGGATGTGAACATCGGATTTTCCTTCAAAGCCGCTGGAGAATACCTCCCGACTGATTCAGAAGGTGGCTGTACGAAGCACGACGGGAGTCAACAAAAGATAAGCCAAAATGGCGCCAGGAGACTCAATTGAAGTTTGCATGCGAATACATTTCGCCAGTGACGAGTCGCGGTCATGCCGGTTGGAATTCATTTAACACAACGAAACAACATCCACAGAAAAGTGCATATATACCGTATCCTTATAAGTGAAACGAGCGGAAATGGAACTGCGCTTCTATATTGTCAGGCGTATACTGGTCCTCATACCTACTCTGCTCGGCCTGACGCTTCTGATGTTCCTGCTTGAGGCAATGATTCCTCCGGCACTGCTTGAAATACCATACTTCAATCCCAAATCAGGTATCTCAAGAACAATACAGCTGCATAACGCTGCAATACTTCTTGGACTCAATCTGCCTCTTCCGCTTAGGTATTTCAAATATGTGTGGCTCATCCTCCATGGTGATCTTGGTGTTATGAACCTTGCCGGTTACCCCGGTTCTGTCACGCTGGCAATAGAGCAGGCTTTTCCTAACACAATACAGCTTGCACTTTTTGCAACAATCCTTGCCCTGGCAATAGCGATTCCGCTTGGCACGTTCATTGGTGCCAGGCCGAACAGCGTTGCGGATCAGGTCGGCAGAGTGTTCTCCCTTTCTGGGTTTGCAATGCCCGCCTTCTGGCTTGCCGTCATGCTGCAGATAGGGCTCGGCAAGAATGTGATAACAGGCAACCCGTTCGGCGTATTCCCGATCAGCGGATCCGTCCCCGATGTCCCGATTGCACCGTCCTTCTACACCAATGGAATAACATCGCCGACTCATATACCGATATTTGATGCATTGCTCCACGCTGACTGGTCTTACGCGTGGGGGTCGTTCATGCATGTCGTGCTCCCGACTCTGACTCTTACATACGGCATTCTTGCGGGTATTCTGAGGTTCATAAGGGCGGGCATGGTGGACAGCACTTATCAGGAGTATGTGCGCACAGCAAGGGCAAAGGGAGTGCCTGAAAGGGATGTCATCAAGAGACATATAAGGAGAAACGCCCTGATTCCGACGGTCACCGTCATGGGGCTTCTGTTTGCGAGCCTCCTTGGCGGGGCTGTGCTTGTCGAAACTGTTTTCAACTACCCCGGCTTAGGATTGCTCTCGGTGCAGGCGGCGATAAATTTCCAGATTTTTGCCGTTATTGGAAGTACACTCGTATTCGGAGTGATCCTGATGGTCGCGAACCTGATAGTGGACATCGTGTACGCACTGATAGATCCGAGGATAAGGTACTGAGGGAGCACCAATGGCTGATGTCAACGTAACCGGTAAAATGAAACCCGCCGTCACGGCTGCGAAGAAAAGACACCCGATGCTGGAAGACTTTTCTGCCACCTTCAAGGCATTCACGAGAAACAAGTTGGCGGTCGTCGGCTTCAGCATAACAATGGTGTACTTTGCACTGACTATTCTTGATTACGTTTACCCTGCATATCTTGGCGTAAGCAACATAGATCAGGTGACAAGCTGGGTATTTCCGCTGACTGCCAATCCTCCGACGGGTCCATTTATAATCCCGAGCACGGCCGCGGCGACAGCTCCGCACTGGTGGTTCTGGTTCGGGACTTCGCTTTCACGACAGCCAATATTACCGATTATGCTCGCTGCCCTTAAAACGGACATAACGTTTACCCTTGAAGTGGTCCTGCTTGGACTGTTGATAGGCATAACTGTGGGGGCCGTCGCAGGTTATCTGGGCGGAGTTGTTGACGAGACGCTGATGAGGATTACAGACATATTCTTCAGTGTTCCTTCACTGATACTTGCAATTGCCTTCGTGTATGTGCTTGGCTATTCTCTAAACAATCTTCTTGCTGCTCTTGTCATCCTCTGGTGGCCCACCTACGCAAGGCTCACAAGGGGCGTCACGCTTACAGTCAAGAGCATGAAATTTATCGAGGCCTCCAGAGCGAGCGGCGCCTCGAAAATCAGGATAATATTCCGGCACGTCATTCCTAACGTCCTCTCTCCTTCATTTGTTCAGCTATCACTTGACCTCGGAACCGTCGTGTTGATACTGGCGGGCCTCCGTTTCATAAATCTGCCGATTATCAGCCCCCTCATTCCAGAGCTTGGGACAATGATAAACGATGGGAACAGTGTTCTTGTCGGCGGATACTGGTGGGCCGTTACAGTCCCCGGCGTCTTCCTGCTTATTTTCACCGTTGCTGTAAATCTAATGGGGGATGGGCTCAGAGATGTTTTCGACCCTAAATTGAGAGGATTGTGATGGCGGTTTCTTCGGACGGACAAAACAGCAACTATTACGTTAGAGTGGATGGACTCGTCACCAGGTTCTTCACTTCACGTGGCATTGTCAAGGCGCTTGACGGCATCACGCTTGGCATTAGAAAAGGTGAGATTTTCGGTCTCGTCGGCGAAAGCGGGTGCGGCAAGAGCGTCACCGCGAACTCGATAATGGACCTCATACCTGATCCACCGGGAAGGATTATGGGCGGAAGCATATTCATCGACGGTTTCAACATTGTCAGTGACATCGAGAAGATGTCGACTGTCAATGTCAAGAGCGAGACAAACGTCAAGGTAAGAAGGAGGAAAAGGTACATCAAGAGGCACAATTACATTCTTTCGCGGATAAGAGGAAAGAAGGTGGCCATGATCTTCCAGGAGCCTTTCCTCGCGCTGAATCCCGTCATCACTTCTGGCGAACAGATAATGGAGTCTATAATGCTCCACGACAGAATCGGGATCGCGAATTCAATAATCAGGAGAGAAACGATCAAGCAGGATGATATTGATTCATTTGTGGACGATGTGCTCGCTGCACATGACCCAGAGGACAGGAAAAAGGTAATCAACAGATGGACAAGGCAGTTTGGATTTGCGGAGATTGAGCCTTCTCTCAACGATCTGTTTGAAAATGAGAAAAACAGGGAGAGAATAAATTCCGAGATCATAAGGATTGCAGGTGAAGAGAAGACTGGCATAAAGACGGCCAGACTTTTCAAGGCAAGAGATTACTACAGGCAGCTGGACAACGTCTTTGAGCTGAGTCTCAGGCAGCTCGAGATGGAAAATGAGCAGGAGGCTGAAGTCAGGCGACTTTCGTCAAAGCTTGCAGAGACACGGACTGCACTTGCAAAGGCAAAACAGGAACAGGACGCCAGTGCAATAGAACAATTGCAGGGCGAAGTGCAGAATCTGAGGAAAGAAATCAAGGAAGCAAGCACGAAAGTGGACAGAACAGAGATCAGGAGTCTTGGAAGGCAGATACGACAGCTCAAGATGGAGATCTTCAGGAAGAACCTGCCGTACATAATCGCTCTGAAGCTTCTCAGAAAGAGTACAGAGAAACCTTTCAAGAATGAGGCAAGAAAGAGGGCACTTGAACTTCTCCAACTGGTAAACATAGCAGAACCCACGAGAGTCATTGATTCATATCCGCATGAGTTGAGCGGCGGCATGCAGCAGAGAGTGATGATCGCGATGGCACTTTCGAGCAATCCAAGATTGCTCATTGCGGATGAGCCGACAACCGCCCTCGATGTCACGACGCAGGCCCAGATCCTTGACCTCATCAAGGAGCTGAGAAGCGTTACTGACTCGTCCGTCCTTTTCATCACGCACGATCTGGCAGTCATCGCCGAAATGTGTGACAGGGTCGGCGTGATGTACGCAGGCAATCTTGTTGAGGAGGCAACCTCGAATGAGATTTTCTTCAACGCCAAGCACCCCTACACGCAGGGTTTGCTGCAATCCATCCCCAAGACGCCCGACGGAGGAATGAAATTCCAGAAACTGAGTTCCATTCCCGGCAGCGTGCCCAACCTGATTACGCCGCCGGAAGGCTGCCGCTTCCATCCACGGTGCGCGTTCAAAATGGACATATGCGAGAAGCAGAAACCGCTTCTTGTGGACGTCGGAAAGGGACACAGGGTAGCGTGCTGGCTTTATCCTGACCAGCAGAAGGTGAGCTGAGATGGCAATGCCTGCAGAGATGCCCAAGAGCGACATACTCCTCTACGTCTCCGATCTCAAGAAGCACTTCGAGATTTCAAACGGCCTCAGGACGACGGGATACGTGAAGGCGCTGGATGGTGTCACCTTCCAGCTTCGCCGAGGGGAGACCCTTGGTGTTGTGGGTGAAACAGGATGCGGGAAGACAACTCTCGGGCGGACGATCCTCAGGCTTATAAAAGCAACAGACGGATATGTGTACTTCGATTTGCCAGACGACGTCATGAAGAACGTAATCAGGCTCGAGGAAGAGCTTCATTCACTGAAGAACAAGGATGAACCGAGCGAGGAGGACGGGAGAAGGACCTCTGAACTTACCGATCAGCTGGGCCACCTCAGAAAGCAGTATTCGCTGACCATGATGAGCGAAAGGAAGCTTAGGGCGGCAAGAAGGAAAATGCAGCCCATATTCCAGGACCCGTTCAGTTCACTTGATCCAAGGAAGCTTATCAAAGACAGTATTGCCGAGCCAATGAAGCTTCTCACCGATATGCACAGGGGCGAGATTTTCGAAAAGACGAAGGAGCTCGTGGAAAGCATAGGATTGAGCGAGGACCACCTCTACAGGTTCCCACACGAGTTCAGCGGGGGGCAGAGGCAGAGGATTGGCGTCGCAAGGGCCATAGGCATCGACCCACTCCTTCTTGTGCTGGATGAGCCCACATCGGCGCTTGACGTGTCCGTCCAGGCCCAGATACTGAACATACTGAAGGATATCCAGTCGAGGATGGGCCTTTCGTACATATTCATATCCCACCACCTCAGCGTCATAAGGATAATGGCGGACAAGGTAGCGGTAATGTACCTTGGACAGGTAATCGAGCTTGCTGAGACTTCGAAACTGTTCTCCGAGATGCTGCACCCCTACACTGCTGCGCTCCTGAGCGCCATACCCGTGCCGGATCCGAGGACAAAGAGGGAGAAGATTGTCCTGGAGGGCGAAATACCCAGCCCCGCAAATCCGCCCGCCGGGTGCTATTTCCACCCCAGGTGCCCTGTCGCCATGGAAAACTGCGGATGGTCTCCCAGGGATATGAGCAAATCGGTTCAGCACATGCTTGACAGGACAAGAAACATTGAGGCTACCGAACTGCCTGAACTTGTGGAAATAATCCTTGACGAGCCGAACTGGGAACTGGAGATCGTTTTCAGCGGGAACATCAGCGACGCATCGCTTGAGATTTTCAGACGTATAATGGCGAAAGAGGCCGAGAGACAGGGAGGCGTCAGGTTCAAGGCGGTCAAGTCCATCGGCATTGGAGAGGAATCAACATCCATCAAACTCATCATGCGGAAGCCCGATATTCCCCGCCTGAAAGAGGTGGCCGCAGACCACTTTGTGTCATGCCTCATTTATGACAAAACCGACGTTGTCAGAAAGGGGAGCTATGCAGAAGAGGCATCCAGGATACGTAAAAGTATCACAAAGACAAGTGCGTGAGGAAGAAGTCAGTTCCAAGGATCTCACCAAGCGTGAGCTCTTCTCATATGTCTTATCCGATTTCTTCAGAATCTCGTACGATGTGCTTGCCATATTCTTCGACGGGCTGATACTGCCTGAAATATACTTCCTCAGGCCCAGGGGGCCACTCTACTCGTCGTTTGAGAGGAGTTTCTCCCTTTCAGGCATCACCTATATGATTTACATGTATTGCGTCATCGCCTTGCTTGAGGCGTCCGCAATCTGGCTTCAAATCCACGGATATCGCCGGCTGTGGCCTAAAGTCCGGTCAAGCAGCCCAAGAAGTAGAAGGATCGAATAGCCTGGAACGGGATAGGAGAAGCCTTTTCAGCTGCATTCATCTGCTCCCGAGAAGGAGGGCAGCCGATATTATCGTCAATGGCTCTGACTCTTCCCGCTTATGAACAGAAGCGGGGTACGCACATGCTCCCTTGGCCAATAGCAGGCAACATCAGACCATGACGGAGGAATGCAACTTGTATGTTCTGTGCCGGGGAACACAAGAGAAACATGACATGAAAATAAAACTGGAAGAGATTGTGTAAAAGGTTTTGTGGTCCGACCAGTCGGATACTCATCAGGTGTACTTCACATACTGATACAGGAGGTCTCCCGACTGTCCAGTGTATGTGGACTGCTCCCACTGCAGCAGTGCGTTCTTGTCCACGCTCGTGTTGTATATCCAGAAGGTGTACGTCTGGAATATGTAGACATAGAACGTCATGTTGATGAGCATGTCGTTCATGGCGTGGAACCATGCCTCTGCGTGCGCCGGGTCCGCTACTGTGGCATTGTGGTAGTCGTTGAGCATCGAAGTCAGGTTGTTCGACTGTGAGACCATACTCGACTGGCCCATCAGCGGGTTGGATGTGTTGCCGTTGAACCAGTACGGTGTCATGTCGTTCGGGCCAGGGTATGTGCTCGAGTTGACCGGCAATGCCATTGGTCCAAGGTAGTCTGTCGGGTACGGGTAGTCGGGGGCCCAGCCAAGTTCATAGACAGGCATGGGGTTCTGCCCCTGTACCTGGTAGGCAAGCAGGCTGGTGAACGCTGTCGGGAAGATTGTAGACTGGAAGCCCGGGATGACCTGAGCGAGGTATGCTTCCCAGCTTGTGGCACCGGCGAGTGAAACCGGGTCTGCACTGAATATAAATATCGGTACGTTCAGCGCCTTCCCGTTATACTGGTCGATTCCACCGCTGTAGCTGATTCCCATTTTAGTTCCCATCGAGCTGTTGACAAATCCGGCCCATATGGACTGCGCCGTTGCCAGGTTGAAGTAAGGTACGCCGTTTGTCGTCGTGTTGAGTTGTGTTATGCTCTGGTTGTAAAGCATTCCAGCCGGGAGCATTCCAGCATACTTGCTGGCGAACGTCACATTGTAGACTGCGTTTCCGATCTGCTGCTGGATGAACTGGTCATACTCGAAGGCATATGCGAATGCCTGCCTTGCGGCAAGGCTGTCGAACAGCACTGCCGGCAGGTTTGCGCTCTTGTCAACGCCGGAGAGCATTGTCATGTTAACCAGCGCGTTGAAGTTGAACCAGAATATGCCGAGGGTCGGGAAACCGAAGTAGTCTGCGGTGTGCGTCTTCTGCAGTCCCTCAACAAGGTTCCACTGGCTCGTCGGTACGGACGAGAACTGAGAGGAGCCTGCCTTCAGGTTGAGGTACGACGTTGATGGCTGAGCTACCCACTTGATGTAGATTGTCTTGATTACCGGCGCCGGGAAATACTGGTTCGGAGACACAAAGTTCGGGTTGGCAATGAGCACGACTTGCTGGCCCGGAACACTGTAACTGACTGTGTAAGGCCCGTCTGCAAGAACGTTGTACTGCACGTATGTGTCGTAGCTACCCTGGTTGCCCTGAGCCTTGTATGCTTGGAAGCCACTAGCGCTCCACGGTATTCCTGCTCCATGCTTTATCAGCCACGCTGCGCTTGCCCAGTTGGAACCGGCCGCCTGACCGAATGTCTCGTAGAAGAGCTGCGGTGCTACGGGGCTCTGGAAGTGCATCGTAAGGCTGTTTGTTGCGTTGTTGTAGGTCATGTTTGTAGTTATGTTATAGAACGTGTTGCTCGCGTAGTAGTCGCCTGGCAGCAGGAACTGAGCCTGTATCCAGCCTGGCGTGCCTGGAGAACCGCCGTCAAACAACAGGTTCCTTATCAGTGAATAGTAGACATCATAGGCTGTCACTGGTGTCCCGTCCTGCCACTTCGAGTTGTTATTGATGTATACTGTGTAATTCTGGTAAGGCAGAGAGTTGATTGTCAGGCTGCCACCGTTCGGTCCCGCAACAGTGTAGTTGTATTCGATGCCGTTTACCTGACCGTTCTGGACAGTTGGCAGATCCTTTGCAAGTACTGGTATGAACGAGTTGGAAGCTCCGGTAGAGTTGTAACCGAAGAGTGTCAGGTAGGTGTTCATCACAATTTCATTGCTCACCGTGTCATACTCAATCGCCGGGTCGAGTGTCTTGAAGCCGCCTGTCTCGAGCTCATACCTTACGAGCTGACCAGAGGCGACGCCACCTGTAGAGATGCTCACGTTTGAGAAACTTGGTATGTCATAATAGGTGTAGGTCACATTCGTGGGGCTGGAAAGCGGACCGCTCGCACCGAAAGGAGCCGTGTAACTTGCTATGACCACCGTGTAGTATGATGAAGCCATGTTAATCAGGTTCACCGTCTGAGATGTTGCGTTGCCAACATAGGGCACGGAGAAGCTCTGCACCATCTGTGTTCCCTGGTATACTAAGACGCTCTGAGACACAACACCGTATTCGATGTTTGGAGCAGGTATTGCCGCAGAAAGGTTGAACACAGCGCTGGATCCTGGTGTGAACGCATAGATGGGGCTGGTCAGTGTCGGCGTGTCGCTGAGAACTGGATAAAGTTCCATTGTTCCGTAGGCAACAAACTGTTCTACTGATGCCTGAACTTGGGCGTTGGGGTATCCAACTGTCACGATGTTCAGCGCGTTTGCGTTGTTGGCGGAAGATGTCGAATTGAAGACGACATCATAGAAAACAGCAAAGGTACCAGTCGAATGGTACGTGTGAGAAACAGCCACTACTTTTGACCCAGAATAAGAAACTGTCTGGGTAAAGCCGTCTCCCCAATACACAACGATCTGTTGAAACGGACCGTTGGCAGTGACGGTATAATTGACCTGCTGGCCAATATTTGCTGTTGCGGTCGATAACGTTGCGCTTGCCGATGTTCCGGGCTTCACAGCCGGAGTGGTCTTGCCCTGCTGTGCCACTATGACTACAGCAAGACCCGCAATCACCACCAACAAAACGATGATGACGACAAACCACTTGGTATTCGGAGAACCGCCAGCCTTCGGAGGGGCCGATGGTTCGCCTATACCGCCGGTGTTAGCGCCCTTTCCTTCAACACTACTGGTCATTTTTTAACACCACAGTTTGGCGATTAAGACTTGCTAATCTCACAGTGCTATATAAAAGGCATTGTTATCGAAGTTGATATTAAGTGGCCAACTGGCACCAGCAATGCCCCTAATCCCATGGGATGGAGTTGGTGCAACCCCAGGCTTGACTAGGAGCTGCTGGCAGTGTCGTCCCTGTCCACCTGGTATATTTACAGATTGATAATGATTTTTGCACATGTCACAGATATCAGACGGGATAATCAGGGCTAGCTTCGGTTACCTATTTGAAAAAGAAAGCAACATTCATTCCGGTATGAAATCCTGACAATCTGCCCGGAACGGAATCAGTTTGTGTATGCTATGAAGCCATAACGCTTCAGAGCAATTTCGTTGAACTCGTTAGCGACCCTTGCAGTCGGGACTTCATGTTTGAGAACATCCGCGGGATCGTAGCCGGTGAACCCTGCCAATTTCATCAGCCTCTCAAACGGAAAAGGCTGTTTTCCGATAACTATTTGCCTGAGTGGCCAGGCAGGATGTATTCTCGACTTGTATCCGATTATCCGGGCAAGCCTGTTTATGCCGTCGGCCTTCTCGATGCCTTCGCTAATGATTCGTATACGGAAGGGGGCGCTGAGCCACACTTTCCTCGTGTTCGTCATGACCTCAACCGCCATTATGGGGGTTTATTACCCTCTTACAGTATTTAATAGAATGCTCATTAAAGGCTTTGTGAATAATCCATGTGTTTGCCCATCATCATTCGCTTCCATTCATCTCCTCTGTAGATTGGGGGAGTCGGCCGAATGCTGTCAGGTGGCACCACATTCCTGCGAGTTCATAAAGCGTTCAAGAGACACGAATGCGGGGCCAAAGAATACACGAAGAATGTGCACGCTTGAATCATACTCTTCATCAATAGTGAGTGAATTTTCTGTCTGCGTAGACTGGTTTTCCGTTAATGATGGTATGTGTAACATCGCTTGCCTGTGCGCTATAAACAATTTGATTGACTGCATTCTGCCTCGTAAGGGGAGCCATCCTGAGGCTGGAACTGTCAAGGACCACAAAATCTGCTTTCTTCCCCTTCTCTATTGACCCAATCTCGCCCGCCGCCCCAAGGGATGCAGCGGCGTTCCTGGTGGCCATGTCCAGAGCCGTCGCGGCGGGGAGCACGGACGCATCCCACTTGCTGACTTTCTGGAGAAGGGATGCCGTTCTTATTTCCTCCAGCATGTCAAGGTTGTTGCTTGTGGTCGCGCTGTCTGTGCCGAGTGACACAGTGACCCCTTCATCAATCAGTTCCTTCACCGGGGGGATGCCTGACCCGATCTTCATGTTAGACCTCGCGCAGCTCGACACACGAACATCCGCGTTTTTCAGAGTCCTCATCTCTGACTTTGTCAGCCATGCGCCGTGGGCAGCCAGCAGCGGGACGCTCCCGTCGAGGAGACCGATATGGTCAAGCCATTCAACCGGCCTCTTCCCTGTCTTGCCTACATGACCGTAGACCTCATGCCTCGTCTCGCAGAGATGCATGTGCAGACCTGTTTCAAGTCGTGAGGCAACTTCCTTCGCAGAAAGCACCGTGTCTTCGGAACATGCGTAGACCCCCTGCATTCCCACCATGGGAGTTACGAGACTCTCCTTTCCGCGCCAGCTTTTTACAAAGTGTTCGGCATTCGAAACAGGATCGCCTTCCTGCGTGGTGATCTCTTTGTCAAGGGTCACCCATGCCAGGAAACCGCGAATGCCGATGTCCCTGCATGCCTCCGCTATGACGTTCTCCGAATAGTACAAATCTGCGAAGCTCGTGGTCCCACCGCTTATCATTTCGCGCAAAGACATGAGTGACGCCTGACGTATGTCTTCATCGGTTCTGCCAGAATCGAGCTTGAATGTCTTTTCCAGAAATGGTTCGAGGTTCAAATCGTCCAGAAGGCCTCTGAAGCCGGTCATGGCGACGTGGGTATGAGTGTTTATCAGCCCGGGGACAACAACACCGCCCTTTGCTTCGACGACAAAATCGGATGTGTCAGTTGATTTCCCGACGTGAGTGATGATCCCGTCCTCAACGAACAAATTCCCTTCAACTATTGATCTGTTATCATCCTGCGTGACAATTATTGCATCGCGAACCAGCAGATTCATAATGGGCACCACTGGGAAATACTGAAAATGGAGATATAAAAACATGCGGAGCATGCATCCAGGGCATTTGCAGCTCAAGTGAAGTCGGTCGGAAACGCGGGAGCGACGCAATATTAAATATTATGAAGTCAATATCGTCAGACGGATGTCAGACCGGTGATTTAACTTGAAGAGATATGCAGATCAGCCCTTCAATGCCGAGGACATGTACAGGATACCGATGGATCCCTCGACACAGCAGCCTGTAGTTTACCAGCTGCCAAAGCAGCAGGACAAGAGGAAGAGGCCCGGTCTTGGCGGCAAACCGTACAGCGTCTGGGCTGCATCCAAGTACATACTCATGATTTCGCTCATGCTGTACTGGCTCCCGCTTGTCGGACAGATGATAGGCGGGTTCATAGGCGGGAGGCGCGCAGGGTCACCGTTGCGAGCCATAATGGCTGCAATAGTACCTGTCGCGATATTCTTTGGTATTTCAATGGCGCTGCAGACAGGATTTATACCAATCAAACTTCAAAACGCCACTGTTCTTGCCTATACTCTGGTGGAGCAGACGCTTGAAAGGCTTCCCATTGCATCCCCGTATGTGAGCTTTGCAACAACATATGTGGGTTCTTTCATAAATGAGCTGAAGTCCGCGGCTTCCCTGAAGGTGGGGAACTACCTCATAACGATCGCATTCGCATATGTGGGAGGCATTCTGTCTGACCAGAGCAGAAGAGAACTCGAGTACGTTTCCAGATACGGATCACCGACCACGAACATACTCGTTTCAGGCAGGGAGCAGGAACAAAGGCATGTCCAGTTTCCCAATCCCATGTCCTTCTTCCATTCGCTTGTCCCTTCGAGGAGAACACAGCAGGCGTCGGGCTTCGCGAGCCTTATGCCAGTCGCATATTCAGCGAACGGGACTGCACCCGCAAGGCGGCAGCAGGTAAGCCGGGCACAGCTGGCGCAGGATGAACAGGATTTCGCCCCCGACCCCAACGAGGGGAGGATGGTGCGCAGGAGACCTGCCGCCCCGGAATTCAAGGCGAGGTCCTGGGAGGACGTCTATCTGAGGAACATGAGGATAGCAGGCCTTTCCGGGGCAGGCGTCGGAAGACGTGGCTCAAAATGGAGTGTGAGGGACAATTCCCAGAACATTGTGGCAGCGGGATTTGATACGGATGCACCGGAAGAGCCCAGGTTTGTGCGGGAGAGAGCCCCGGCAAGGCAAGTGCCTGCAGTTGTCCGCAAGGACAGGATACGGGATGAGAGCACGAGGAAACTTGTCGAGAGGGCACTTGGAAAAGACTATATGAAGGGGCCATCGGCTTCAAATAGGCGGGCATCTGCAAAACTTACTCCCTTGCCCGACCATGCGTCCGGAAGGAAGTCGGCTCCGGCAATCAGAAAGAACGGTGAATGGGAACTCCTTTGATACCACTGGCTGCACGGGATCGCTCCTGCAAAGGCATTTAAACTAGTTACATCTCTAAACATTCGACATTGATGTTTTGTCCGAAATGCAAGTCGTTAATGGTTCCCGAGGAGGGGCTTCTCAGGTGCAAAAGATGCGGATACGAGATGAAGGCTTCGGAAAGCCCTAGGCCGACGATAAGGTCGGAAATGAATGCCGACATGGGAATGCTTGTTGTTGAGGGAAAAACGGACACTCTACCGAGAACGGAGATAAGATGCCCTAAGTGCGGCAACAACGAGGCTTACTGGGTTCTCAGGCAGACACGCGCGGCCGATGAGCCCGAAACAAGGATCTACAGGTGCACAAGGTGCAGCCACTCCTGGCGTGAATACTGAATGAGATGCCAAATTTCAGTCATCACAGCCAAAAGGCACGAAACACTTTCCGAAAGAATCGGGCCATAAGCACAACCATTATATTTTTCAAGCCTTTTACACCGATCCGGAGTTCTAAATGTTGAAAGCCAGCGCAAAAGCAGACATCCTCAAACAGATTGTTGATGTCGTTTCCACGCTAGTGGATGAAGCCAAGTTCAATGTGGATGCAGACGGCATATCGCTCAAGGCGGTGGACCCTGCGCACGTAGCGATGATAGAGCTGACGCTCGGAAAGGATGCGTTCGAAAGCTACGAAGGAGAGGATACAGAGCTTGGCATAGATATAGAAAAGCTCAAGGAAATACTGAAGCTGGCGCACTCGGGGGATGTAATCAAGATAGAGCACAATGAGGACAAAAACCAGCTCGTAATGAAGATAGGGGATGTGACAAGGCGCATGAGCCTTGTCGACACTGCAGGAATGTCCGACCCCAAAGTGCCAAACATTGAACTGCCCACTGTCATGAAGCTCAGGGCGGAGGAACTCAACTACGGCATAAAGGCGTCGGAGAGCGTTTCGGATCATATTGCTCTTGTTGCAGACGAAAGCTCCTTTGAAATGAGTTCGGAGGGAGATTCGGATTCGGTGGACTACAGGCTTCCCAAGGAAAAACTCATTTCGCTCGAGGCAAAAGGAAAAGTGAGGAGCCTCTTCCCCCTGGATTATTTCTCAAATATGGCCAAGGCAATTTCAAGCGGCAGCGAAGTCAAGCTTAACCTGGGGAACAACTATCCTGTGAAGCTTGAGTTCGACATAGCAAACGGAAACGGACATGTCAGATACCTTCTGGCGCCACGGGTCGAGAGCTGAGCAGGAGCCATGCACAGACTGTGTGTGCTGGTGTCCGGGAATGGAACAACACTGCAGGCAATAATCGACTCGATAGACAGGGGAGAACTTGAGGCCTCCATAGCTGCCGTGATTTCAAGCAGGCCGGACGTTTACGCGCTGACCAGGGCTTCCAGACACGGAATCGAGGCGATTGCGCTTGACTTCAGAAAATCGGGGCAGAAGCAGTACGACGAGATGCTGTATGAGAGGCTCGTCGTGCTTTCGCCGGACCTTATCTGTCTTGCAGGATATCTCAGAATACTTGATGCGCGGACAGTCAGGCATTTCAAAGGAAGAATTGTCAACACGCATCCGGCACTGCTCCCTTCCTTCGGGGGGAGGGGAATGTACGGTGACAGGGTTCATGATGCGGTACTGAAGAGCGGGGCGCAAAAGAGCGGTTGCAGTGTGCACTTTGTCACGGAGGGCATTGACACCGGTCCAGTCATTCTGCAGGCATCTGTCCCCGTGAAGAAAGGGGATACTGTCAGGGATCTCGCCGACAGGGTGCACGATGTGGAGCTGAAGGCTTACCCTGAGGCAATAAGACTCGTGCTCGAGGGCAAGGCTGTCTTCAGTGGCGCCTGATGGCTGATCAGTCGGAAGCATCAGATTTTGTTGTCCATGTTGACCAGCTTCTTAAAAAGATTAAATACGTGTATCTGTTCGCAACAAATCAGGTGTGGAATCCCTTGTTCGAACCCCTCCCCAGGAACAGGACATATGAGGAGCTGGAAAGAATTGCCCGAGAGGTCAGGAAGGACATCATAAGGGTGACAAATGCAGCAGGCTCCGGCCATCCCGGTGGATCCCTTTCCTCCGCCGATATTCTGACCGCCCTGTATTTCAGGCTGCTGAAGCACGACCCGAAGAACCCTAAATGGGAGGGACGCGACATATTCATACTCAGCAAGGGTCACGCCGCCCCTGGCTATTATTCCGTTCTGGCCGAAGCAGGCTACTTCTCGAAGGAGGAACTGATGACTCTGCGAAAGATGGGCAGCAGGATACAGGGACATGCACACACGGATGTCCCGGGTGTCGAGGTTTCCACAGGCTCACTCGGCCAGGGACTTTCGATCGCGAACGGTTTTGCACTTTCATACAGACTCGATGGCAGAAGCCAGAGAATCGTGGCATTGCTCAGTGATGGGGAAAACGACGAGGGGCAAACATGGGAGGCGGCCATGTTTGCCTCTTTCCGCAGGCTTGACAATATCACCATCTACGTGGACAGGAACGGCATACAGAACGACGGTTTCACAAAGGATATCCTTGACACCAGCCCTCTGGAAGAGAAATGGCGGGCATTCGGCTGGAATGTAATAGTCATTGACGGGCATAGCATGAAGCAGATTGTTGAAGCCTACGAGGCATCACTGAAGGTGAAGGGAAAGCCGACCGCCATAATTGCCAATACAGTCAAAGGAAAGGGAGTGTCTTTCATGGAGAACAACGTTGCATTCCATGGCAAGGCACCGAACAAGGAAGAGACTGTTAAGGCGCTTGCTGAACTTGATGCGGGGAGAGGGAGTCAATGAGTCCGGCGGCGGTCAAGATGGAAAGCCAGCGCAGGGAATACGGAAGGGCCCTTGTCGAGCTTGGCGCAAGGAACAGGGATATCGTGGTGCTCGACGCCGACCTGTCAGTATCGACACGCACTGCCGACTTCGGCAAAGCATACCCCGAGCGCTTCTTCAACTGTGGTGTCTCCGAAGCCAACATGGTTACGACGGCAGCGGGACTTGCAATGGCGGGCAAGCTTGTGTTTGCATCCTCATTTGCAGTCTTCCTCACGGGGCTGACATACAACCAGATCAGGCAGTCGATCGCATATCCGAGGACAAACGTAAAGATCGTGGCGAGCCATGCGGGACTTTCAGTCGGTCCGGACGGCGCGACGCACCAGATGCTCGAGGATGTCGGACTGATGCGGGGCCTGCCAAATATGACAGTTGTCGTGCCGGCAGATGCGCGTGAGACCTACCAGGCGACGCATGCACTTGCATCATTCAAGGGCCCAGCGTACATGAGGTTCGGACGGGCGGATGTGCCTGCCATCTCTGATGAGGGAAGTGATTTCGCCATAGGCCGGGCATCGATGCTGAGGAAAGGCGCCGACGTAACGCTCATAGGCTGCGGGCAGCTTGTCCATACCTGCCTTGCAGCCGCACGACAGCTTGAAACAGAAGGAATAAGCGCTTCGGTGGTCAACATGAGCACCATAAAACCACTTGACACCGGCATGGTGGACAGGTGCGCGAGGGACACCGGTGCAATTGTCACGGTTGAAGAGCACAACATAATAAACGGACTGGGAGACGCGGTGTGTTCCGCGGTTGCAGCACACTATCCGGTTCCCGTGACAAAGATCGGGACAATGGACACATTCGGTGAATCAGGGGAAGCGGGTGAGCTGCTTGTCAAGTACGGTCTTTCGGCGGAGCAGATTGCAATGAAAGCAGCCAGGACCGTAGAAACAAAGAAGAGGATGAGATGATGAAGCTTTTTCTCGACACGGCCAACATTGATGAGATACGTGAGGCGTGGAGCTGGGGAGTAATAGACGGTGTGACAACGAATCCATCCCTTGTTTCAAAAGAGGGCAGGAAATTCAAGGATGTTCTCAGGGAAGTCTGCAAAATAGTTGACGGCCCAGTCAATGCTGAGGTCGTAAGCACCGAATGCGAGGGCATGCTGAAAGAGGGACGGGCGCTCGCCAAGATAAACAGGAGAATCGTGGTCAAGGTGCCGATGACCTCCGAGGGCATCAAGGCAACGAAAACACTTTCTTCAGAGGCAATCAGGACAAATGTGACTCTCGTGTTTTCCCCAAACCAGGCGCTCCTCGCCGCAAAGGCAGGCGCAACATTCGTCAGTCCCTTCATCGGGAGGCTTGACGATGTTGGAAACGAGGGGATGCAGATAATAGGGGACATAGTCACCATGTATTCCCACTACAGCTACAGGACCGAAGTCCTGGTTGCAAGCGTTCGACATCCGGTCCATGTCGTTCAGGCGGCGAAGCTTGGGGCACACATTGCAACAATTCCCTTTTCGGTCCTCAAATGGATGCTCAAGCATCCGCTCACTGACACCGGCCTCGAGAGATTCCTCAAAGACTGGGAGAGAGTTCCCAAATGAATTCCCCCGAGCCCCAGGAGCCGCAGCAGGAAGCACCCGAAAAGAAGGATGCGCTTGACGAATGGGTGGATGAGCTCGACAGGCTCATCGGCATCGAGCCGATGACTGAAGAGGATATGGCACTGCAGCAACAGAACACGCAGAAGAAAAAGGGTTTCGACCCTGTCGTTGTGATTGTCGCAGTCATCTTAATTCTGATAGTGGTGGCGCTTCTGTTCTATTTCAGGGTCATATGACCATGCAGACAGATGGGGTTGCCGAATGAGGGCAAATTAGCACCGGGCCCCGCGCAATTCTTGTGCGGCAGAGCGCCCTGCGCGATTCCGTCCTAAGTTGTCAGGAGATAGAATATATTGAAACCTAAAATCACGGATGCGAAAACAACTGCTGTCACTGTGATCAATTTCCTGTTGACAAAATCACCCATGAACTTCTTCCTTGACGAGTAGTAGATCAGCGGTATCATGGGCAGTGGTATCATTATGCTTAGAACAACTTGGCTGTAGAAGAGAACAAAGAACGGATTCAGGCCAATAAGAATGGCAACGGTCGTGGGGAAGACGTTGATGACCCTTGTGACGATTCTTCTCAGCCACGGGTTGACCTTCCTTCCAAGCATGCCCTCCATTATGGACTGCCCTGCGATTGTGCCTGTTGTGGATGAGGATAAACCGGATGCAAGGAGTGTTGCGACGAAGACATAGGCGGCCGCATTTCCGAAGAGCGGCCTGAGAGTGTGGTAAGCCACGTCGATGGTTGTGGCAAAGGTTAGATTCCTGGCGTGAAATGCTGCTGCGGCCATGATAAGTATGCACGCGTTCACTATCGACGCCGCAGTCAGGAAGACGATTGTATCTATGCGATGGTATCTGAGAAGCTCCCTCTTTTCCTCCAGGGTGCCCGTCTTCAGCTTCTTCCTTGTGAGATCCGAGTGCAGGAATAACACATGCGGCATGACGGTCGCGCCTATTATCGAGACTGCAAAAACAGCAAGCTGAGCATTGAGTGAAGGCACGAACGAGTTTGTGACAACAGTTCCCATGTCCGGCTTTACGATCAGAAGCTCATACACGTATCCAATACCAATCATTCCGACAAACAGGAAGAATGCCTGTTCCACCCTCCTGAACCCCCAGCGTTGAAGGTAAATCAGGAGGAATACGTCGAAAACACCTATTAGCGATGCCTCGAGATAAACCATGCCGAAAATCAGGTGGAGTGCTATCACGGTGCCAAGGAATTCAGCAAGATCCACTGCCGCAGAAGCAGCCTCCGCACCCACCCAGTAAGGCAGGACAAGGTAAGGCTTCCCGAGGGATGAGCGGACGAGCTCCGGAAGCGACTTGCCTGTTGCTATCCCGAGCTTGCCGGAGAGGTACTGAAGGACCATGGCCATCAGCCCCGCCAGCCATACGACCCAGAGAAGCGTATAGCCTGTGAGTGCACCGGAGTCTATGTCGCTGGCAAAATTGCCGGGGTCCTGATAGGCAACGCTGACTATCAGTGCCGGGCCCATGAATGCGACAAGTTTGAGAAGGCGCGCTGACCTTCCGGATTTCTTACCTTCGCTCTTGCTATAGAACATTTTACAACTTCAGGAAACTTCACAAAACGTTTCTCAGGCACTTGCACGCTTTCCCGGTGGGATAAGCCAGTCCATCAGGAAGTTCTTCATCGGAGGGCCAAGATCTGATTTGAGCAGTTCGAGCGACTCCCTTCCCCTTGAGGTCGTCGTGTAGTACTTGTGTACCTTTCCATGCTCAATCCTCACTTCCTCTTCCAGAAGGCCGTCATCCATGAGCTGGTGCAAAACGGGGTACAGCTTTCCGGGACTCAGCACATGGTCGTGCATCCTTTCCACGTTCAGGAAATCTGTCCCCGAAATTGGTGACTTTGAGCAAATCCAGAGCACATAGGGCCTGAAAAGGCCTCGTTCCAGGAAGCGTGTCATTTCATCCATAGGGGCATTCTCCAGAGAATAATAACGGTCATCGATATCGGCATCCGATATTAATAGGTTTCAGCTGCAGGTCAGAAATGAAGAAACAATGCAGATGCAGCGGACTGAACGCAGCCGGAATGGCGCGCGGAGGCCTATCTGCCTCGGAATGAAGGGCGTCTCTTCTCTCCGAAGGCCTTCTTTCCCTCCTCAAAATCCCCGGACAGGCCGAGATTCCTCTGGACTTCCGCCTCCAGGGCAAGGAACGACTGGGATTCGCCAAAAATAGACTTGTTAATCAGCCTCTTGCTCTGCAGGTAGGACAAGTATGGGCCGCCGGACAGTTCCGAAGCTTTCTTCAGCGCTTCGCCCACGGGGTCATCCACGGAGCGGAAGAGACCCAGGGCTGAAGCCTCTTCACTGTCCATTTCCCCGCCCGAGAGCAGCATCTCCATCGCTTTCCCGGCTGGCATCAGTCTTGGCAGGAGAAAGGAAAGGCCTGTGTCCGGGGCAAGGCCGATCTTGTGAAAGGCTGTAATGAACCTGGCGCCGCGGGAGCAATACCTCACGTCGGCGGAAAGTGCGAGGCTGATGCCCGCCCCGGCGGCGACGCCGTTGACAGCGCTGATAAATAACTTTGGCCCGAACCTTATCTCGTTAAGCAGCGGATGGAATGTGCTTGCCAGGTCAGCCCCAAGATCCTCCTTGATTGAATCAAGGTCGGCGCCGACGCAGAAACCCTTGCCTTCGCCAGTCAGCACAATGCACCTGACAGTTTCGTCTGAATTGGCACCCTGCAGTTTGGCCATGAGCTCAAGCCTCATCTGTTCGTTGAGAGCGTTAAGCTTCTCGGGCCTGTTGAGCCTGAGGACGGCTGTTTGACCCTTCCTTTCCGTTTCCACTAGACTCATCACTTCCACTCCGGTTTCCTCTTCTCCACAAATGCGGTGATGCCCTCCCTTCCTTCCTCGCTTTCCAGGGAGAGATAAAAGTCCCTGCGTTCGAATTCAAGGCCCTGCTGAAGCGTCGTCTCGAAGGCTGCATTTATGCTTTCTTTTGAAAGCTCGAGAGCGAACTGTGGTCTTGAGCCCATTGCCACCGCAATCGATACAGCCTCATCCATGAGATGCCCATCATCGACAGCCCTGAGTATGAGACCGCACTGAGCCGCCTCTTCAGCGGACAGGAGCTTCCCCGTCATTACCATCTCCATCGCCTTCTGCTTCCCCACAGCCCTTGTGAGTCTCTGCGTTCCGCCCGCGCCTGGCATTATGCCAAGATTGGTTTCAGTCTGGCCGAGCATTGCGCTTCTTGATGCGACTGCGATGTCACACGCCATTGCGAGCTCAAGGCCGCCACCAGCAGTTATGCCGTTGAGGGCTGCAATCACCGGTTTCCTGAAGCTCTTTAATCTTGTCCACAGCGGCATGTGCCCGCCCCTTGCCACCTCTTCAATGGACATGTGAGACATCTCGACGACATCGGCGCCCGCTGAAAAGGCCTTCCCGTTGCCCGTTACTATTACAGTGCGGACAGCGTCGTCCTTCTCGAATGAGTCAAATGCCTCGACGAGGTCCTTTACCATTTCCATATTGATTGCATTCAACTTTGCGGGCCTGTTGAGACGGATGATGCCCGCACTCCCCCTTGTCTCTATTTCAACGGTTCCAGCCATGCCGAATCACCAGCCACTTGAACCGAATACATATATCTAACAGTATAGTCCCGGCAGCCGCTCGGTTTATCCGGTGCGCAATGACGCCTCAATCGGGCGCTTGCGCCCGCGCCGTTCAAGGCATGCACCAGCTGCCCATTCTTAAATAATCGACAGTGCACTATCCCAAACCAACATGAATGAAAGCGGTGGACCGGACAAGATAGAGCTGCCCGAATTCCCGCCAAACAACATTTACCCCGCGGAGTGGGACTTCAGGAACGACCTGGAATGGAGACTCTATTCCAGGTCAAAGAGGGAACAGTGGGACGAGGAAAAACTGAACTGGGCAAGACTCGATGAAATTGTGACCGGACTCGACAACAAGGAAAGGCTTGCGATGGCCTACTGGTGGGCGCTTCTTTCCACCTTCGACAATGCAAATCCTGTCTTCTCCTACGCCGTTGTAAAGGCGCACGAACTGAAGGAGAATACGGCGGTGAGATGCCTGCTTAACACAATAGCCTTTGACGAAAACAGGCACAACATAGTCTGCGGAATGTGCATAAACAAGCTGTGCCCCGGCTTTCCCATGAATTTCAAGCCGAAGGACGACCTGGAGGCACGGGCGAGGGCGAATATCATATGGACTTGGTACAACGGCGCAAGATACTGGAAGGCTTATCTCGAGTCATATAACAAGTACTCGACCGATGTGCTTTTCACATCTTTCATGATGGGGGAGGCAGCAGCCACGACCGTATTCACCCAGATGTCAAACAACACAAAGATCGAAACCTTCAGGGAAGCATTCAGGAACATTGCAGTGGACGAGACAAGGCATTACGCGTTCACACAGCTTGTAATGGCCGACGGCGCCAAGAAGATGAATGAAGAAAGGAAGAGGCTGGTGACAAAGCAGATCAAGGCCGGCTTCATCTTCCTGTCTCTGATCACATACAAGCTTCCGGCCAAGTCAAACACTTTCTGGAAGTTGCCCCATTACTTCGTAGAAGTGAACGAAAGGATGGAAGACATTGCAAGGGATTCCGGTCTTGGAATACCACTTCTTTCTGAAAAGGAGAACGCATGGAGATCGGCTGTAATGAAGGTGGGCGCGTCACTCAAACGGTACGGTATAAGGCTTCCCGAAATACCTGAGCTTGGAATCAGCGGGGACGACGTCGGCGATGTTGACGGTGACGAGATAGTGCCCGTGTTCTGATCAGGCTGGAAATTCACGAGGAAACTGGAAATGGTCTCCGGAAAGTATGATGCTGTTGTCATCGGTGGAGGACCTGCTGGCCTCACATTCGCGGCTGAAACGGCCGGGAAGATGAGCGTGCTCCTTCTGGAAGAGAACTTCGAGGTGGGAAAGCCAGTGCAGTGCTCTGGGCTTGTCAGCCCGAGGGTGATCGAGATGAGCGGACTCGACAGGTGGCACAATGTCATCGGCTCCGTAGATTTCATCTCGCCGAACGGAGGCAGGCTCTCGCTGCGCGGAAGCGAGCCGAAGGGTTATGTGATCGACAGGAGCGGCCTTGACGTCCACCTCGCGGAAAGGGCGGCAAGGAACGGGGTCGAGACGCTTATGGGGGCGACATTCACAGACGCACAAAGGGTACCGGACGGCGTCAGGATTTCATTCAGGCAGGGCGGGGAGACACGATTTGTGGAGACGGGCCTTGTCGTCGGGGCAGATGGTGTGTCCTCTGCAGTGGGCAGGAGGTTCGGCCTCACAAGATTCAGGGAAATGGTCTCATGCATCCAGACGGATGCAGTCGCGGCAGGTCTTGACGAGGGGGACGCAGTGAGTCTTTTCTTCGGGTCGGAAGTGGCGCCCGGTTTCTTTGCATGGTCCATACCCGCGGGCGGTTTTGCAAGAATCGGCCTGGGAATATCGGCAGGCGCGAACACAGCCGACCACTACTTCAAGAAACTTCTCGAGAGGCTCGGCGTCAGGAGGACGCTCAACATAACGGCCGGGCCCATCCCCATCGGAAACAGGGGGAGAATGGTCGACGACAACGTGCTGATAGTGGGTGATGCTGCGGGACAGGTGAAACCCATCTCCGGCGGGGGCATTTTCACTGGCATGGCCGCGGCGCGGCTTGCCGCCGGGGTCGCAATCTCCGCTCACGAGAGGGGCGGAATGACGAGGAAATCACTCTCGCTGTACGAGAGCGGCTGGAGAAAGGGGGTAGGGAGGGAACTTGAACGCGCAGCTCTTGTGAGAAGGATCTTCCTGCAGATGAACGATTCAAAGCTCGACCTGCTCTTCCGCATACTCGACGAGAGCTCGCTGAAGGAAGTGCTCTCAACTGGCGACATAGATTTTCCAACAGAGCTTTCACCGCTTCTGCTTTCAAGGGAGCCATCACTATGGCGTTTCTCGCCCCAGTTGATTCGTGCGCTCTTCTGATCATATGTGCCTGCGCTTCTTTTCGACCCTGTACAGGACATAGGAGAATGCGGCGAATACACCTGCGAGGCCGCCCGTAATCCACAGCAGGTAGACGGGCGAAGGCGAGTTGACCGTGAAGGATGTGTCCGGCAGCACACCCTGGTACCCCAGCGTTCCGTTGAGGTAGCTGTAGTTAAGGTAAGTCGTCCCAGTCCCCTGGACGAGAATCCTGCTCCACTGAGTCTGGTTGAATACACCCTTTGACGCCATGCGTATGGTGCTCCCGTTGAGCGAAAAGGAAAGGTAGGTGCTTACGAAGTATGTCCCCGTATTGAAGAAGTCACCGTGCCTTGTAGACTGTGTAGTGGCCACAGTGAAATTGAGGTAAACCGATGCAAGCGGGCCGAGGCTGCTCAGATTGCGGTAGGCTGCCGTCCCGCCGCCAACAAAAGAGGGGCGCTGTGAGGAAGGAAGGGAAACAACCGAAGCATCCGAATCTGTTGTTGCATAGCCGTATATCACAAGCCTGACACTTGCATTCGCGATAGTGTGGTTGAACGGGTTCAGGACCTTCAGCTCAAGGGGGCCGGACTGTCCTGGAGACAGCTGTGGTGTTTTCACAACGACGAGAAGCCTGTCGGCATAGTTCTGGTAGTTTGCGGGACCTGCGACTGCAGGCTGGAAGGAACCGAGCAGGAGTGAAAGAACGAGCAGTGGCATGATGACCCTGAGCATCGACGGACAAAATCACCGATAACTATTAAAAACCGGTCGGTTGAATGCCGACCTATGGTGCCGAGCGCTGCATTGCTCGTAGCGGCAGGTGAGAGGAAGAGTGCGATGCAGTATCTAATTGGCGCGGGACTCGTGGACCCGAGGTTCAGGGTAGTGGCTCGGGGCGGTGATGTCGTAATACCGCTGAAGGAAATGCCGGCGGAGCTGCCTGAAGGTGTGGAAGTCAGGCAGGCGGATGCAGCAATTTTCGAAGGTAGATATTCGGGCGACCCTTACACCGTTGCTGTCATGGAAACAGGCCTGGCCGAGCATCTCAGGAAGATGCTTCCCAGGAAGTGGGAGATGGTGGGCCGATCTCTCATGCTGAAGCTGGATCCGGTGCTCCTTGATCACGCCTTCGATATAGGCCGTGCGTATGCGACTGCACTGAACGCCGAAAGCGCCTATGTGGTTCTGGGGAGGGTGAGGGGGAATTACAGGAAACCCTCCCTGCGACTCGTCTATGGCAAAGGAGGCGAGACAGTGCACAGGGAAAACGGCGTCGATTATGTACTGGATGTTGCAAGCGTCATGTTTTCCTCGTCGAATCATGACGAGCGAATCAGGATGTCGGCGCTGGACTGCACGGGCGAAACGATTGTGGACATGTTTGCAGGCATCGGACACCTTTCCATGCCCATTGCTGTCCACGGTTCGCCTGCACGCATCATTGCTTCTGAGGCCGACGCTGACACATTCATGTACCTGAAGAAGACGATAGAGGCTAACCTTGTTTCCTCAATATACACCGCCGTCAATGCGGACAACAGGGAACTGGAAGTTGCGGATTGCGACCGCATAATCATGGGCTACCTGGAAGGGACAAGGGATTATCTGCAGAAGGCGCTCTCGATGGGAAGGAAGGGGACCGTCATTCATTTCCACGAAGAGGTAAGGCACGGGATGGAAGATGAATGGAGAAGGCTGATAGTTGACAGGTACTGCTCCGGAAGGGTAAGGGCGCTGTCGATGAGGAAAGTCAAGGGTTATTCGGCACTTTCGGACCACATGGCGCTTGATCTCGAGGTGCTGGACTGAACAGGGCGCAAACTGTTTAGTAAACAGATAGCATTGATTGAAAACTGAACAGGTCTGGTTATGGGAGAAAGAGAGGACTACGCCAAGGGATTCCTGAAAGGGTACGAAGACGCCCTCAACGAGGTTTGGAACGAGGTCCTTGCCATCGGCAGCAGGTCGTACTCCCCTCACGAGCTTCAGATACTCGCCCGGACCAGGAAGAACATGATCCAGCAGTCCGTGGAAATGAAGAAGGCGGAACTTCAGAGGTTGCTGGGCATAGTGCTCTCGGTGCCCGAGGACAGGTCGAAGCTTGCCTCGGGCCTCTCGGAGGGCGATTCCATAATGGTCAGGGAGGAAAGGCCCGACAAGGCGTTTGCAATATTCGCAAGGCTCACGGAAAGGGGCATGAGGGGCATGTCGGTGACAAGAACGGACCCCTTCAAGGCAGTTGCCCGCTACGGACTGAACGGCGGGAAGATAGATTTCATCTGGCTCACAAGGATAGAGAAGGACGTGATTGAAAACGGAGGAATAAGGGCAAAGGTCAGGAGCAATCTGGCCGGCCTGGCGTCCGAAATAAGGGACTTCCTTTCAAAACCGGGTGGAGGGGCAGTCGTGCTCGAGGGGATGGAATACCTGGTGACGCAGTACGACTTCAGGTCGGTGCTGCGCTTCATCCAGATGGTCAGGGAGCAGGTTTCCTACACAGGCGGTTTCTTCATCATTTCCGCCGACCCTGATGCGGCGGATGAGAAGGACTACAGGCTGATTGAGAAGGAGATGACGCTTACACTCTGATCTCTCAGTCCTGGTCAGTGCCCGACTTTTTCACCTTTCCCCTTATGGCAGCCTGGGCCGCGGCAAGCCTCGCCACGGGCACCCTGTAGGGCGAGCAGCTGACGTAGTCGAGGCCGGCATTGTGGAAGAACTCGACGCTCTTCGGATCACCGCCGTGCTCCCCGCAGATGCCCGTCTCCAGATGCTTGTTGACCTTCTTTCCCCTCTGTATGCCAATCCTGACAAGCTCCCCGACACCTTCCGCGTCGATCGTCTGGAATGGATCGTATTTCAGGAGAAACTTGCCGACGTAGTCTGGAAGGAACCTTCCCGCATCGTCCCTGCTTATTCCCAGGGTTGTCTGGGTGAGGTCGTTCGTGCCGAAGGAGAAGAACTCAGCAATTTCGGCTATCTCGTCAGCGAGAAGCGCCGCACGTGGAAGCTCGATCATTGTTCCGACGAGGTAATGGACGCTGAAGCCGTATGCTGAAAAGACTTCGCCTGCCACCCTGTCAACATCCTTCTTGAGCAGCTCCAGTTCCTCCTTCCCCACAATTAGCGGGATCATTACTTCAGGCACCGGATTGCGCCCTTCCTTCTTGAGTTCACATGCTGCCTCGAATATTGCACGGCACTGCATCTCATAGATTTCAGGATAGGTCACGGCAAGCCTGCAGCCCCTGTGCCCGAGCATCGGGTTCAGCTCCCTCAGCGCCTCGGTCCTTGCCCTTACCCTCTCCGGCTCGATGCCCATCTCGTGCGCCAGGCTCCTCACTTCAGCCTCCCCCTTGGGAAGGAATTCGTGGAGAGGCGGGTCAAGCAACCTTATGGTTACTGGGAAGCCGTCCATTTCCCTCATCAGGCCAATGAAGTCCGACTTCTGGTACGGGAGCAGAGATTCGAGCGCAATCTTCCTTTCCTCCGTGGTCTCGGACAGAATCATTCTCCTCATGTGAGGCAGGCGGTCTGACCCGAAAAACATGTGCTCAGTCCTCACAAGTCCTATTCCGGTTGCACCGAACTGCCTTGACACCCTGGCGTCGACTGGCAGGTCTGCGTTCGCCCTCACTCCAAGCCTCTTGATTTCGTCCGCCCAGTCAAGGAATGTCCTGAAGTACGATGTAACCTCGGCGCTCCTTGTGGGAATCTGACCGAGGTACACGACCCCCTCGGTTCCGTCAACGCTTATGTAGTCCCCCTTGGAGACTGTGACGCCGCCGTTTCCCCTGAAATGGCCAGCTGAATAATCGATTGCTATGTCCGAGCAGCCTGCAACGCATGTCTTGCCCATGCCCCTGGCGACAACAGCAGCATGGGAAGTCATGCCTCCGGTGGCAGTCAGTATAGCCTGAGCTGCCGCCATTCCGTGGATATCCTCGGCGGAAGTCTCGTTTCTGACCAGTATTACCTTCTCGCCACGACCGGCCATCTCGACCGCCTGCTCGGCATCGAAGACGACCCTGCCTGTTGCGGCTCCGGGCGAAGCCGGAAGACCCTTGCCTATCCTCCTCTTTTCCGCCTTTTCGTCAAACACGGGGTGAAGCAGCTGGTCCAGCGTGGACGGGTTGACGGAGAGCATTCCCTCCTCCTTCGTGATCAGCCCCTCGTTGACCAAGTCAACTGCTATCCTGACAGCCGCGCCTGCGGTTCTCTTCCCGCTCCTTGTCTGGAGAAGGTAGAGCTTGCCGTTCTGAATTGTGAATTCTATGTCCTGAACGTCCTTGTAGTGGGATTCCAGCTGCGCCTTTATGGCGATCAGCTGACCGTGGACCTCCGGCATCCTTTCTTCAAGCGAAACACCTACTTTTCCCGCCTCCCTGTTGATCGGCTGGGGCGTCCTTATTCCCGCGACAACATCCTCGCCCTGGGCGTTTGGCAGATACTCGCCGTAGAACCTGTTTTCACCTGTGGACGGGTTGCGCGTGAAGGCTACGCCGGTCGCACAGTCGTCGCCCATGTTTCCGAACACCATCGACTGGACGGTGACCGCCGTTCCCCAGTCTTCAGGAATGCCGTTCAGCTTCCTGTAGGTGATAGCACGCCTGTTGTTCCATGATTCGAAAACGGCACCTATGGCTTCCCATAGCTGCTGCTCAGGCTTCTCCGGGAAGGGCTTCCCCGTTATCTCGCTGATCTTCTGCTTGAACTTTGTGACTATATCCCTGAGTTCCTCTCCACTCAGTTCCGTGTCCAGTGCGATGCCGCGCCTTGACTTCACCTCAGACATAATGTGCTCGAACTCGTCGTGCTCGACGCCCATGACAACGTTCCCGAACATCTGCACAAAACGCCTGTATGTGTCATATGCCCATCTCGCGTTTCCTGTTTCCCTCACCACAGCAGCGAGCGTCCTGTCATTCAGGCCAAGATTCAGCACAGTGTCCATCATGCCGGGCATCGAAACCCTGGCGCCTGATCTCACAGACACGAGAAGCGGCTTTTCATCTGAATCGAATGCCCTCCCCATCTTCTGCTCAACGGTCCTGAGCGCCTCGTTCACCCGTCTCCTGAGGCCGGGGGGGAACTTCCTGTCCAGCCTGTAGAATATGTTGCATACGTTGGTGGTAATGGTGAAACCGGGCGGGACAGGAAGTCCCAGCCGTGTCATTTCAGCCAGGCCCGCTCCCTTGCCGCCCAGCAGGTTCCTCATTTCTGCGCTCCCTTCCTCAAAAAGGTAGACCATTTTTCTCTTGACCATCGGGAAAGCACCTGCTGATTCGGTAGCAAGTTCGTATAATTAAATGGTTCGAAGTCCGCAACACAGGCAGCGCTGGCGCCGGCGAATGATGTTGTCTGCGGCTATAAGACACGAATTGAGTATGTTCTCATTTGCCGAGGACAATCTCTATCGAGGAGACGTTGGAAGTAGTCCCGTCCTCCTCCTTCAGCACTTCGGTTGTTATCTTGATGTCCTTGACAAGCGCTTCCTTGAGAAACCTGTTCCTCGTTATCTCGGCAACGTCGACTGCCCTGCTTATCGATTTGCCCCTGGCCTTGATTCTGACATCCTTTCCCGCACTGTTGAATTGTGTTACGACCGCCAGGACATAGTTCATTGCCGGTTTCTTGCCAATGTAGATGATGTTATCTTCTGCCATTTGTCGTCACGACTGTTTATAGATGTTTATATGGGCCGATTGCAGCGTTTTTTGAAGACGCTACGGGTATTAATACATTATTTCAGGCCCGGCCTGCCGCTGGCAGGAGGACGGCAATGGTTCAAGGCTGCCCGGGAACGGCCTGCGGCATCAGCATAGTATTTAAACAGGCTGGTTTTCCATAAGTTCGAGAGTTCTTGAAGGCACTCATAATTTCCGGGATGGCCGGGGCGGGGAAGACCGAATTCGCTGTTTACTGCAAATCGCTCGGCATACCCGTTGTGCAGATGGGCGACATAGTAAGGGAGAAAGTGGCCGAGCACGGACTTGAACAGACCGGAAAGAACGTTGCACGTATTGCAAATGAAGAGAGGCTGAAACGTGGTAACGATGTCTGGGCAAGAAGGACGGTCAAACGAGTGGGCGGCAGGAACACCGTGATCGACGGGACAAGGAGCGAGGCTGAAGTCGCCTATTTCAGGAGCTATTTTGGGAAGGACGCTGTCGTTGTGGCAGTGGTTGCATCTGCGGTGACGAGATATGAGAGGCTGAAGTCCAGGAACAGGGAGGATGTGCCGCTCAGTCTCGGGGAGTTTGATGAAAGGGACAGGAGGGAGCTGGGATGGGGTCTCGGCAACGTCATAGCCCTTTCAGACAGGGTTGTTGGCAATGAGGGCACCATCGAGGAACTCAGGAAGAGCATAATGTTGCTTCTTGAAGAGCTCGATTTTATCAAGAAGAGTGAACAGGAGGCCTGAGCGGTGGATTTCCTCACTGCGAGGCCATGCACCGGTAACTCCTACGTTGTCTATCCGTCAAGGCTTTACGAGCTGCCGCTGGCAGAATGCGGCAGGGTCTTGAAGAAAAACGGCTGCAAAGTGAGGGAATCGGGGTTCATGATAGACATAGACCTTCCCGGCCACACATGCACTCTTTACAGGACGGGCAGGCTGCTTGTGAATCCGTGCGTAGACGAAGAAACTGCACTTCAACAGGCAAACCGCATCTTCGGGCTGATTGAGAAGAACCCGAGGCTATCACTGCTTCTGAAGGAAAGGGGAGCGTTATTATAGTACGGCCTTCGAATTGGGATTGTTCCTGATGCTTGCTTCATTGCCTGAAGGGATAATATCCATCATACTCAGCCTGCTGCTCAGTTACGCAGCCTACAGGCAGAAGATGCTCACTCTGGCGGGATCGGTCGCCGCATTCACAGTCAGCGCCCTCATCGGGCTGCTGGGCAACCTTTCTTGGCTCCTGCTCATTCTCACATTTGTTGCTGCGGCATTCGTCACAACCAGGTTCCGTATACTGGAGAAGGCCAGAATGGGGCTCCAGGAGGGAAGGAAAGGAGAAAGGGGCAGCCTCAACGTGGTGGGAAACAGTCTTCCCGCTGTCTTTATTGCCCTGCTCAGCACGGTTCTTGGAGTGCAGGGCTCCCAGACGAGCTACGCAATAATATATACGGTGGCGATTGGCGCGGCGACTGCCGACACGCTTGCAAGCGAGATCGGTGTGATTGACAGGCACCCGCGGCTAATCACGACGATGAGGCCCGTCCCGCCTGGAACCGACGGCGGCATCTCAGTGCTCGGGACCGCTGCCTCCTTTGGCGGCGCCCTGTTCATATCGGTGGCTGGATACGTCCTTATGATGCTCCTCGGCCAGCCCCTTCCTGCATACTTCATTCCACTTACGGCGGTGCTTGGCCTTCTTGGCTCGTTGATTGACAGCCTGCTCGGGGCAACGCTTGAGAGAAACGGACTGATTGGCAAGCAAACGAACAATCTTGCCTCAATTGTTGTCGCCTGCCTCATCGCCGGGGCCCTTGTGATTTGATGCAGGCAGTGATTTCGCATTCGTCCCTGCAAAAGGCATAAATAGGAAATAGGATTGTTGATTTTCAGGAATGGTACGACGGCCAAAGTGGTGGTGTCACACCTGGTCTCGTCCGATCCCAGAAGTTAAGACCACCTACGTTCCCTGTGGTACTGTTGTGCGCGAGCCAACGGGAAGCTTGGCCCCGCAAGGGGTTTTGCCTTTAGTGCCCAGGCAAATTAATCGATATCCTTCGGGATAACGATGAAGTTTGCCGTTATAAAGGTGCTAAAGCGCTTAGAGCGCTGTCGGCCATTCCCCGCTGCTTTTCTGTGAGAACGACTCAGTAAGCTTTATTTGCGCATCTGCAGACTATCGCAGAGGGTAAATGACTTGGACCTGACCATTCAGACCGCATTCATCCTAGCCGCGCTGATAGCGGCCCTCATCCTGGCAGGCTACCTGGAATGGAGTTACGCCAGAGGCAGGCTGATGAGGAAGAGGAGCGCAAGACTCGCGGCCGGCGTTGCAAGGGAGGAGGCATTCAACGCCTCTGTAACAACAAAGGCAATCATGAGAAACCTCAGGGCTCAGGGTTACGACGTTGCCAGGGCAGAACCTCTTGTGAGGCAGACGGATGCTGAGCTCGAAATGGGCAATTTCACCAGCGCCAAGCTTCTCGCCGAAGATGCAAAGAACACACTGTTCGAAATCAAATCGGCCAGCGTGAGGCAGACAGGCGGGCTGACGAAGGAGCCTGCAGGCGAAACAGCAGGTGCGCAGAAAGGGCAGGGAATCAGGCAGGCGCCGCCCCCCGCCGAGGCGCGGCAGCCAGTCGCACAGAAGAAGCTGCCAAGGAACTATGCCGAAGCAAGCTTCACAATCAAGTCCGTTGAAACAGAAGTTGAGAATGCGGCCGGTGAAGGGAAGAACACCGAGATACCGGCTAAGTTCCTGGCGGAGGCAAAAGAGAATTTTGAAGATGAAAGGTACGATGATGCACTTCGGCTTGCCGTGAGGGCAAGCAGGTCACTGGCAGGAGAGGGAGGCGGCGAAACAAACATACAGGCTATCCCGCCGCAGACACCTGCGAAGAGCGGTGAAACTCCGAAAACAGCAAACCAGGTATGTGAAGAGTGCGGTGCACCGTTGAAGACAGGCGACAGTTTCTGCAGGAAGTGCGGCGGGAAGATCAGACTTCAGTGCCCTGCTTGCGGAGAGCAGCTCTCGAAGGGTGATACCTTCTGCGGCAAGTGCGGCGGCAGGATAGAAAGCTGAGGGCATTGTCACATGTGTCCATTCCCGGCCCATATAAGGCACAAATAATATTATATTGGAAATCCACGATGGGTATGCGTATACAAAGGAGTTGAACACACCACGGTGGAGAGCAAAACAGCGAACAAGAAGACCGAAGAGCGAATTCTAGACAGGCTCGTTTCAGAAGGTCCTCTCACATCATGCTCAATTGTTTCAAGAACGGGGCTGCTCGTGGCCGGGGACTCTGTGAGCCCGCAGAAGAAGGAGACATTCGCTGCCATGGCCGCCATAGTATTCAGCGCAGCCGAGGCAGTCAAGGGGGATGTCAAGGCAGGGAAGGTGGACAACATAGTTGCGACCTTTGAAGACAACAGGCTTCTTCTTTTCCCAGTGAGCTCCAATTACATACTGGTGGGAGTGCTCGAGGATTCTCAGGCGACGGAAAAGGCGCTCCGCGGGATGGAAGAAGTGGCGACGAAGCTCAGAAAGGAAGCGCCCTGGCTGAACTAGATTATGTATTTCTCCACACTGGACTGAATCCTGTCACAGAAATGGCACTTGAGCGTCAGCGGCCTCTGGCTTACAACGAGGAAGCTGGTCTCCACAGGCTCGTTGCTGTTTGTTACGCAGTTCGGATTGGCGCACCTGACTATGCCCTTCACGACCGATGGAAGCTCGACCTTCATCTTCTCGGCCACGTTGTAATCCCTGATTATGTTGATTGTGGCACGGGGCGCGATTAGGGAAATTCTGTTTACCTCGTCCGAATAAAGCTCCCTGTCCTCGATCTTCACAATGTCCTTCCACTCATCCTTCTTGCTCCTCACGTGCATGGCCACGCTTACTGTGCTCTTTATGTTCTCCCCTGTCACTTCGAGTATTTTGAGCACGCTCAGAGCGGCACCCGTTTCAATATGGTCTATCACGGTGCCATTCCTTATCGGCTGGACCTTCAGTTCCTTCAGAATTCCACCCCCAGAAGCATTGAGAGTATTGCCATTCGCACCGGGATACCGTATGCGGCCTGCTTGAAGTAAAGTGAATGGGATGTCGAATCCACCTCGGGAGCTATCTCGCTGATGCGCGGGAGCGGATGCATCACCGAAAGCGTTGACTTTCCCTTTGAAAGCAGTTTTGAGTCTATCCTGTAGGAGCCAGCGACCTTCGCGTACTCTGTCGCATCTGCAAACCGCTCCTTCTGTATCCTTGTCACATAGAGCACATCAGCATCCTTCACCGCGTCCTCGAGCGCGGTTGCATACCTTGGCCTGCAGCCCTTTGATTCTATCTCGGCAATGACTTCCTTTGGCAATTCAAGCGAAGGGGGTGCTACGAAGGTGAGGTTTGCACCGAAAAGTGCCAGCGCCTCCGAAAGGGAGTGGACGGTCCTTCCGAACTTGAGGTCGCCGAGTATGACTACATTGAGCCCTTCAAGCTTCTCCTTGCTCTCAAGCATCGTGAAGAGGTCGAGTATAGTCTGCGTTGGATGCTGTCCGGCACCGTCCCCTGCATTGACAACAGGCTTCGTGCTCAGGTCAGCCGCCAGGCGTGCGGCACCCTCCAGAGGATGCCTTATCACGAGTATGTCTGCATATGTTTCTGTGACACGGATGGTGTCTGAAAGGTTTTCCCCTTTCTCAATTGAGGTGCCCATCGGGGAGGAAAAACCCATCACCGCCCCGCCGAGCCTCAGCATCGCCGATTCGAAGGAAAGCCTGGTCCTCGTTGAAGGCTCATAGAAGAGAGTGCCAAGAATCTTGCCTTCGAGTGCATTTGACTTCTCTTCGCCGCTTGCGAAAGGGACCATCTGTTTTGCCTTCTTCAGGACAAATGAAATCTCCTGCTTCGAAAAGTCCCTAATCGACACAAAATCAGAAAATCGTGGACTCCCCATCTCACACCATAAATGCTGATGTACTTGGAGTATTAAATCGTAGGGGTAAAGAAGGGCGATCCAGCCCAAGCCGACCTGTGGCTGGACATGCAAATACCTTTTAAAAGGACGAGGTCATCTTTCACCGATGATCGATATACATTCACGCTACTCCATTGCAAAAGTTGCAACTTCATCCCTCGGCACGGTGAAGCTCCGTGTCCCCAACGTCCTTTTCTCTGAACCCCACGACAGGGATGAGTATGCGGGTCAGTTCGAGGCGCTGCTCACATCCAGGATCATAGACACGGAAAAGGTGCAGTTTGTTGCCCCGCAGAACGAAATGGTAAGGGGTGAAAGGAAGGCGGTTTTCGGCGGCGGCGCGGTTGTAATGCCGAACTACATACCATTCTCATCCCTCATAGAGAACATAGAAACAAGCTACGAAAGGGACAGGAATGCCGAAGTCTTCATCGCAGTCGGCAGAAATGAACGGATTGCCTCGGAACTCAGTGGCGTGAAGTCGGAACTTGTCGAGGTATCCAATGCGCCCGAGCTGTCAAGGGATCCCTACGACCTTGCTCAAACGATCATAAGTGCGAGGGGCGCCGTCGGGATGAACAGGCTCCTTTACTTTCCCGGTGTGGCAACGCCTCAGAACCTCTCCATGCTTGTGTATTCCGGCGCAGACATCACCGACTCCTCGTCCACCGACCTTTCAGCCCTGACCGGACAGGTATTCGTCGATGGCATTGCCTACCCTGCCTCCGCGCTCAGGGAGGGGATATGTTCATGCCCCGCGTGCATGTCCGATGCAGGGGAGAGACCCGTCTGGCACAACAGGTACCAGCTCCTCTCCGAGCTCATGAGGTGCAGGGTGGCAATATCGTCCGGCAGCCTCAGGGAATATGTAGAGTCAAGGGCATCCGTTTCGCCCTGGAACACCGAGTTCCTGAGGTACCTTGACAGCATCCACCGCGACTTCATCGAGAAGTATGCCCCGAATGCAAACATCATGATCAGGGCAGGCACGGCACAGTCGCTGACAAGGCCCGAGATAGTCCGCTACGTGAACCGTGTTTCGGAACGCTATACACCTCCGCCTCTGAAGATCGCCCTGCTTGTCCCATGTTCCCACAGGAAGCCATATTTCCTTTCAAGATCGCACCGCCTCTTTCTCGAGGCGGTGAGGGCGTCAGGGCACAGTGACCAGGTGCACCTCGTCACCGTTACTTCCCCCCTGGGAGTGGTGCCGGAGGAGCTGGAGACCGTCTTTCCTGCGGCCAGCTACGACATCCCGGTCACGGGTCACTGGTCACACGAGGAGAAGGAGAGGTCCATCGCGCTGCTCAGCTCGTTGATATCGAAGGGAGGCTATGAGCTTGTCATCTCCCATCTTGCTGATGAGAGGGATTTCATCAACCGGGCGCTCGAAAGCGCAGGAGTGCGCTACGTGGACACATCCATGGGAAACACGCGGTCGGCCGAGTCCCTCAGGAGACTGACGGAGGCCGTCGACTCAGCCGGAGAAATGAAACATGTCCGGTGGGAAGAAAGAATGAAATGCCTTCTTTCAAACCTCGCCGCATTCCAGTTTGGTGAAGCTGGCAGGGAACTTCTGAACGGTGCACGCCTTTCGGGAAGGTATCCGTACGTGCGCATTACAAGGGGACAGAAGCAGCTCGGAATGCTCACGGGGCAGCGCGGCGTCATATCGCTGACGCTTGACGGGGCGGATGCGCTGCAGGGAAGTGTCGAGGGTTACACAGTCGAGATGGAAGACTTCAGGCTGATAGGAAACTTGTTCGCTGCTGGTGTGGCCAGGGCAGGAGAACTGCTTAGGATTGGGGATGAGGCATTGATTTCAAGGAAGGGCAGTATCATGGCCGTGGGGGTGGCCTCGATGAGCGCTTTGGAAATGAACGAAAAAAAGAAGGGAGAGGCTGTCCATGTCAGGCATTTCAGAAGAGAAGCCTGACCGGTCAGAGCCTGTGCAGCGCGGCATATTTTCGGGCTACTCCCCCTGACATGTATTTAAATAAACGCAATCTGGTAGTGAATCCGATGTCAAGTTCAAAAACAATCCAGGTCAAAGAAAAGAAGCTCGAAGAGATAAGCGGCATAGGGCCAGCAACTGCCGAAAAGCTGAAGGAAGCGGGCTACAGCGACCTAATGAGCATTGCGATTGAATCACCAAGGAACCTGGCAGAGATCTGCGAAATTGGAGAGTCGACGGCTGCCAAGATAATCGCCTCCGCCAAGGAAGCGGTGGACATAGGAGGCTTCGAGACGGGTGACGAAATACTGGAACGCAGAAGGCTGATTGGAAGGCTCACGACGGGTTCCAAGGCGCTGGACGAACTCATAGGCGGCGGCCTGGAAACACAGGCGATCACGGAGGTTTACGGTGAGTTCGGCAGCGGCAAGACACAGCTATGCCATCAGGCAGCTGTCACTGCAACCATGCCGGAGGACAGGGGAGGGCTCAACGGCGAAATTGTGATGATAGACACCGAAAACACCTTCCGGCCGGAAAGGATTGCGCAGATGTCATCCGCAATGGGTCTCGACCCTGTCGAGACGCTCAAGAAGATACATGTTGCAAGGGCATACAATTCTGCGCACCAGATGCTCCTGGTGGAGAAGGCTGCAGAGCTTGCAAAGGAAAAGCCTGTGCGCCTGCTTCTTGTCGACTCGCTCACCGCGCACTTCAGGGCGGAGTATGTTGGCAGGGGCACACTCGCGGAAAGGCAGCAGGCCCTGAACACACACATGCACGCATTGCTGAGATTCGGCGATCTGCACAATGCAGTCATACTGTGCACCAATCAGGTGGCAGCAAAGCCGGATGCATTCTTCGGCGATCCGACGAGACCTATCGGCGGTCACATTGTGGGGCACACGGCAACATACAGAATATACCTGAGGAAGAGCAAAGCAGGAAAGAGGATCGCAAGGCTTGTGGACTCTCCCAGCCTTCCTGAGGCGGAATGTGTGGTAACTGTTAACGAGGATGGCATCCGGGACTGATTCAAAGGCACAATCGACGAATATGCGTGGTTCTGCAAGATACCTGTTTGAGCTTTCGCTGGAACACAGCGACTTCCCGTATAATGAGCTGGCGGCGGTCAGTGAAAGGCTCGGTGACAAGTGCACCAGGACAAGCAAGCGGATATGCATCGTGGAGTCTCCCAGAACCGGCGTGGAAATGAAGGCGTATGGTGAAACGCTCGCCTTCTGCCTTAGGATTTCGTCCCTCCATGGAGAATACTCCGACTGGGAGGATTTGAAGCGGGGCGTCGAAGATGTTGCCTCGGCCGCACGAGGCAGCACAGCCTGCGTCCGCGTGGCTTCCGGCGACGAAGAGATCAGAAGAAAGAAGCCTGAACTTGAGAGGGAGCTTGGCGGCCTGGTGTCGCGCTACTGCACAATAAGGCTCGACAAGCCTGAAACAGAGGTGAGGATCGTTGCAGAAGCAGGCGTATTCTTCCTCGCCACCAAGATAATGGATGTGGACAGGAGAGCAATAGACTCCCGCCACGTCAAACACAGGGCCTTCTTCTCACCGGTCTCCCTCTCGCCGCGTTATGCGAGGGGACTGCTCAACCTGTGCGGGGTCGCCAGGGGAAAGCGTGTTCTTGACCCCTTCTGCGGCACGGGCGGAATTGTGATAGAGGCGGTCCTGCTTGGCGCGGATACAGCAGGCAGCGATATAGATCCGCTTATGGTTGAAGGCACAATGAAGAACCTCGAACAGCTCGGGCTGGCATCGGGTTGTGAACTCCGTTGCATGGATGTGGGCCGTATTGGAGAGTTCGGGACATTTGACGCTGTTGTTACAGACCCTCCATACGGCAGGTCATCTTTCTACAACAGGGAGGATATCGGCAAACTCTACATGCGGTACCTGAATGCTGCAGAAAGGTGCCTTAGAGAAGGCGGCACAATAGGCATTGTGGTGCCTGACATTAAACTGCTTCCCGAGATCGAAGGTCTTGAGATGAGGGTGCACATAGCACAGAGAGTGCACAAGTCGCTTGTCAGAAACTACGTCGTCCTGGGCAGGAAGGCCCGCCGGGCCTAAGAGTAGCCGACTGTAATGGGAACGGAACTCACGTACCCGTTGCTTGAACCCTGTATGTGGAGTATGTATGTCCCGGACACAATGGTTGAGGTGGCGGCAATACGGACCGATGCGGATGCCGTTGCGCCAGGATCTATATTCAGAACAACGTAAGTGCCATACTGTCCACTTCCTGGCGGATATGCAAATGTGGCGACGACGTTCGCGTTCTGCAGCTGAGTGATATTGACCGCTTCCTGGACATTTCCCGTGTTCACGACTGTTATGTTGAAATACTGGACACTGGAGGCCGAGTTCATGGAAATCAGCTGTGTGCTGGAGGAGATTGTGAATGATGTGCTGGACGATACTGTCACGATCGGAAAGGGTGTGAAAGTGACAAGGAACATCGCCAGCGCAACAGCACCGAGCATTTTCCTGCTTACCTTCAGCTTTGAAATATCGTTGAGCGGCGGGGGATGCCTGACGCCGACAAGCAGGACGAAGAGCGCTATGAGTATCCAGCTCTCGAACTCGAATGAGAGTAAGACCATTCCCAGGATTGCAGCCCAGCCGAGATACTTCGACTGTTCTCCAAGCAGAGCCCTGGCGACATGCCCGCCGTCAAGCTGTCCCGCGGGGAGCAGATTCAAAGCGGTCGCAAAGAAGCCGACCCAAGCCGCGAACGCAGTGGGGAATATGTTCAGATTCGAGGAGAAGGGAAAAAGTGAGAGCATCAGGCTGTAGAGGTAGGGGACGGTGAAAACCTGCGCCCCTGGCGTAAGTGGTGGTGAAACAACGGGGTTCATCTGGGTCAGGTAGAAACCAACGAAAGCAACAGGTATTGCCACGAGAAAACCTGCGATCGGCCCCGCGATGCCTATCTCGAGCAGTGCTTTCCTGTTAGGGAACGGATCGCGTATTGAAATGAATGCACCCAGAGTGCCAAGCGGTGGAATGGATGGAATGAAGTAGGGAAGCGATGCGTTGACCCTGAACCTCCGTGCTACAAGAAAATGGCCCATCTCGTGCGTTCCAAGTATGAGCATTACAGGAGTCACGAAATATACCAATCCGTTCAGGAAGTTGCTGAGTGTCCATATGTTGTTGCTGTTGTAGTAGCCTGCCCAGAGGAAGGCGCCTGCAATGGTCGTCGAAATAAGCGTTGCCGCAAGGAGTATGATGTTTGGTATGTTTCCCTTCCTGCCGACCGGCTTTCGTTTCCCCACGGTGATTGTGTACTCTCCGCCCCTTTTCTGGAGGAATGGTATGTAGTTTATCGGGACAAGAGCCTTCCTTATAGAATCAAAATTGTTCTCCAGGGTTGCTGGATTGCAGTCCACGAAGAAGACAACAGCGTCATAGGTGACCCTTATGTCATATACTTCAAACTGGGAAGAGACAAGGGACTTCAGTCTCTCCACTTCAGCGCCGAGCGAAGAGGGCCCGGACGTGCCATCTCGGTAAGCCACGCTGCAACAACGCAGCCACATGTAAATAAGTATTATGTCATCCATGAGCCCGGAGCCCACTGCTGGTGCGCCGCACAGCACAATTAACTAATTAAACAGGGTTGCGGAATTCAGGCCGTTACAAATGGAGCATGGGACGGGTGGAAGTGCGGCAGGTCCGGCAAGTTATCTTGGACTCATACGCTACAGGAACTGCATCATGTCGGCTGTCGCGGTGTTTCTGGGCGCGTTTGTTGTGACCGGCAGGTCGATCACGGGCCACCTCATAGCCGTCACGGCAGGAATGGCCGTTGTCTTCCTGTTCACAGGAGCGGGAAACTCTCTGAACGACTACATAGACGCGGACATAGACAGGGTGGCCCATCCGGAGAGGCCGATTCCCTCGGGAGCAATAAGAAGGGGGAACGCCAGGCAGCTGTCATTCACTTTTTTCGCGATCTCAATTCTGCTCTCGGCGTTCATTAATGTCTACGCGCTCGCCGTGGCGCTCGTGTCCCTGGCGATAATGGTATCGTACGAATACAGGCTTAAGAACTCTGGACTGTCCGGGAATGCAGCCATTGCCTGGCTGACTGCATCGCTGTTCCTGTTCGGGGCGGTCGCGGTTGGCTCAATCTTGCCCGTCTGGGCCTTTTTCGCAACCTCATTCATGGCAACACTGGGCAGGGAAGTGATCAAGGACATTGAAGACATGGACGCAGACAAGGGCATCAGGAAGACCCTCCCCATGGTCTTGGGAACAAGGAAGTCCATGGCACTGTCAACCGTGTCGCTTGCGGGGGCAGTTGCGGTAAGCCCCTTCCCGTTCGTATTCCACCAGTTTGGATACATGTTTCTTGCGGTTGTGATTGTTGCTGATGCCATATTTGCATATACGGCATACGTGCAGTGGAAGAGCGCCCCGAGGGCGCAGCGTATCGCCAAGGCGGCGATGTACGTTGCAATGCTCGCCTTCCTTGTGGGCGCACTGGAGGTTTGAAAATGGGAAAGGTCATGGAATACATAACCAGGAGCCTGGACAGCGGACCCATGCACATGACTCTGATAGACCCCGACAAGCAGGATCCGGAAGAGGCAGGGAGGATAACGGCGGAGGCGGAACGGTTCGGGACAGGTGCGATAATGGTCGGCGGGTCCACAGGCGTGGGGCTGGAGATAACGGACAGGACCGTCGCTGAAGTGAAGTCGAAGGTGAAGGTACCGGTGATTGCCTTCCCGTCCAGCGCGGGTGGGCTCAGCCCCCGTTTCGACGCTGTCTATTTCCTGTCCATGATGAATTCGATGAACCCGCGGCACATCACGGGAGAGCAGGCTTATGCATCATCCATCGTCAGGGACTTCGGAATTGAGCCAATAGGCATGGGATACATCATTGTGGAGCCTGGCATGAAGGTGGCTGAAGTGGGGGAAGCTGATGTTGTTGGAAGGAAGGACATTAGGAGGGCAGTGGGCTACGCCCTTGCAGCCCAGTATTTCGGCATGAAGCTTGTCTATCTCGAGGCGGGAAGCGGAGCGCATCTTCCAGTGCCGCCGGATATGATCGGCGAGGTGAAGAAACAGCTGTCTATACCGCTGATCGTCGGAGGCGGGATAAGAGACGGTGCGACGGCGGGCACAGCGGTGAGGTCCGGGGCAGATATTGTGGTTACCGGGACCGTTGTTGAAAAGAACGGAGGGCTGTCAAAGCTAAGCGAGATAGTACGCGCGGTGAAAAAGGGGCAGGCCGGGCATTAAATCTCGAGAAGCATTCTGTGAATCGAGCTGTCGCCTGAGAGTTCAGGGTGGAAGACAAGCCCCACGATATTGTCCTGCCTCGCCATGGCGATCCTGTCGCCTATTCTGGATAGCGGTTTGCAGTTGCCCCATGTTTCAATGATTGCCGGAGCCCGGATGAAAACACCCCTGAATTTGTCAGTCAGGCCGTCAATGCTGAGATCAGCCTCAAACGACTCCCTCTGCCTTCCGAAGTAGTTTCTGTCCACCCTCATGTCCATCAGGCCGAGCAGGCTCGTCGAGGTACTGTCCACCTGCCTGTCCCCCTTCTTTGCAAGAAGTATGCAGCCTGCGCATGTCCCCATCAGAGGCATCCCCTCATTCGCCCTTCTGATTATTGCATCGAACATTCCAAACCGTTTCAGCAATTTCGATATCGTAGTGCTTTCGCCGCCGGGAATGACGAGCGCGTCCACTTCTCTAACCTCTTCAACATTCCTTACCCTGATCGCTTCCCCGTGCATCGACAGGGAAGCCATTGCCGACTCAAGTGCAGCCAGATGTTCGCTCACATCACCCTGAATTGAAATTACGCCTGCCTTCATCGTATTGGGGGAACGAATACAAGCCCGATTTTATCCTTTTTGCTCCTGCAATCCTAATCAAAAGGAATAAAGCGAAGAGCAGTAATTTTGAGGTGTGAGAGCGCATCACCGCAACCTGGACGAAAATTGCGTATTCTGCAGGATAATAGAGGGAAAGGCACCCAGCTTCAGTGTTTATGAGAATGATTCGGCAATAGCCTTCCTTGACACTTTTCCAATTGTTCCCGGGCACACACTCATCATGCCAAAGGTGCACATCGCAGACATGACCGATGTGCCCGGGGAACTGTTGGCATCCGTATTTGACGTGGCGAAACTGATTTCCAGGTCGTTCTATTCAATGGGATACACCGCGGTAAACTATCTCGTCAACGAACGGGCGGACGCAGGTCAGGTGATCTTCCATGTCCACTGCCACGTCATACCCAGGAAACCCAACGACGGCATAGACCTGAGAATGAGAAGGGCCCGTCTTCCAGGAGAAGAAATGGAAAGGACAGCATCGAACATAAGGACAGAAATACTCCGGACCGCCTCGCAGGGAATGCCTGAGCCTGATCCCTGAGGAGAAACTGGGCACGCGCGGCAAACGGCAAGAGAAAACGAAGGCATGTCCCGACTCCCGGATTTGAACCGGGGACCTGCTGATCTCAGCGGCAACAATCGGATTAGCCGATAACACAACTACAGTCAGCCGCTCTACCAGTCTGAGCTAAGTCGGGTCAATCTCAAATTGCAATCAGTATATAGTATTTATTCCGTCCGCAAATCATGGCGCCTGAAGACGATTCTGGTGCGGTTTCGAGCAGCCGGAAAACATCTGGTTTGAACAGGAACAGCTCTCAGATTCGGAATGAATGTGACTTGTGCCAAATCTTGAAAAACAGGCTTTCATTTCGACGAGGCAGAGGATTAGTGCGCAGGTATCGAAGGCAGGTATGTCCTGAATGACAGGCCTTGAAGGGAGTGCGTGAATCAAACCTCAGCAATCAGCTTGGTGTGGAATAATTCAAACAGTCCAGATTGATTGAAAGAAGCAGGCAGATTGGAGAGGTTGAGCAAAAATTTCGTACCGCAATTCCATGCTTGACCCTTCGATCACCGGAACAGCGCCCGGGTAGCTTGAAGGCAATGTGGCCTCAGTTTGCCTCTTCGACACGCTTCAGCACTCGCATCGCCTTTAGCGTGATCCATTTACTTGGCATTCCAGGACGTTCGAGCGTCAGCGGTCTCGTGTTTCGCCGAGTGTCGTGCGGTACCTCGTCAGGATGGGAACGATCGAGAAGCCATGTCCCGTCCTTTCTTCGTTTGCTGGAAAGTATCTGAAGGGCCGGCTGAAGTCGTCGATCACCGGCGTAACCCAGCCCTGTCAGGACATCAAGTCCCACGAGAATGTCATAAAAGTAATGCGTAGGATAGTGGAACCTGAACCAGGGAGAGTACCTCGCACCCTCCTTGAACAGATTCCGTTCGAGATAGAACTCAGCACCTCTCTCAATTGCACGCTTGATCGCGGCAGTTCTGCCTGCCTTCGGAATCGTGGATAAAGCAGAGAGCGCCTCCCAGCAGTCCAGAGTCCCAGGCTTCCCCTGTGAACAGTTCCAGCCACCATCTTCCCGCTGGTCCTCAATCATCCAGTCGTATAGTTTCCTTATCCTCCTGTCGTCGCCATAACCGAACCGAGACATCATGGCCGCCGTGTTTCCTACGATGCATACTTCCTCGGTGAAAATGTTAAGTGGCGAGCCGAGTGAAAGCATGTACCTGAAGACCTGTTCAGACAACCTCTGTACACCTGGTTCAGATTTCGTGAAGCCCATATCGGAAAGGATCATTCCCCGCCAGATCGAAGACCTGAAAAGGGGAAATCGGAGGAAGTTGAACCATTCCCGGGGGGATCTGGGTTCGTGAGCCTCCCAGTAACCCTCGGGCTTCTGCGTTTTCATAATGTCATGCCCCCAGCCTGAATACGGGATCAGTGAATTGGCCCTCTTTGCCTCCCCGTCATTTTCACTCATGTCGAGGAGATCAATCATGGTGTAGTATCTGACCGAAGGCTGGTTCTCCTCCAGCAACCAATTGGTCACATTGGCTCCCGGACCGTCATCGTTTGAATGGTTTCTCTTCAGCATGGGAAGCAAGTTCAGAAGTGTGCACGTCTCGAACCTTATAAATCATGATTGGTTTGCAAGTGTACGCCATTCTTCAGCAGGAAGCTGTGTTGATGCCTTGATTGGTTCTGATATGGCACCCAAGATCACACAATCGGGCTTAAAACCGAGTCTACTGGAATAAAATCACAAAACCTAAAAATTTCACAACGCCACCAGCGTAGGCTTTGTGAAAGAACGAGCGAAAAGATATGACTTTTTTCACAGGACGAACAATAAATTCACAGTTCTGATCCGCTGTTATCTTCCCCGATACATCGAACCAAGTATGGTGAATGTGCTCCGCTCGTCACAGTGTCGGTATCGGGAGGGTAAGGGAAGCTGATTCCGCGTTTGAAGATTTCGTGTATCACTACGGATATGTTGTATGCGATGATTTTGCAGTAAGCCTCATTGACTTGTGCTGTAGGGTTCTTTGACTTTATTGTCTCTCCGAATTTCGTCTTGATGGCAGCAAAGACCGACTCGACGTTGGAACGGACATGATACCGCCTGTCAAATTCATCACGGTTCAGAGTGAAGAGATAGTACATCTTCTTCCAGCCTGGAGATCCTTTGGCCATCGGAATAGAATCAGATTTGAAGGGGATGATGACATCAACCCCCAGATTCGAACCTACGTTGAAGTTCAACCTGCTCAGGTATCCCTTATCTGCCACGGCCGTTCCTATGTCAAATCCTGCATGCAATGCATCCGTCAGGAGTTCCGGAAACAGATTTACGTCAGCAATGTTGTTTTGAGTGACAGACGCTCTGAATACTCCGTGAGTTTCGCAACCCACAAGAATGGATGACTTGAGCCAGATGTTCTTTCTTGTTGGTCCGTGTTTCTCCTGGCAATAGAAACCGTACGCAGTCGTCCTGAAACCCGAAGAGTCGATTGCAACGGTAGCTCTATCTTCGAGAGCTGCCAATGGCAGGGAAGAGAAGGATACAAGGTCTTTCAGAATTGGAGTCACATCTTTCCTAACGAGCAATCTTGAAGATATGGAGTAGTTAGGGACGAAATTGATCATTTCGTTCTCTGTCGCTCTTTCAAGGAAACCATAGGATCTCCTACAGGAATACATCGAAGCGACTTTTCTTATGGTGCAGAACAAATCTGTCGAAAACTCTGTCCGTGGTCTGCCTGTAGCCCGCGTTTGCCGAGGGTCGGCAATATTGGCCACCAAATCGCGCAATAAGGGATCAAACAGCTTGAGTTCCGCTTTTTGAGCAAGATCGTAAGTTTCCCAATCCTGTGTGCAAGAAACACTTTGAATTGTGTCTTCGGCCACTTGCACTTCATCGATGAGATGCTCTTGTCTGACCAATACTGCAGCTATGTGCTTACAGATTTCCTCCTCTTCGCGAAAGAATCTGCATTCACATGTCCAGCGATCGATCATATCATTAACTCTGTATCTGCCCGCACCAGTTTCAGAAGCTACAGAGAACTCACCTTTTCCCAAGTATTCGATTGCATTCGGGAATTTCCTTAGTAGCCTTTCTCCCTTTTCCTTGAGCGACTTAGTTAACTTCATCTTGAATTGCCTTTTTATTGGCTTATTATTTGCCTTATATGTTAGTCATATTATTTAAAGTTTTGTCTTATCTATGAGCCAATATCTTAGCCAAATATACTTAAACCGGAACTCACATAATGCATTGAGGATCTGAGGATCAAGTGTCAAGAATATTCAAGTCGAAAGTAACGCGTGTAATGCCAACCTCCAGTTCACTACGAGCAACAATTCCTGAGGGCGTTGCTGCCCTGATTGGTGCTGAACATGGTTCCACTCTGTTATGGGAGACTGAACCTGGATCAACCAAAGTTGTGGTATCGGTTGAGGGGGAAAAGGGCTCACAAAGAGCGCGTTAAATCCCGCTTTAACTTGAGTTTCTCATGTTTCCCACTTCTTGGCGCTGATGTCCTTTGCATACATTGCGGCGATGAAGTCCTCAATGCCAGTGTATCTCTGATATGGCTGGAATATCTGTGTCCTGAAGGTGCCTTCCCTGTCCCTAGGCACCTTCAAGTTGTCGATGTGGCCATACCTTGTTGTCAGATCCCTCTCGTAATGGCCGTTCCTGGTGCCATTCGAGTGTTCCAGGAACACATCTCGTTCGATTCCCATTACGCGTTCAAGCTCTTCTTTCAGAACTTTCTTTACAGCCGAGTCCAACCCTGTTTCGATATCCTTCACGACATTACCCTCCTCAGGGAGTCGTGGAGGTATCCTTTGCTTCTACACAAAACTTAATGCACTACCTTAATTAATGGGACGAATGATAATATTATTGGTATGGCAAGAATGAATAGGCGGTTTAAGGCAGCCCTGCTGGGCGTGCTCATAGTGGTGGTCGCCTGTGTAATACTCTTCGTACCATTTATTCCAGAGGCAATAGGAGCCCCTGTACAACAGGTTGGTTATCCTCGTTTCATATTTCATTACTATGGATCGATTGGCTACGTGCTGTTTGGCCTCGGGGTAACATACTGGAGAGGCGAGTTTTATTGGGGCCCTCCACCACCATATTTCTATGCATAATCACTCAAGTCTTATGTGAACTTCCACCTTACTATGAGAGAGCCCATACCCTACGGGCCAAAGCCTTTCACGCATACCGTCACGCAGCATCAGGCTTGTATTTTGGAATAGCCGTGTCGTTAGATTTGTCTACTGCACTGTGAATTTGAAACGACAAACTTCGGCATAGACTGTCTTGAAAACGGACGTGTACACATTTTGCTGTAAATTTCAATAAGACACTGTACCTTCCCTTCACCCTTGAGTCATTAGGAGTGAATCAGAATGGAAGCACAGGGCATAGAGAACAAGGAAATCAGGGATTTAATAGCTAGCTATCTGGAAGGCAATGAGCAGGGAATGCGTGAACTCATGACATGGTTTCTCAACCATGTCATGGATCATGAGGCGGAACAGCAGTCCGGTGCAGGCAAGTACGTAAGGGGAAGGGGCAGGAGAGCACACAGGAACGGACACAGGGAGCGGTCACTCAGCACAAGGCATGGACTCCTTCAGCTGTCCAAGCCGCAGCTGAGGGAGTTCCCCTTCAGGACAAGGGTCTTCGAAACCTATTCCAGGGTGGAGAATGCGCTCACCAGTGTCATAATGGAATCGTACATACAGGGTGTTGCCACAAGGGATGTGCGCAGTGTTGTGGAAAGCCTGGGTGTGGAGAACATATCGCCATCCACTGTGTCAAGTGACGTGCTTACTATTGATCCGTACAGTGCGCGTGTGGAGTCCAGAGGAGAGGGGAAGGGCTTCCTTGGATCCGCTTTCTTTCATAATATTACCTCCATATCAGCTGACTTTTCAACAGATTTCCTGAACTCACTAGGCGTCATATATTCGAGCGAGGAGTGCGGCCTTTCCTCATTGTAATGCCTGACGGCTTTGGATAGCATGAGCTTAGTTTCAGCGAAGCTCATGCTTTCCCGGATGAAGACATAGTCTATCTTGAAATGGCCGTGCAGTGCTTCCACCATGCCGTTGTCCTCGGGCTTCCTCTTCCTGATTGCCTCGAGCCTTATGCCGAGCAGACCGCATCTTTCCCTGATTGCAGTCGATGTGAACTGGCTGCCGCCGTCTGTCTTCAGGCGTAGAGCGTCCGCCCTGCCTGAAGGGATTGTGTTTATTACGGCGTCCTCGACAACGGCGAACGCTTCCGCCGCTCCGCACGATGCTATGGAATCCCATGCCCTGATGTCCCTGGTGCATGAATCCTCAATCTCAATGAATGCACAGGGGCCGAAATCTATCGTATCTATGTATGTTATGTCCTCATACTACCGGACGTCAGGAACATCAGAAACGAGATTGCCTGTCTGAGACAGTCTCGGCTTGGGGAAGTGCGTCTCCCTGAGCAGGTGCATTTCACCCATTATGCGCCTGACCCTGTTTTGTGCTGATGAATGTGCGCTGTCTTCGCAGCGGCGCCCATATGCGACGGTAGCCGTATGTGATGTTCTCTCCGGCAAATGTCCTGATAATGTCCCTCTTCTCCGATTCATCGGTCCTGAGGCGCCTGCAGGGAGCTCGTTTCACATACTGGAATGTCGATCTGGATGTGTGAAGCATGGAGGCGGCCGAGAGTGCAGTGATCTCTCCCTTGCCTATCATTGCCCTGAACGCCTCCATGATTCGTTTTTTCCCTTTGTGACTGCCTCATTCAGCTCCCTGAGGCGGTCAATGACGAGCGCCTCCTCTGCAACAAG
>JAKAVR010000046.1 GCA_021817225.1 Thermoplasmata archaeon
CTGGTGCTGAGAAGATAGTCCCCACAATGGAGGAATGGGAACTGTATCCGAGCGTTGCTTCCGCAGTCGCCTCCAAGGCTTCCGAGCTTGGAATGGCAAGGAAGCACGGGTCAAGGGAAAGTTTCTACAAGAGCGCTCATGAATTGATAGAAGAGAACAGGAACATGTACAGGCGGATGCTTGAGGAGAAATACATAAAGAATTTGCCGGGAGGCGGGGAAAATGAGTGACGAAATAGAAGTAAGGAAGATGAAGGACAGCGACGTGGGACAGGTTATAGACATGATGCACAGGCTCAAGAAGCTCAATCAGGAATTCGACCCTACTTTCCAGGTTTCCGATCCGCCGGCGGAGGAGGTAAGGGAATCGCTGAATGAAGCCATCAAGCAGGAGAAGAAGCACATACTCCTGGTGGCAGATGCGGACGGGAAAGCAGTCGGCATCGTCAAGGCGGATATCCACGACAGGATCTATTACCTTCCAAGACAGGATGCAAGGATAACCGAGTTCTATGTAATGCCTGAATTCAGGCGAAGAATGCTTGGCAGGAAACTGATATCCGAACTGTACAGGGAACTGAAGAAGAGGAACATCACGATGGTTTCAGCCGAATTCCCGTCATCCAACCTGATCGCGCTTGGCTTCTACAAGGGCCTCGGCTACAGGAACATTGTAAGCGTCTACGGAAGGTACCTGGAAGAAAGCTGAAAAAGATGATGCCGCAGACCGGATTTGAACCGGCGACTTTGAGATATCTGTGAGTGGACACTTCAGTCTCACACTCTCCCAGTCTGAGTTACTGCGGCGCATTTTTCCAGTAAACTTTACTGATATTTAACTTGAACTTAGTCACGTCGAAAAACCACAAGAAGCACATGGAAATTGAAAATAATCGCAGTCCGCGGGGACCGCGAAGGTAAATGGTTTGTTGGTCCGGACAAGAAGATGCTTTTCAGAACCTTCTGTCGCCGCCGCGGCCGCCGAACGACCTTCTCCTGTCTCCGCCCCTGTCGCCACCGCCGCCACCGCCACCGCCACGGTACGGGCGCCTCTCGGGCATCTCGTACTCTTTGTCGCTGACGTTGACGCCTGTCTTCGGCTCGCTAACGTCGACTTCGCTCTTCGCGATTTTCCCGTATTTTCCAACGTTTACTCTGATGTGACCCTTAACAAGTGAAACATATCCATTCTCTATCTGGATTGTTTCGCCCTCTCCGACAGTCCCAATCTGATCCTGCCAGAGACTCAGAACAACACTACCTGTGTCGTCTGCTATAGGCACTTCTGCGACCTTCCTTGAAGGTCCAAACCTGGATGGGATTTCTTTTGCTTCTCCTACGGATAAGACTTTTGCTATCACATTGACGCTCTTTGACTCGGGCGTCAGGTCGGCTATTTTTGTCAATTCCTTGTTCGTCGATTCCATCTATATTCTTCCTTGTTTGTCTGTTCGCCTTCAATTCGTGAAGGCTGACATGCAACTATCTGCCTCCATATTTAAAGTATCGCCTTCAGGACTGCCATTAATTGTGACGTGGTACACTTTGTTACTGCCCTGAAGTGGCTGGGTTATAGCCAGCGTGCGCCGCTAACAGATTAATAGTATCATTCACTGATCCGGCCGGGAACCGGCAAATGATAGCGATAAAAGGATGGGAGCTCAACTCCATCGAGGCAAAGCGCTTCTCAAGGGTAGGGGAGAAGCTCATGAACGTCAGGATTGACCATAACAATGTTGTGACTTCCGTCATGCCGCTTAATCAGACGGATGTTTCGATAGAATTCAGGTTTACAGCCAACTACTCCGGCATCGGGTTTGTGAGGATGGACGGAAAGTTGGTTGTCGCCGACGACTCAAGGAGTCCTGAATCCATTGCAAAGGAATGGGGCAGCACGAACAACATGCCGCCCGAGCTGGCCAACATAGTGCACAACGCGGTCATTTCCAACTGCGTCATAACCGCCACCATCATAACGAGGGACATACAGCTGCCTCCGCCTGTCCCGCTGCCGCAGGTGGACATGTCCCAGCAGAAAAAGGGCGAGTCGCCAAAGGGCATGGAAGTTGCCTGATTACTTGATGTGACCCAGGCTGAATGAACCGATGGACAGGGAACTCTTGCTTGCAGTATATTTCACCCTGTCCCTTGTCTGCGTTTCGCATAATCCCCTGATTGATATGAAGTTGCTCTGCCCGTCGGTTTCCAACTCGATGATGCCGTCCATTATGGACCCTATTATCTGAACATCCTGATCGCTGACTATTCCCTTCTCTATGCAGTACATGGCGGTGCACTTGTCTCTCTTCCTCTTGGCGACGAAAGGCCTGAGGAGCCTGAATATGTTCTTCGACTCGTATACGGCAGTCAGACTCGAAATGGACTTGAAAATGACCCTATAGCTCTTCTTCTCGACTATATCCCTGACTGAGTCGAGCCTCTTCTCAACAAGCTCATCTATGCTATCTATGTCGGTGAAATCCTCGATATACGCTGCGTTCTCAACCTTGGAGTTGTCACCGATGCTCCTTGAGTATGCGTCAATGTAGTAAATCAGGCCCAGCTTCTCGTACTCCTCGAAGCCGTTGAGCACGTACGACATCTCCTCCCTGATTTCTCTTATTGTGTGGTCTGTCGTAACCCAGATTACGGGAATGCCTTTCCTCAGCCCTTCGGCCGCAAACGAATTCATCGCCACTTCTTTCCCGATGAATGGCGGGCCGTATATCGCCACCTGGGCTCCGACGGGAATGCCACCGAACAGCAGGTCATCAAGCCGCGGAGTCCCTGACTTCACCTTCTCCTGCTTGAGCTCTGCTATTGTCAGTTCCTCCATCACCTCAACCTCCTTTCCGATGAGCGCCTTCTCCCTCCTGTCCAGCTCATCCTCCTTCTGTGAAAGGTATTTCTCGAGAGACTTGACCTTCTCTTCCTTCATCTTGATCTGTTCCCTGAGGTCTTCAAGGGCCTTCTTCAGCTCTATCTCCTTCATACCGCCCATCTGCGCCTTGTTCATCTCGACCTTCCTGAGCTCCTCCTTCAGAAGTTCCTCCCTGTGCTGGAGATTTATCTCCCTGTTGTTGAACTCCTCATCCTTGAACTTCATCTTTTCACTCAGTGAATTCAGGCTGTCATGCACGACCTTCATTTCATTTCTAAGCTCGTCGATTTCCCTGTCCTTGCCCTTAAGCACCGAATCGAGTTCAAGCTTCTCCCTGACCGCCGCGGCGAGGCGTTGCGCTATGTCAGAAGGAGCCGATATGGATGCAACAGTCTGCATTGCCTTGAGTTCGACCTTCAGCTTCTCTATCGCAGAATTTGATTCAAGCAGCTTGAACTTGAGTTCGGCTATTTCCCCTGCTGCCTCGCTGCCCTGTACCGGCTCTGCCGGCAGCTGTGCCGACTGGCTAGTGACAGGTGCACCGGCCGCGCCAACCGGTGTTTCCTCTGCATCCAGGAATGAAATGCTTCCTTCATCGCTCCCGGAGAGCCATTTCAAAATTGATTCAAGATCCTTTTCAGGTGGCGCCTCGGACCCTTCGTAACCGGCTCCCTCTCCGGGCTGGAACTCCGTATGAGATGTGATAAGCTTCATGCTGTTATCATGGCCGCAAAGCAGGCAAATGCCCTGCGGGTCCAGCGCTCCATCGCATATGGAGCACCTCTCCTCCACGCCCTCGGTTCTCTCGTCCTGCACTTGACACCCACTTTGATTTCACCGCAATTGTGGGTATTTAACCATTGCTGAAAGAATTTCAAGTACGGTAGAGTGCCTCCCAGCGGTCACTTTTCCCTCTTTGTATTCATGAGGCTCCGGGGCATGGCAAAATCCTTGACCTGCATTGCGGTGGCTGTTCTCCAGTAGACAGTCGGGTAGATCAGCTTCTTCATGGAGGTGGCCCTCTTCTTGTTCTTGAGCACATCCTCGAAAATCTCCCTGAGGACATCCTCCATCTCCTTTTCCCTCTTGAATCCCAGTGAAGGGAGAATGCTGTGCTGAACCTCGTATTCATTGTCCTCCCTTTCTACCCTCGGGTTTTCAACAAATTCCATTTCCGCCTCGATGCCAAACTCCCGCCCTATCTTCTGTACCTTCTCGGCGAGCTGGATTGTGTCAAATATCTCGTCAAGCTGGTTCACAACCCTGTACTGTCCTGTTTCTGCCGGGTGGTCATGCAGCAGCGTCAGGCAGTTTATGCTGTCATAGAGGGATAGGAAGCCCCTTCTCTGCCTGCCCTTTCCGTATATGAGGAGCTTGTTGAGCAGGACGGCCTGGACAACATACTTGTTTATCACTGTTCCCCAGATGGAGTCGAAGTCAAACCTTGTTGAAAATGCATCATCGGTTATCTCATCCACCTTTGTTCCAAACACGACTCCCTGCATAACGTCGGTGGCTGCTATGTTGTAGACCCTGTTTGCCATGGCTACGTTGTATGTGTCGAATATCTTGCTCAGGTGGTACCAGCTCTGCCCCATCCTCGGGAACATCACCTTGGCAGTCTTGCCTTTCCTTGTCAGCTCGAGGTCTCCCTCTGTAATCTCAATGCCAGGCGTGCCGTATTCGCCCATGCTGCCCATCTTGAGGAGATGCGCATGCGGCACATGCCTGATCATGGAGAAGAGTATGTTGATGTTTGTGGCTATGTTGTTCAGTTCGGTATAGAGTATGTGCTCCTGGTCTACCATGCTGAACGGTGCAGACCTCTGCTGGGCAAGGTGCACAAGGCTGTCGGGCTTGAACTTCGCTATGACCCTGTCAACAGACCTCGGATCCTGGACATCCGCCTCAACAAAGACAAGATTCTTCTTGCCGGTCAGTTTGGCGTATGCGTTAAGCCTCTCCTTCATCGACAATATCGGAATCAGTGTATCGGATTTCACCGACTTCACCAGTTTTCTTGTCGAGAAGTTGTCCACCATCACGATCTTGTCGTTATCCCTTGCACCAAGGTGAAGCGCAAGCGGCCATCCTATGTAGCCATCTGCTCCGAAGATGATAGTTGTCGCCGTATTGAACACCAGCCTGAATTGCCTTGACAAATGTGTACCTTTAATAAATGTTTCGTTATATTCCAGTCCAATTATAATATTTAACCTGAAGTCGCCAAAATTCGTGACGCCCGGCTGGAAATCTGGAGCAAGGGCGGGGCAGGTGACTTTCGGGCCTTTTGGTAAACGGAGTCTTGACTTTATACGAGGAACTGCTTACCGAGTTCAGGTTGGTGTCTGCCGCATGCCATCGCGTACAGGTGAAACAGTAGCAACTGAGATTGAAGAGTCGATTTCTGTCCACAAGGAGCTTATGAATTCAGTCAATGCCATAGAGTCTGCCGCCAAAATGCTCTTGAAGGCATATGGAAGAGGAAGGAAGATGGTGATATTCGGCAATGGCGGAAGCGCTGCGGATGCCCAGCATATTGCGGCCGAACTTGTGGGCAGGTTCAAGATGGAGAGAAAGGCGCTTCCTGCCCTGGCGCTCACTGTAAACACATCAATACTGACTGCAATATCGAATGACTATTCCTACGACATGGCTTTTGCAAGGCAGGTGGAAGCCAGCTGCGTCGAGGGGGACGTGGCAATTGGAATATCTACAAGCGGAAAGTCCAGAAATGTCATAAAGGCGCTGGAAACTGCCAGGGGCATGGGCGTGGGGACGATTGGGATGACAGGCAGGAACGGTTTTCCAGACGGAGTCGCAGACTTACAGATCAGGGTACCGTCCACCAGTACACAGAGAATACAGGAATGCCATATACTCATTGGACACATACTTTCGGGCCTCGTGGAGTCCGGATTATTCTCCTGAAAGCAGGTGCTGCCTGAGACCCGAAGTGTCGAATGCAGACATCAAAGGATTAATATCTTGACTCATCGATTAGACACTGGAGCCTAAAACAAGGACGATGGTGCTGCAGTGGCCAAGGGCGAGAAGCAGATTCATATCAGGATAGACAAAAACAGCAAGCTTACCCTGAAGGATGTTCTCAAGACGATAAAGGAGATACAGTCATCCAACCCGGACCTGGACGTTTTCTTTGACGGCGACGAGTATGCGATATGCAGCAGGCCGAGAAAGAAGGACAAAGCAATCGCCGGCGCGAGCCCCAAGGGCACCAAGTAGACAGCCGTGTCTGTTCCATGCTGGCAATTGAATGGTAGGACAGGCGATTTTTCGCGGCTGGAAAATAGATTGTTGTGGGTCACCCGGTAATGCCGGAAAAAGGGGACCCACTTTTTTCGGTTTACGCCTCGCTTGTGGTTGTCTCGTACTCTGTCTGGGTTATCTCTGCAGCAGGCGGGTTGACCCTCTGCTCAACTGCACTGATGTAGCTTTCGACAAACACCTGCATCACTCTCTGGAAGGGAGCGAATGAGTGCGTGCTGACATAGCCTTCATAGGCGTGGTTTATCCATTCATTCTGGTTGTATGTCAGTTTGACAGTGTATTCCTGTCCACCAGGGTTTCCCCTCTTCAGCTTCGGGGGTTCCTCGGCGAGCAGCGATGCAATCCTCTCTATCGCCTCGTTTGTCTCCTGGTCTATCGTGTCAGATGGAAGCTGTGAAGCGCTAGCCAGTGCATTCACAATCTCATCCTCGGCCGTAAGACCCTGGGGGGCAGACTCGACGACCGGTACTGCAACGCTCGGTGCGGCTGCAGCCGGTGTTGCACGGTTCTTCTTCCTTCCAAAGGCACTTCTTAGTCTCTCGAACATTTTCCCATCCTCTCTTGCCCTCTACGAGGGCTGTGTGGAAATCGTATGATTCCCTATTCCAGACAGTTGAATGCATTTCAAGTATAAAAAATGTCTGACGATTGCATGACATTGTATTGGATTTGTACGACGCAGGCTCACGCCGCCCATTGGATATTGCACATTATTATTCGTTGTCAAGGATGTATATTGTGACTAATGTCAGGACTTCGGTATAGCCAGTGTTGTTCACGGAAGGGGCGCCGTAATTTTCTTTTTGCGCGTTTCGTTCAGGTCATAATTGCCTGTCAGTCGGCTCATTGCCGCTGCTTGCCCTGTCGTCTTTTCATACTTTGTGGAATCTGCATGAGCCTGTTTTCCATATTCCAGGTTGTTTCCGCATGTTCGCCTGCGGGCCGCAATGGAATTGCACTGCAATTGCATGGACGCCTTTCGAAAGATGAGGTGTGCCCGAAGCATGCATGATGCCCGAAAATAGAACGCTTGGACATAGTTTCTAATACTAATTTACCGTACAAATAGAGTGCAATGAATGACGGAATCTCCCTCAAGGTCGCCAGGGCTCACCACCAGTCTGAAGTGGGTCTCGGTAGAGCTAGAGTCGACACTGCAACAAGAAAGGATCTGAACGTCGAAGTCGGGGACATCATAGAGATCATAGGCAAACGCAGGACTGCCGCCAAGGTGTTCCGCGCTTCACACGAGGATGAAAATAAGGGCATTATACGCATCGACGGTATGATACGCGGAAACGCCGGCGTGAGCATAGGGGAGAAGATTGTTGCAAAGAAGGCAGATGCCCAGAAGGCAGCCAAGATTGTTGTTGCACCCAAGATCCCGCAGGGCAAGAAGGTGAAGTTTGGCCAGGGTGTCGAGGATCTTTTCAAGAAGGGACTCATGAACAGGCCGCTGGTTAAAGGCGATGAAATAATTATTCCAAACATAGCGCTGATAGGCGACTTCCTTCCTTTTGTTGTAATCTCAACAGCACCCTCCGGTGTTGTTCTGGTGGCCGAGTCATCCGAACTCGTTGTGAAGACTGAAGCAGTGGAAGTGGTCGATGTTTCTGCTTCCACAATCACATATGACGATATAGGAGGACTGGAAAACGAGCTTCAGAGGGTCAGGGAGATGATTGAGCTTCCGCTCAAGCACCCCGAACTGTTCGAGAGGCTTGGTATCGATCCGCCCAAAGGCGTGCTGCTCTACGGCCCCCCTGGCACGGGAAAGACACTCATCGCCCGGGCCGTCGCAAATGAGGCAGGGGCGAGTTTCTACTCGATACAGGGCCCGGAGATAATGAGCAAATATTACGGCCAGAGCGAGGAAAAGCTCAGGGAAAAGTTCGAGGATGCCGAGAAGAATGCCCCCTCCATCATATTCATCGACGAGCTGGACTCAATAGCGCCCAAGAGAGAGGATGTGCAGGGGGAAGTGGAGCGCAGAGTCGTCGCGCAGCTTCTCACACTGATGGATGGCCTGAGCAAGAGAGGGCACGTGATTGTCATTGGTGCAACAAACAGGGAGGACGCAATAGACCCTGCACTCAGAAGACCCGGAAGGTTCGACAGAGAAATCGAGATTGGCGTACCGACAAAGGCAGGAAGGAAGGAGATACTTCAAATCCACACAAGGAGAATGCCGCTCGAAGAGGGTTTCGATCTTGACAGGTTTGTTGAGGTGACATATGGCTTTGTGGGCGCAGATCTTGCCTCCCTTGCCAGGGAGGCTGCAATGAAGACGCTTGTCCGCTACATACCGGAGATAGATCTCGATAAGCCAATCCCAGCCGACATACTCGAGAGGATGAAGGTCACGGAGGCAGACTTCGTGAATGCGCTGAAGGAAATCGAACCAAGCGCCATGAGGGAGGTGCAGGTGGAGATTCCAGACGTCTCCTGGAAGGATGTGGGAGGCCTGGAGGAAGTCAAGAGGCAGCTCTTCGAGGCAGTAGAGCTTCCACTGCGCGACCCTGAAGCGCTCAAAAGGCTCGGGATATCCCCTCCAAGGGGAATACTGCTTTATGGGCCCCCCGGCACAGGAAAGACTCTTGTCGCCAAGGCGCTCGCAAATGAATCAAAGGCGAACTTCATAGCAATCAAGGGCCCGGAGATAATGAGCAAATGGGTCGGCGAGAGCGAGAGGGCCATAAGGCTTATTTTCAAGAAGGCAAAGCAGGTTGCACCGAGCATAATCTTCCTGGACGAGCTCGATGCGATTGCTCCTCAGCGTGGAATGGGTTACGATTCGGGTGCAAGCGAAAGAGTTGTTGACCAGATACTCACATCACTTGACGGGCTTGAGTCGCTGGGTGCTGTCACAGTCATAGCTGCAACCAACCGCCCTGATATAGTGGACAAGGCACTCCTGCGCCCGGGCAGGTTTGACAAGATAGTACTTGTTCCGGTGCCGGACAGGGATACCAGGCTGGAGATACTGAAGGTGCACACTGCCGAGATGCCGCTGAAGGGAGTGGAAGTGGACGACCTCGCTGAAAGGACAGACGGGTTCGTTGGAGCAGACATCGAGGCGCTTTGCAAAGAAGCCGCTCTCAATGCGCTCAGGCTCAACCCGGATGCGAGCGAGGTGCGAATGTCGGATTTCGAAAAGGCGCTGACTGCCGTCTATCCTTCCACGAACGAGGAGACCATGCGCTTCTACGAACGATTCAGGCAGGACCTGAGGTCTGCACTTGTAAGAAAGGGAGAAAGCGCCGGGGTCGGTTATTACAGGTGAAAGATTGCGGGAGCAGGAATGCCCCTCTCAACGGGTTCACCCGTCTTTCGTGCCCCTGGCTAGCACAAACTCCTGGTATTCCGGAATAGAAACTGGATAGAGTTGAGTGAGCTTCTTCGAAAAGATTTCAAACCCATGTCGGAACTCCCCTTCCGTCATCAGTGAGAATGTCGATATCATCTTCCCTTCCACCCTTGCCAGGTATTCTTTCGTCGGAACGTCTCCAAATGTCTTCTTGACACTCTTGCGTGCTGTGTCAAATCCGGCCGCCCTCAGCTCAAGTGTCAGAGTTGCCATATCCGGGAAGCGTTGCAGATCGATATCAAGCAGCCCGGGGAAATATCTCCAAGGCGATCTCCTGATCCTTGCATGCGATTCTGTTATAATCACGAGTCTGCCGCCCTTCTTGAGAAGTCCGTATATTCCTTTGAAGAGAAGTTGTCTCTGCCGGGGCTCGAAAAGATGAACGGCCATGAACATGACAGCGCAGTCGAATGAGCCGGAGCGGAATGGAGCATACAGGGCGTTTGACATGACGTAGTCAACGCCTTTGGCTGGCGATTCAATGGCGCGGCTGAGCATTCCAGATGAGTTGTCAAGGCCTACAGCTTTTCCGCAGAATTCGGCAAAGAGCTCGGTGTACCTTCCCGTGCCGCACCCGATGTCCAGGACTTCATCCCTTTCGCCAATGTGCGCATAAGAAACAATCTCCTCCACCCACGGGATCAACTTTTTCCTCGACCGACCGCGGAGTGTGTCGTAGCTTCCTGCCAGCGCATCAAAGTCAACTGCCCTGCCGATCATAACGGTTTTTGAAGATTTGCTGATCCGATATATGAAACCGTTAGTCGGCCGGCGATGGCAGCAGCATGCCGTCATTCGACCAGAAGATGTTTCACAACGTGGAAGCAGCAAATGACGGAAAGGCTGCAACATGCTGGAAACAGACCTGCATGAAGTGGCCGAAATCTATTAGTAGCCACGAATCCGTTCACCAACCAGTCAATTTCTCGGGAGGAAATTGTAGGTGGACAGCAGAATCAGAGTGGCTGCGGTTGCATTGCTTTCCCTTGCTGTAATTGCTGCAGGTGCCTATGTCTTCCTTTACAGCAGCAGCCCGAAAAGGAGTCCCAGCCAGTGGCAGTCCGAGGGCCCGAGGCTGCTGGCAGGCATTGACATTGTCGGCGCATCGGGCAGCCAGCCACCTTCCGTAGCCAATTTCACTCAGCTCACTCAGCAGTTCAGCGATGTTAGGGCACAGATGTTCATTTACTCGCCCATGCCGGACAGCCTTGCCCGTGGCGGCGGACACAATCTGTCGACAGCGAACCAGACTGACAATCCGTACGAGGTGCAGCTCTACAACGGCACTTCCAACCAGACAGGCGTCTTCACAGGCTACCTTTCCGATGAATTCTACAACATAGTCAGCCAGTGGGAAAGCGTCCTGTCTTCAAACAACATGTCCGTCGCCACCGGAGTGTCACTCGAAATGTATGCAGTCCTGCAGTATGTCTCCGCCTCCCAGCTGCTTGTCTACCAGTTCTACAACAACATTCCGTTCGATCCGTTCAACTCCTCACTGCAGCATCCGGTGGATTACCTGCTCTCCGGTTTCAATATACCGCTGTACTTCGACCTCGGCAGGCAACCGTTGTTTGCATATCAGCTCAACAGCAGCGCCGCTGCTTACGCCGCAACGGGCAACGGTCAGATTGGCGGAAACTGCAATAACTGCAAGGATACCTCAAGTGTCATTTACACAAACACCTCCAATACGGTTCTCCCTCTCGTAGTGAACAATCTCACCACCGTCAGCGAGAATTCGCAATTGATGATTTCAACCTACCAGATCGGAGGAAAACTTTCTCTTTCATTCAACAGCAACAGCGGGAGCGCCAAGCTTGAGTCCGAAATTGTGGGCTATCCCACAATGTCGGAACGTCCTTCGTGGCAGTCTGCCATAAGTGACACGACAGGATTTGGAGGGATGACAAGCACTGAGCCCACCACAGGTCACAATATCTCAGTGCTTGGAATACCTGCCAAGATACAGGTTGTTCGTACGAAATTCTATTATGTCACCTGTTACTCGGGGACATACTGTGAACTGACCGGGACATCATACAGCACTTCAGTCTCCGTAGTCGATTCCCCAACCTACAATGCGACTGTAGAGTACATGACACAGATAAGCAGCTCCCCGTTCTGGGGAGATGTGCTTGGTTCGATGGGTTTCCTCCCAATCGGCACCGATACCGTCCTTGCAAGCCAGGCTCCTCCCCCTTCAGTCAACATGACTGATTCAGTAAGCGCATACACAAACGCAGCCTCCGCCGAAGCGCAGGCAGTCACCGCTGCCGGCACATTCATCGGCGTCGTCGGTCTGGCAATGGCGATAGCCACTGCAGCCAGTGCGCTCCCGGTTGTCGGTACAGTTGCTGACGCCGTGAATGATGTCAATGTTGCCCTTGCTGCAGCAGGATTGAGCCTGGCGATACTTACGGCATTCACTTCCATCTGCTTCTCCGCAAACATAGGGCTCAGCACGACACTCCTCGGGTTCGCCAACATAGCATATACCGGCAGCGGCAACACGCTTTATGTCCATGAACTCGAATCTTCCACTAATACCTCTCTCACCTTGCCTGGCGGTACATACACCATGAACACGCCTTCACTGTTCTTCGATGTTTCACCGTGAGTGGGTCTTGAACGAGAAGATTATTGAAATTGAAGTAATCCGCAAGTGAGTCGTTCGCTGCCGGACACCCGGACGTGGGGGTGGCACTGACAAGATGGCGGGCCCTTCCGGACCATTTGCCATGCCCAAACACGCATTTCCTTGCCCCTGCCATTTTCTCTTCTAGGGGCCAGCAGATCGCATGACAGGGAGGGAGCACCTGTGATGGATGAGAGCAGGGTCAGTCGAAAAGGAATTCAGGCCGCAGATGCCTGTGGCATGCATCGCGCCTTTGTAATGTGCCCTGATGAA
>JAKAVR010000047.1 GCA_021817225.1 Thermoplasmata archaeon
GTCGAGTGTGAGGTCATGCTGTTCACGTTTCATTCTCCTGCCTATGTGCTTGCGCTGTTTCCATCGGCTGAACATCCTGCCGATGGAAAGTTCTGCGTAGTCGTGTATTTCGCTGAATGCATCTGTGCTCATGCTGTGCCTGAAGTACTGGTACCATCCTGTGAGTGTTCTGGTGACTGACTGTTTTGCATCGTACGGCGTTGTTGTTGCGAGATTTGATTTGTCTGTCTTCTGCCTTATGTTCTCCCTGATACGTGTGCGTGCCCTCCCCGACGGTATCCATCTCGTGGTGCGCTTCCTTCTTCTTCCCGAATAGTGCCTCACGAAATGGAAGCCGAGGAAGTCAAAGCCCTGTTCCGCTGTTGTGAACCTCGTCTTTTCCCCGCTAAGCTGGAGATGGAGCTCGCCCATGATTTCCCTGAGCAACTCCATCTCCTTCTCCATGCTGCCCATGCCGAGGATGACAAAGTCATCCGCGTAACGAATGAGGTGCGTTTCAGTCGTGTGCTCTGAACTCTTCCATCTCTTGTCGAGATGGTCGAGGTAGATGTTGGCAAGGAGCGGAGAGATTGGGCTTCCCTGGGGTGTTCCTGCCGCTGTGTCGCTGAATTCGTTGTTGTCCATGACGCCTGCATCGAGGAAGGAATGAATGAGCGCCAGTGTGCTGCCGTCCACAATCCTTCTCGCCACAGACGTCATGAGCTGATGCCTTGGTATGTTGTCAAAACAACCGCTTATGTCTGCGTCTATGATGTGTTCGCAACCGAAATTGAGGTATTTGACGACCCCGTCGACCGCATCGTGCGCCGACCTGCCCGGTCTGAAGCCGAACGAACAGTCTTCGAAGTCTGATTCAAATATCGGCTCAATTACGAGTTTGACTGCCGTCTGAACGACCCTGTCTCTGACTGTGGGGATGCCCAGTGCCCTCATCTTGCCGTTCGACTTGGGTATGAGCACCTTCCTGACAGGTGATGGCTTGTATGTATGCTGCCTGAGTTCATTTGCCATGTTCTGGATGAACTCTTCACTGTTTTCTATGTCCTGTATTCGTACATTGTCTATGCCGTGTGTTCCACCATTTCTTTTGACCGTGTCCCATGCCTCACTGAGTATGTCCTTGCGACATACCTTGTCGAATAGGGCATGGAACCTTCTGTTCCTGTCTGCCTTTGCAGCCAGATAGAGCGTCTCACGGAACATGCGGACCCTGTCATCCATGTCCTACACCTTCCGGTGACATAGGACTGCCCCCTGTTCCGTTCGGCGCATGGCTAAAGCGGGGATCCTTCGCATCTGCCGCCATTACAGCGGTTTCACCGCTACTACTCTCCCCTCTGACTTCCGAAGGTGCTTTGTATGTCGCTTCGCGGGTTGCGCTTATAGACATTCTTACGCAGACTGACCCGTACACCGGTGCTGCGACACATTCATCGGATCTCCCGTCTTTTCCTGAACAACCTTCCCGACATGCCGTTCCTGCTACACCGGAATGCTCCGTCAACCAGACCGCATTATCGGTTGAGGGATATTGCCTTCGATTTACAGCAAGAATCTCGGCGCATTCACTCACCACATTACTGTGGGCATGCATCACGATGCTACATCTGGATTCACTGTTCGTTACGGCCTGCCGGCCTGCGTAGGGATACCTGAGCCTCATGGGTTCGGTGTCTCCCGTTGACGACCTGCTTCGAATGATACTGTTACCAGTTCACTCTTGGTCCTCGCTCTATGGTTCGCGGTTCTTACCATATTGAGACTTCCACTCTCGGTTATTCATTTTCGACGGCGCACTGCTGTCGGCAAGCCCTCTCAGCACTGTGCATGCAAGAACAATCTCCTTGCACTGCCATTCGTTGTATTTGCTCCAGTCTCTCTTCCTTTCATGGCACTCACTTTCGCAACGCTTACGTATTGTGTTTGCACTATCTCTTTTCAAGCATCCCATCCCTGATTTTGAGCTTCGTGCTCGTGTTAAACCAGGATGGGATGCCCACAATAAAAATCAATTCACCAGCACACTGGGATTACACTTTATGTGCAAGGCCCAAATTCGCTGTCGGCCACTCAGTATTTAAACAAAAGTCATACGGAATGCTTCTTTTGCACGAAAAGGGGAGGGAGTTTCGTGAACGAATCGGGAAGAATGACTCAGGCTTTTCTTGTCCTGAGTTCTTCCACGACTCTGTCTCTCAATTCCGGATTTTTCAATATTTCCGACAGCATACTCTCAAGCAGCCCGACTTTCACACTCTCAGGTGCGCTCTTCAGCAACGACTTTGCAAGCGGATCAACGGTCCTCAGACTTTGTATCGTATCTTCTATTTCCTTTTCCTTGGCTTCCATGTCCATGGCAAGCCTGGTGTCGAATGGCAGCCAGCAATTCTTGCAGTATGTTGCATCGGAAGTATTGAATGTATGACACCGGGCGCACTCCCTTGGCAATTCGTCCACGGGCCTGTCCTCTGCGACCTTGATTCCATAGCTCTTCAGGATTGCCCTGTCCTGGTCTCCTCCGGACAGATGGACGTATGTCCGCGTCTGTCCTGAACCATGAACCCATCCCATCTGCAGTTCGAGAGGAGCTTCGGGAACGGTGCTTGCAAGGAGAGTCGCCCTTGTATGCCTGAATAGGTGGGGATGAATGGATCTCTTTATTCCGGCCCTTTCAGCTGCGGACTTTATCACCTTGGAGGCCTGTGGATAGTTCATCATTCTCCCTCTTGCGTTTCTCTCAATTCCCTGGAAGACGTGCGCAGCTCTGTCCTTGCTGGCAGGATGGACTTCGAGCCAGGACCTGAGATAAGGAATGGAATCACCGACGACACGCACCCTGCGCGGGCCCGTCTTGCCTGCAACCATCAGAACGAGACCGTAACTGTCAAACACAATATCCTCAATGCGAAGCGTGAGCAGTTCCGATATCCGGCAACCCGAATCATAAAGCATGGATATCAGTGCGCGGTCGCGGGGCTGATTGCATGCGTCTATCATTCCGCGTAGCTCCTGTTTGGAAATGATAGATTCAGGCTTTTCAATCCTGCTGAGGCTGCCGTTGGAGTCCCTCCTCAGGACGTTCAGAAATTCAGGATAGGTTTCATCGTTCCCAAGCAACCATTTGTAAAAACGCTTCAATGTAACCTTGAAATCTTCCATCGAATTGTTCGTGTACTGTCCTTTCTGGAGATCGCCCATCAATGCTCTGATGTCGTCCTTCTCTGGATTAAGGAAGGAGCTTCCCATTTTCACAGCCATCAGCCTTAGTTTTGTTGCGTAAAAATACTGTCTGTGAACGCTGAGACCGCTCGTCTTCAGGTCCTTGACGAAATCAAGAATGGCATTCATTGAGTCCTTGCCGATGCCCGATTTTTTCAGTCTTGCAAGCTCACATACCATCCATCTTGCTTCACCATAAATTGAATTCTTGTTGAAAGCCTCGGACCTTTTTGTCATGCCTCGGCAATGGTAGTGTATAACTTAAACTATAGGTTAAGAGCCACCAGGGAGATTTGAACTCCCGACCTGCTGATTTCTTTGAAATCATACAAGTCAGCCGCTCTACCGCCTGAGCTATGGTGGCAAACGACAGGGAAAGAACATGGTTGTGTTTAAATGATTTTCTGACATTCGGCCCTCTTTACTGGAGAGGTCCCCTTTCTCCTGCTCCCCCGTCTTCCCCGGTGCCTTCGATTCTCGGTGGACTCATGTCGAACGTCAATTCACCTTTCTTCAACCGGCCTGCCTCTTCCTCTGTCAGGCTCGTAATTTTCACCTTTTCACCCAGAATTGCGCTGTTTCCGTATGGATCCTCAACGATGAGATGGAACGGCTTCTCCCCTCCCTTCATTTTCCCGAGCTCGGACAGCAGTGCACTGCACTTCTCATGCACATCAAGCTCTGCGTCCCTCATCAGCACCATTACGACCTCTTCCACTCGATCAAGTATTCCCTCTGCATTTGAGATGAAGCTTTCAGAGGCCATCCCCGGCTCAATCTCAACGCCAATTTCCGGTATCCTGATCGTCCCGGAGTTGGATCTGACCACCCTCAGATTCAGATCTTCTGTCTTTTCAATGGCCGCTTCATGCCTGAGTGGCCCCCTGTTCTCAAGCGTGATCATGTCGGAGTGCTTGAAACCACAGGCCCTGCAGATGTATGTCGTCTGCATGGCTGCGCCGAGATAGGGCAGGTCGAGGTTTGAAATAATATTCACCACCCCCTTCTGGCCACATGAAATACAGGGCTGCTCCAATTCGACCTCAACGGGCTGGCCGGCAATGACCGGATCCCTTTCCTCCGATTCCCTGCTATCGGTCTTGTCTTCCATTTCAGGGACCATTCCATCAACACAATACATAAACTTGTTCATTGCCCAATCCGATTCGAATGCACTGGCAGCTTTTTTGTGCCCGGCCGCATTATACCCCGATGCATGAGGGGCCAAATCGTATTTCATCTGCCTGCCGGCGAAGTCTCGGGGCAGATGCTTGACCTTCCGGAGATAGACACGCTCCTGCAGCAGTTGCCTGTGACATCCACGGGCCACGTCTGGGGAGAGGAGATTTACTTTGAAATAACACACCCGATCCCCACAGGCAAGAAGACGAAGAGCGCCAATATAGGTGACATAGCCTACTGGGAGGAAGGCAAGTCTGTCTGTATCTTCTTCGGACCGACTCCTGTAAGCAGGAGCTCCCGCCCCGAGCCTTACGTTCCCGTCTTCAGGATTGGAAGCGTGTCTGTTGACGACTCTTCAATGAAAGCGCTAAGGGATTTTGAGCAGGGAATGACAATAACGCTCGACAGCATGGACAGTCATTAGTGTATGCAGTTCCGCGGGCGGTGAATGAATTGATGCAGAACATATCGGTAATAACACTTGGTGTTGGTGACTTTGGCAGATCGCCTGCCTTCTGCAGGGACGGCATCGGGTGGAAAACAAGTGCAACCGAAGAAGACGGTATCGCCTTCTTCGACATGAACGGCGCCGTGCTCGCCCTTTACCCGAGAGAGGCTCTTGCGGAAGATGCCCATGCTGAAGATCCCGGCGACGGGTTTCACGCTGTGACGCTTGCACATGACGTGGGTAGCATCAGTGAAGTTGATGAGCTGTTTGCGGGTGTGGAAAGGATCGGTGCAAAGATATTGAAGAAGCCGGAGAAGACATCATGGGGAGGCTATAGCGGCTAATTCTCCGACCCCGACGGTTATCCCTGGGAGACTGCCTGCAACTCCCACTGGGAAATTGATTCTCAGGCGCACATGGTGCTCATGTGTTTGCCCACGGCAGATCATACCTCTGTGAGTTCCCTTTTGGCGTTCGTCAGCTGCCTGCATCCGCTCTTTGTGACGACAACATCATCTTCTATCCTGACGCCGCCGTACCCCTCGACATATGCACCAGGCTCAACTGTAACGACCATTCCCACTTCCAGGACGCCTGTTCCTCTGGGAGACAGCACGGGTCCGCCGTCGTGGACCTGCAGCCCGAGCCCGTGACCAAGCCCGTGAATGAACCTGCCCTTGAACTCGGTTCCGTCTATGACGCTTCTGGCTGCAGCATCGATATCCTTCTCCGAAGCTCCCGCCTTTATTCCTGAGAAGGCGGCCTCCTGCGAAGCCTTTACAGTCTCATAGAGGCGTCTCTGCCTTTCGCTCGCCTTGCCGAAAATGTATGTTCTTGTTATGTCGGAGCAGTACATCTCGTACTTGCCCCCGAAATCCGTTAGGACGAGGTCCCCCTTCTTCAGCTTGAGCTTGCCGGGGAAGTAGTGCGGGATGGCTGTCGTCTTGCCGAATGAAACAATCGGTGAGAATGAAGGACCCTCGCTTCCCTCTTCATACAGTGCCATTGACAGTTTTGAGGAGAGCTTGCTTTCAGTCATTCCCTCGCTGAGCATGCCTGGTATCCTGTCCGCAACCTTTGATGCGATCCTGCAGGACTCCTCTATCTTCCTTATCTCGTCCCTGTCCTTCACAGCCCTGCATTTCGCTATTTCCTCGCTCACATCGACTGTCTTTCCCTTGAAGCTCTTCTTCAGTTGCCTGAGACCCTCATATGTAACCGCAGGGAAGTTCAGTCCCACAGTCTTGTATTTCGAGGCAATGCCTCCAACGATCTTCTCAAATTGCTTCCTTGTGCCGAAGACCTTCACGTTCACATCCAGCCCCTTCAGGGAGGCCGCTTCCAGCTGGCTCGTGACAACGGTCGTCTTCTTGGGCCCTACAAATGCGATCGAGCCTTCGAAAATGCCTGATTTCGCGTTTGTGAAGTACTTGAAGTTGTGGTCTATGTGGCTGTCGCCGCTGTTGACAATTGCAACAACATCCGCCTTGCCATCAAGAAGAGAAAACAGTCTTGCATTCCTTGATTCCATACCAGTTGATTGAAATCCCTTATAATATATCTGCCGAGGTGACAACAACTGTTATTTTGCCGAATGCCTTTATTCTCAACGTGAAGTACAGGCTGCTCGACCATACGGCCGACATACAGATACAGGCATTTGGTTCAACCATCGACGAAATTTTCGAGAACTCTGCTTTTGCACTTTTCGAGCAGATAGCAGACACAGGCTCCATCCGGCCGAAGGGCGAGGAAAAGATAAGCCTCGAATCTGGTTCACTGGAGGCTCTCCTCGTCGACTTCCTGAATGAGCTTGTCTTCCTCCACAGCACCATGCGATACCTCTTCTGCGAGTTCAAGGTGAATGTCGACGGGCTCAAGCTTGAGTGCACTGCAAAGGGAGAGAAGATAGACAGGCGGCGTCACAGGCTGAAGGAAGACGTGAAGGCTGTCACATACCACATGCTGGAATTTAATACCAGAGAGGGTTATGCCAAGTTCATAATCGACGTCTGAGGTGTGCATATGTCCAAAGCGACTTCCATTGCCCATCCCATGCAGGGCCTGATCAAGTATCACGGACTCCGCGACGAAAAGCTGCGCCTGCCCTACCACGACTCCATTTCCGTCGCAACTGCCCCGCTCTCGACCAGGACGACGGTAGAATTCGGTGATTTCGGCCAGGACAGGGCGGTCATTGACGGCAAGGGGGCGGAGGGTAGATCGCTCGAGAGGATACTGAGCGTTGTGGACCATGTAAGGCGTGCAACCGGCACCAGTGAGAAATTCAGAATGGAGTCGGTGAACAGTTTTCCGTCAGGGGTGGGCCTGGGCGCATCGTCTTCGGGTTTTGCCGCCCTTGCAACGGCTGCATCAGCCGCCGCTGGCCTCCGTCTTGGGAAGCACCAGCTGTCGGCTCTGTCGAGGCTGGGCGCCGGATCGGCAACAAGGGCAGTGACAGGCGGCTTCTCAAGGTGGAGGATGGGCACAAGGCACGAGGACAGCTATGCCTACCCGCTTGCGGGTGAAGAGCTGAAAATGGACATGATTGTAGCACTTATCGAAAACACCAAGCAGACAGAGGATGCCCACAGGGAGGTTGTGAAGTCCCCGCTCTTTGCGGGCAGGTTGTCCTACCTGCACAACGCCCTTGCCCAGATGGATGAGGCAATCAGGGCAGGCGACATCGCCAGGATCGGCAGTCTGGCCGAGGCTGACACTCTCATGCTCCATGCAGTCACAATGAGCGGACCCTCGGGCATGATATTCTGGAAACCAGAAACTCTCTCTGTCATCGGCGAGGTAAGGGCAATGAGGAAGCAGGGAACCGAGTGCTACTTCTCTGTCGACACAGGCGCAACCGCTTATGTGAACTGCGCTCCCGGAACGGCCGGAGAGGTTGATAAGAGGATAAGGGCTCTCGGGATAAAGACAATTAAATGCACCGTGGGCGGCCCCAGCAGGCTGACGGAAGAGCACCTATTCTGATGCCTTCCTGCCCTTTTCCGCTCGCCTCTGCAGTTCTATTGCCTCTTCCATTGACTTCTCTCCCCTGGCAACGGATTCGGCCAGAAGACGGGATATTGTGGTGTGGCCACCACTCTGGAGCCTGCTCTTGCGCTGTATGTTCCTCAATTCCCCCTCTGACGGAATGACCTCCGGCCTTTCCTTCACAATCTCCCCCTTCGTCATACCAATGATGGAGGCTGCCTCCTCGTCCGAGCCGGCCTGCTTGCTTGTCCTCCTTTCATCCACCATCTCCACCTGATTGCAGGTGGACCAGACGGCCCGTATGGTCCTGTCCCTGTTCGTCGGATCGCCATCGCCTATGCGCACATTGACTCGCTTTTTCCCCACAAGCTGGGAAAGTGTTCTCGTATAGAACGCAACGCTTTCGGGAGTGGGTGCAAGTGCTGTTGTTATCCTTGTGTTTCCTGAAAAAATGGCTATGCCGGGGGCCTCGCCCGGATCTATGCCTATGAAAACGTCCCTGTTCCAGTCCGTCAGCCCCCCAGAAACAAGCCAGGCTTTCACACTTGTGTCCTCTGGTTCGCCGTAGATCGTGAACCTGCTTCCTTCCATTATCACCCTTGGCTGCCCCTTCTTGATGATAACCATTGTCCCCTTCGGTATGCCCTGCTCCGGGTCCACGTGCTCAAAAGGAGCGCCGAATCGTTTCAGCCTGTTTGCAACGTCGTAAGAAAACCTGAAATCATCGGAGACAACGCTAATCAGGATACCGCCCCAGTGCAGCGATCCTGCTGCATGCAGTTGCGGCATGCCAGTCCTTCCGTGAGCCAGTCTTCAAGGCAAGGGGTAAACACGCTCCGCTTGGATATGGTAATCTTTTACGGCTATTAATCTGTGTGCCCGAGCGGGTCACTTGTACGCGAACGACCTGAGCGGACCACCGCCGAGAATCGTCCCGCCGATCGACCTCGCCCTTATTATTCCCCTGAGCCTGACGCCGCCTATTTCGTCAAGGCTGCTCTTGTTGACAATCACGAGGCAAACGACCGGCTCGCCTCCCGCGGCCCGTATATCGTTCACAGCAGACTCCATCGCATGACCCGTGGACAGCACATCGTCGACAACAACAACCTTCTTGCCCTTTGGCGATGCATAGTTGGAACTGAAGGCACCACCGGAGCTGGTCCTCTCGGCGGGCGGCCTGTAAACCAGCAACTCCGCTTCGAGTATCTGCGCTATCGTGTTCGCAAACCCGACTCCGTTGAGGGCAATTCCAGCAACAGAGTCGGCCTTCAGGTCCATCTTGGCAAGCTCCTCGTTCGCCATGTCGGCAAGTATTTCGCCGACGAGCCACATTCTGTGGGGGCTCACGCCAAGAGACCGCCATCCTATCTTCACGTCGGACGGAGGCAGCGTTCCATCGGGCCCTTCCTCCAGCAGGTAGTGGACCGTGTCAACGGTCAGGTGCAACTCGTCACCGATCTCTGTTGGTTTCAATCCATTCTTCTGCAGTTCAAGCGCCTTGGCCGCGAGCTCCTTTACCTCTACCATCTGAGACCCGTCTGTTTATTTCTGACCGTTGTATTTAATTGTAGCGCGCTCCGTCTCTTTTTGCCTATGCGCAGGTCAATCCTTAACGTGCCAAGGCGCCCAGCACCTCAGAGGTGCTCCTCACCTTTCCCATTCTCGGGAATGTTGTCTTGACAGTGAAAGCATGCTCTTCGGCCGATCTTGACGCCATGGCATCCTCCACGAAGATCTGGTTGAACCCGTACTCGTAGGCGAACCTTGCCGTGCTCTCCACCCCTATGTTTGTGGAAATTCCGCAGAGCACGATTGTGGCGATGCCCCTTCTCCTGAGTTGCATCTCCAGCTCCGTTCCGTAAAATGCGCCCCATTGTCTCTTCATTATTACAACGTCCCCTTCCTTCGGTCCAAGTGCTGGGACAATATCTGCCCAGTCCGGTGGCATTCCGGGCGGACTCTGTTTTGAATCGGTGTCGGGTCTGAGCCCGAGAGGGGGTGAACCCTGCACATGAACAAGAAAGACAGGCATCTTTCTTTTCCTGAACTCATCTGCAATCTTCGAGGCATTCGCTATCACTTCTGAAGCGCTCCTGGGGAATACTTGCCCGGAAGTGATTCCCTTCTGCAGATCTATGACCACGAGGCACGTTCTTTCATGTATTATGTTTGTTTCAGGCATACAGTTCACGCTCCACTTTCTTTACAGTCTACCTTCCCATTCCCTGCTGAATCTGTCAAGGAACTCGAGCATAAAATCATGCCTTTCGGCAGACATCCTCCTGGCTGTGTCCGTGTTCATGAGATCCCTGAGCAGCAGGAGTTTTTCGTGGAAGTGGTTGATTGTATTCCCCCTGTTCTTCTTGTACTGCTCGAAGGTCTCATGCAGTTGCGGTTTCTCATCCGGGTCATACATCTCCCGGCCCATCCTGCCGCCGAACGCAAACGCCCTTGCAATCCCTATTGCCCCCATTGCATCCAGCCTGTCCGCATCCTGGACAATCTTCCCCTCGATTGTGGAGGGGACGGTCGTAACACCTCTTCCCTTGAACGAAACCTCGCCTATCGCCCTGCTTACCCGTTCCATCGTATTTGCATCAACTCCAAGCCTCTTCAGCCATTCAACAGCCTCTCTTGAGCTTGCTTCTTCATCGCCGCCGTTGAATTTCCAGTCTGAGATGTCATGAAGCAATGCAGAAATCTCGACAACGAACATGTCAGCTTTCTGCTCTTCGGCACCTATCCTGAGGGCATTCCTCCTTACCCTCTCGATGTGCCACCAGTCATGCCCTGTGCTCTCCCCGCCCAGCCTGTCCTTCACCATGTCAGCGGTCTGTCTGATCGCATTCATTTTGAAATCTTCGCCCATCGAACTGTTCACCTTTGTCCCATTTCCCGGCAGTTGCCTTCCCTCCATTTAGGGTCAAGGCACAATCTTCGTCATAAGTTTAAATAATGACCGCCATTTCACACTCGCGGATGGCCGGGGTGGGGTAGCGGTATCCTGTGGGACTGTGGATCCCTAGACCCGGGTTCAACTCCCGGTCCCGGCCCTCTATTGTCACTCCATGGATTGGTCCATTCGGACTGGCTTCTATTTTCGCATTTCTGCCCGGGCCGCCATCCAAGGGGTGACGAGGCATCATTACGCGTGATTCGAATTGGCCAGATTTCGCAGGGCTGCCGTAAACAACATACCATGCGCTCGGTTCAGGCGAAGAATGGAAGGACTGAACCTGCCTCCTCACCAACGATGGCCCTCTTTCGGCCTGCCCGTGCAAAGCTTGAGTATGCATCGGCAAATGCCAGTCGGTGTTCAGGAAGATAGACTGCGTAAGGTTACAGGTTCCGGATATCGAGAGAGCGCTCGCCTTTTACAGGGACAGGCTTGGGCTGAAGCTCGTCTGGCGGCGCGGATCGAAGGAGGCCGGTCTCTCCCTGCTCGAAACGAACACGGAAATTGTCCTTGTATCGGAGAAGATTGAGGGAATTGAGGTCGACATGCTTGTTGAATCTGCGGACGCCGCTGCAGCGGAGTTCGTGAAGATCGGGGGAAGGATTGTTTTCGAGCCGTTTGACATCCCAATCGGGCGCTGCGCTGTGGTCGAAGATCCGTGGAAGAACAGATTCGTGATTCTGGACAACAGGAAGGGATCCCTGGTTACGGACGGGGAGGGCAACGTCATTTGACATGCAGGGCTGAAAACGGTCAGGCGCGCTGCTAAGGACAGGCGGAAAGGCTCTTCACCTTGCACCGGGCGATGACCCGCTGCGCTTCCCTTCAATTCCGGCCGCCACCCGCTCGGGTGTGAATGGAGTTCGCCTCAGCCTGACGCCCGTTGCGTTGAAAATGGCATTGCCGATCGCTGCGGCTACAGGAACAAGCGTGATTTCACCCAGCGACTTGGGGCCATACGGGTCGTCCGTGTTGATGAAAATCGCCTGTATGTCCGGAGTCTGCTTTATGTTCGGGAGCCTGTAAAGCATGAATGAGCCGTTCAGCACGGAGCCGTCGTAGT
>JAKAVR010000048.1 GCA_021817225.1 Thermoplasmata archaeon
CAATCGCAGGTTCTGCAAGCAAGACAGTCAACTACATAATCATACAGATATACCCTGTCACCGACAGCGGCCAGGGACTGAACGGAGTACCGCTTCTTCAATGGCCCGGCGACCAGAATGTGACAATAAACTTCATCGGTGCCGGCAACACATACTCCTCCAATGGCTCTTTCATTGAGCCGGGCAGCGGTTTTGTCGCAAACCCGCCAAGGGTCAGTGATGCGCCAGTCCACGGCATGCAGGTTTTGACACCCTCGGTGGCCTCGCTTGCAACCAATGCCACGGTCACCTACGAAAGACAGGGGCAGTACTCATTCGCTGTCAACCTGACGCTAGGCGAAACGGGCGGAAAGCCAGTGCTGCTGATCATGAGTCAGAACTATCTCTTCAGCCCCTGGGAGATTGAGAACGGGATAGGGCTGTCAAGCTGGGAGAAGGTGAGGGTTGATTACTCGCTTGTCGGTTTCCTCATTTATCCTGAACAGGGTGTGCACTCCGTCTCCTTCACCCTCGGCATGCCACTGCAGGCCAAGTTCATATCATTCATAGGGCTCTCGGCTGCGCTGATTGCCGTTTCAATCATGGTGTGCATTGTCTTCTTCATTGTAAGCAGGGATTCATGGAGGAAGAAGCCGCACGGCATCTACTACAGGCACCTCCCTCAGACAGGTGAAAAACATCCTGTCATTCATGAACCAAAGGAACTGGGGAATCAAGATGCCTGAACGCGACGCTGCACATCTTCGGACTTCCGCCCGCTCGCTGCAGTTCGCGGGAAGGTGAACAATTGACAGGCAGTACCGGTCATTCACCCTCCGCAGATGCGTCACACAGGGAAGTCCTCCGTGGTGCTATTTTCTCGATGAGCTCTGGCGCGCTGGTGACACTCACAAGCACGGTAGCCTATTTCGTCCTCTCACTGCTGAACAGGATTGTGATACTTCGCCTTATCACTGTTTCGCAGTGGGGGAGCATAACGCTCGCACTTGCCGCGGTGTCACTCCTCACAATCGTTGCCCCGCTTGGAGTCACCGCCTCCATAGCAAGGAACCTCCTCTACGTCCCGGAGGAGAGAAGGGCCGGCATTGTGAAGTACGGTCTGATCATAACGCTCGGCGCATCCGCCCTGTTTTCGCTTCTGATATACCTACTTGCACCGGCTGTTTCATCGCTGATGCATGAGCCGGGCATAGATCCGCTGATCAGGATATTCTCCCCGACCGTCTTCCTTTCCCAGGTCGCAGCCACGATTTCATCCGTTTTCCAGGGCTACAAGAAAGCGGTGCCGAGTGCTCTTTTCAACAACACGCTTCCACCAATACTCTTCACTGCTATTGGCGCGCTGCTCTACTTCACCGGCATGGGATACTACGGCATTGTCTGGGGATATCTTGTGTCCACGATTGTCGTTGCGCTTCTGGCTGTCGTCTATGCTCAGCGCAGGGCAGTACTTTCCTATCTCGGCCGGCAAACGACAAGGGAGAGCGTCTTCCTTGTCTCCTTCGGCCTCCCTCTTCTGCTGGCGGGTGCGTTCTCCTATGTCTTCAACTACGCCGACACACTCTTCCTCGGCGCCTTCAGGAATGCAACATCGGTAGGCCAATATTCGGCAGCGCTGTCTCTCGGAAGGATGATATTCTTCGGCATAAATGCGGCAAGCTTCATACTCCTGCCGATAGCATCAGAGCTTCTCTCCAGATCCCAGACGAGGGAGCTTGGCGACAGCTACACGACGGCCACCAAATGGAACATAGTCATTTCCATGCCGCTCCTGTACCTCTTCTTCTTCTTCCCCGCAGGCGCCCTCTCTGCAGCATTCGGCCCAAAGTACACGGAAGCCTCCGTGATGCTGCAGATTCTCTCAATCGGTACTTTTCTCGCTTCACTCCTTGGCCCGGCACCCATAATGCTTACCGCCCTTGGAAAGACCCGGTACGTTGCAATGAACGGCGGCATTTCTGCGGTCGGAAATGTGATTGCTTCCATTGCGCTCATACCTCCATACGGCGGCGTCGGGGCGGCCATTGCTTCGGTGCTTGGGCTGCTGCTCTACCAGGGCCTTTCACTGCTTGAGATGTACAAGGTTTCAGGTCTCCACCCCTTCAGGGCGGAATATGCAAAGCCGCTCGCAGCATCCCTCATTGTCCCCGGGCTGATACTTGCATTCCTCCATCCTTCGCTGCAGTTTGCCGGCCTCGTCGTCGTTTTCATCTGCCTCGCGCTCTTTTCCGTCTTTGCAGTGCTCGGAACAGGCAGCGTGGAGCAGGCGGATGTCTACCTCGTGGAATTCGCCGAATCTATTCTGAAGCGCAGGCTCACATTCATTCGCAGAGTTGGTTCCTTCTTTGCCGCCAGGGGAAGGTGATTCATTCCAGTCACTTCTGGAGTGTAACAAGATTTAATATGACTGCTTCGCTAGTGGGATTGCATTGAACAAAATACTTGTCACGGGCGGAATGGGGTTCATCGGGAGCCACACTGTCGACGCGCTCGTTGCCGAGGGTCACAGCGTTGTTGTCCTCGACAACCTTGAAAAGCAGGTGCATCTTGGGAAAAGGCCTGCCTATCTCAACAAGAAGGCGAAGTACATTGTGGGGGATGTGCGTTTTCAGAAGGACTGGCTCAGGGCGCTCAAGGGCGTCAGTCATGTGATTCACCTGGCCGCGTGCGTCGGGATAGGCCAGAGTTTCTGGGAAGCAAGGAAATACAATCAGACAAACGTTGTCGGCACATCCAATCTCTTTGAACTGCTCACCAGGGACGCAGCACTGAGGAAGAGTGTTGAAAAGGTTGTGGTTGCGTCAAGCAAGAGCCTCTACGGCGAAGGTGCCTACAGGTGCCCCGTCCATGGGGTCATGCATCCCCTGCCCAGGAGCTCGGAGCAGCTCAGGCAGAAGGACTGGGATGTGCGGTGCAGCATATGCGGTTCAAAGACAGAACCGGTGGGCATAACCGAGGACAAGCCGCCGCAGAACCTGAATCCATATTCACTTTCAAAATACGCGACCGAAAGGCTCGCGCTCAGCTACTCTTCAGCCCTCGGCATGCCTGCAGTTGCATTCAGGTACTTCAACGTCTACGGGCCGAGGCAGAGCCTCTCCAACCCGTACACAGGAGTGCTTGCAATATTCATTTCAAGGCTGAAGAACGGCAACAAGCCGGTCGTCTTCGAGGACGGGAAGCAGCTGAGGGATTTCATTTACGTGGGCGATATTGCAAGGGCAAACATGGCAGCCCTGGAGAAGGGTGAAGGCGCATACAATCTTGGCACGGGAAGGCCCTCGTCTCTCCTTCAGGTCATTTCAATGCTGCATGACGCCCTCGGCACAAACATCGAGCCCGAGGTGACAAACGAGTTCAGGCCTGGTGACAACAGGCACGATTTCTCCGACAGCACAAGGTTCCTCAAGGCATTCGGGCCCAGGATGTTCACGGGCCTGAGCGACGGGATTACAGAGCTTGCAGAATGGTCTTCCAGGGTGAAGGCGAAGGACAACTTCACAAGGGCAGAAGAGGAGAGAAGGAAGTACATATCGACTGGCTGAGTCAGCGTTCTGTCGCCAACCGTGCCGGTGAATGTTCGGGCTATATTCTGTGGGAATAGTATGGGAGATGGTTTAATAAATGACCTTATTGTTCTGTCGTCTGAGGGGGCTTAGGGCGGACTGGATTTGAGCAGCAAAGGAATCTCACTGATAATACCTGCTTACAATGAGGAGGACAGGATTGCGAGGTCACTCGACTCGTACATACCTGTGCTGAAGTCACTCGGTGTACCGTTTGAAGTGCTTGTGATAATAGACGGATCCGACGGGACTTACGACACGATTCAGGCATACGGCGGCCTTGGTGTAACGGGTTACAAATACAATTCAAAACTGGGAAAGGGTGGAGCAATAAGGAAAGGCATCTCCCTCGCAATGTATGACGTCATATGCTGGGTGGATGCGGACGGCAGCCTTTTCCCCGACGACCTGAAGAAAATACTTGAGGCGACCGAGCAATACGATTGCGTCGTCGCCTCCCGCTGGCTGAGGGACAGCGTGTGGTTGACCAAGGAACCTCTCTTCAACAGGACGGTCGGAAGGGTGTTCAATGTTCTTGTCAGGGGCATGCTTGGTCTTCCCGTCATGGACACGCAGTGCGGTGCAAAGGCCTTCAGGTCATCCGTTGCCAGGTCGGTAATGACTACAACCGTTGTCAACAACAGGACATTCGATGTTGCAATGCTTTACCACGCAAGGAGGAGCGGTGCCACAATGAAGGAGATAGGTGTGAGGTGGGAGCATGATGCAAGGACAAGGATGCCCATATTCAGGGTCATTCCAATAATGTTCCTCACGCTAGTCGGCATCAGGCTGATGAATCTTCCGATCAGGAAATACTTCCCGGAGGAAATCGTTAATTACTTCGTCAGCCGCTACGCGAGCGACTGATGCACTGTCATGTGTTTCCCTGTTGAGGAGAAGTGTGTGAATGAGTGGTAAGGACGGTAGGAATATAGTTATTACCGGCGGGGCCGGATTCGTCGGTTCCCATGCCGCTGAATACTATGCTGGAAAGGGATGGAACGTGATTGCCCTGGACAACCTCTCCAGGCCCCCGGTACGCGGATTCGGAATAAACACGAAGACGTACAACTGGAATTACCTGAAGGGGATGGAGAACATACGTCTCGTCCGGGGTTCCGTCCTTCAGCAGAAGACGGTTGACGAACTTGTCTCGGAAGCGGATGCAGTCATACACACCGCCGGGCAGGTGGCCGTCACGACCTCACTTGAGGACCCCGCTGGCGATTTCAATACAAATGTCAGGGGGACATTCAATGTGCTTGAGGCATGCAGGAAGTCAGGAAACAACGTAAGCGTTGTATTCTGCTCCACGAACAAGGTATATGGCGAGAATGTGAATTCCATTCCAGTCAAGAGCAGCGGACTGAGGTATTCATTCTCGGACAGCAGATACTCGAAGGGCATACCGGAGAGCTTCCCTGTGGACTCGTGCAAGCATTCCCCCTACGGCGCATCAAAGCTTTCGGCCGACATTTATGTGCAGGAATACGGGAAGACGTACGACCTCAGGACCGCATGCTGCAGGATGAGCTGCATCTACGGCGACAGGCAGTTCGGAAGCGAGGATCAGGGGTGGGTGGCCCACTTCGTCATCTCAGCGCTCCTCGGCAGGAAGCTGACAATCTACGGCGACGGGAAACAGGTCAGGGATGTCCTGTATGTGGACGACCTTGTCAGGGCATATGACAGTTTCATCGAATCAAAAATCCCATCGGGCGTGTTCAACATCGGGGGCGGGCACAGGAACACAATGTCTCTCCTGGAGCTGCTGGGCCTGCTTGAAAAGAGGCTGAAGTCAAGGATAGAACCCGACTACGGCGACTGGAGGAACAGCGACCAGAAGGTGTATGTCTCCGACATAAGCCTCGCCGCCAGGAAGCTCAAGTGGAAGCCCGGGGTAGGCGTGGAGCAGGGTGTGTACAGGCTGCTTGACTGGGCATCGAAGACACTGCGCGTGCCTGCGTGAGCAGCTACAGTTTCACAGCGATGCTCAGCTGCTCCGCTATGTAATCCATCTCCTCGCTTCCAAGGGCAGGGTGCAGGCCGACAAAGAAACCGTCCCTCGTCACTCTCTCCGTGTTCGTCAGCTTTGATGCGCGTGTGAAATCGCTCCTGCTGTATGCGGGCTGGTCCTCGATGTTTCCGGCGAGTATTGGCCTCGTCTCTATGTTCCTGCTTTCGAGGCGGGAAACCACCCTTCCCCTTTTCAATCCCTTCTCCACCACAAGGGGGAAGCCGAACCATGAAACGTCGCTGCCCCCAATCGGTTCCGCGATAATCAGCGAATCGTCGGCGCCCCTGTCACGCAGTCCGTCTGCAAGCGAATTGAAATTCTCCCTTCTCCTCCCTGTGAACTGATCCAGCTTCCTGAGCTGAGAAATGCCAAGCGCAGCCTGTATGTCAATGGGTTTGAGATTGAAGCCCTTCGTGTCGAAAATGAAGCGTGCGTCGTAGTCTGCAGGGAGGCGGGATGTCCTCCTGTGTTCCAATTTCCTGATTGCGTATTCGCCCTCGTCCTCCGTTACGGTCTTTCCCCAGTCCCTGAGCGACCTGGCCCTCCTGTAAAGCTCCCTGTCGGAAGTCAGAAGCATGCCTCCTTCTCCAGTTGTTATCTGGTGGGCGGCATAGAAGGAGAAGGTGGACGGATCGCCGTAGCTTCCGAGAGGCCTTCCCCTGTAGCTTCCGCCGATCGCATCACATACATCTTCCATGAAAAAGACAGAAAGCCTGTTTGCCAGATGCCTGAGTTCAGCTGCAGGCTGGGGGAGGCCGAGTATGTGCGGAACCACAATCCCCCTTGTTTTGCCGTCCACCGCTCCCTCGACCTCGTCCATGTCCACCGAATAGGATGGCAGCCCGATATCAAGCAGCCTGGGCTTCAGGCCCGATGCAATGACTGGATTTATTGTGGAGGGGAATGTCAGTGCGGTTGTGAGGCAGTTTCCGCCCGCAACGCCAGCCATCGCGGCAGTGACGCTCGACAGCGCCAGGTAGTTTGCCGAAGTGCCCGAGTTCACAAAGAGTGCTTTTCGGCCGCCAAACCTGGATGAAAACGCATCCTCGAATTCGCGCGTGTAATGGCCTATGCCGATCCAGCTTGTCTCGAACATCTCCACCGAACTCTCGACGAAGATGCGTATATCCTCCCTGTCGAAGAGCGGCTGTGCTATCCGCAATGGAGTCTCACCGGGAACGAACTTCCTTCGTGACCTGGGAAGGATTCTCTCCATATCCCTTATCAGGGTCAGCTCATTCCTCATCTTCTCACCGCACCCACGAACCGTCTCGGAAACTGGTGCGAGATCGAATATGCAAGCGAGAGAAAGGTCAATGCCAGCACGTCCGGAATATCCGATGCACTCCTCATCCTGATGTAGGAAATCATGTTTCTGAGGAGCCTTTCGCTGTCCTTCTTCCCGGAGTAGTACAGCTGGTTTGTGAGAACGAGTCTCGGAAGGTTCTTCCTGAATATCTTTTCGACAGCCGTTCCCCGCACAAGCGGCATGCAGTGGTGCTCCGTATCAATGTGCTTGTTGATCACGGAATTGCTTTCATCAACCGACTTGCGGCCGCTCCGGGCATCGCCCCAGCCGGAGACCTGATTCCCATGCACCCTGTACTTTGTAAGCCTCCTCCCGTCCAGGATGAATGTCGCGTTCTCGGCCATGGCGGTGCAGACCATGAATATGTCTATGAGCTCCGGCCCTTCATGCAGTTCCCTCTGCCTGTTGAGCAGTATCTGGCGGCTGAGTGCCATCGAGCTCTCGTTGAAATATACATCGAATGTGGAAGGGAGTATGCTCCCTCTCAGTATATCCGGCCCTAACACTATGAGCTCATCCCTCTGGTTTCCTGCAAGGGATTCTGCCCGCCTGCCCGAAATTGCCTTGCCATTCTCATCGATAACAGTCCTCTGGTTGTGGTAATAGACAGGTCCGCTGCAGGTTGAAAATAGTTCAAACAGCCTTGCCAGGCGTGTCGTCTCGTACTCGTCATCGTCATCGAGGAAGCATATTATTTCTCCTCTCGAAAGCGTTACGCCAAGGGAATATGATTCGCCTATTGCGGCGGAGGGTGACTGGACCACCGTCACCGAAGGCTCTCCCGTCCAGCCGTCAATCAGCTGGCTGGGGAAATTTTTTATCACTATTATCTCGAAGAGATGCCTGTCCACGGTCTGTGCAAGAATTGATCGAAAGGCACCCTCAATGTAGTCCCTTCTGTTGAATGCAATGAGTATCACTGATACTGCGGGTCGGCCTCCACCGGAGAGGCGGTCGGACCCTGTGCGCATTGCATTCACAGAGTCTGTAAGCCCTGCCGCCGGACCGTCAGTTCCCCGCAGCCCTGCCTCCATGGAGGATGACCCCCTTCATGCCTTGTGATCTGAAGGGGGTAAGCTAAATCGGTTTCCTATTTCCTATATGGTAATCGAACTGCGCCCTCTCATTATTTTAATAACCATGCCTGCATTGATATTGGCGAACAGGGGCATTGTTTAAACACAATGCCGAATATTGTTGAAAAGGTGTACCTATGGGTAAGAACATACTTGTCACAGGCGGCGCCGGGTTCATGGGGTCCTGGCTTGTTGATGAACTTCTCATGAGCGGTCACAATGTGACTTCCATTGACGATTTGTCCGGGGGATACATGAGAAACGTGAACAAGGAGTGCAGCTTCGTCAGAGGGGACCTCAGGGACACTGCGCTTGTCAACAAGGTGATGAAGGGCATCGACATAGTCTATCACCTTGCCGCCTACGCAGCCGAGGGGCAGTCCGTATTCTCACCCATCGCAATAAACGACATAAACATAAAGCCGATGAACAACCTTCTTGTCGCGGCCGTAAACAACGGCGTCGGGCGCTTTGTGTTCACCTCTTCCATGGCCGTATACGGCAACCAGAAAGCTCCATTCAGCGAAGATATGCCACGCCTCCCTGAAGATCCGTACGGCGCCGGGAAGGCATACTGTGAAAACATGCTTGAGATATTCCAGGCCGCACACGGTCTCGACTACACAATCATAAGGCCGCATAATGTGTATGGCCCGAAGCAGAACATAGCAGATCCTTTCAGAAACGTGCTTGGTATATGGATAAACAGGCTGATGAGCAACAGGCATCCAATAATATACGGCGGCGGGGAACAGGTGAGGGCATTCTCATACGTCGAGGAATCAACGAAGGCAATAGCAAACGCGGGCTTCTTCGAAAAGGCAGTGAACCAGATAATAAACGTCGGAAGCCCAGAGAAGGTGACAATCAACGAAGCATGCACCAAAGTACTCAGGATCATGGCCTCCGAGCAGAGGCCGGAGCATGTCCCCCAAGGCCCCAGGAAGTGGCACTTGCGTACAGCACGACGGAGAAATCCGAAAGGCTGCTGGACTACAGAAACACCCACTCGCTGGAAGAAGGCATTTCTGAAATGGTCCTGTGGGCAAGAGAAATCGGAGCACAGGAGCCCACATACAAGCTGCCTCTTGAAATCACCAGATCCGCGCCCGAAGTCTGGGTCAGGAAGACGATGTGACGGGCCGGTCCACATCACCTTTTAGTATGGACATGGGAATTCCGCACTCATGGCCGATCGAGACGGTACCGTAAACATCCAGGGTCACGATTTCTACTTCAGGCTGTTCGGCGAGGAGAACAGGGGCAGAAACGTTGTATGCCTGCACGGTGGGCCGGGAGCCACGCACGAGTACCTTCTGCCGCTCGCTGACCTTGTCGGGCATGGATACATGGTTGTCTTCTACGACCAGCTTGGATGCGGAAGATCGCAGACACCCAGGAACCCCGCCCTGCTGACTGTTGAGAGGGCGGTCGAGGACCTCGAAGTGTTCAGGAAGAAGATGGGGCTTGGCCGCATACACCTCTTCGGTTCGAGCTACGGTGGCATGCTGGCGATTGCTTATGCACTGAAATACCAGCGAAACCTCAGGAGCCTCATCACTGCGGGTGGCCTAGCAAGCATACCACTGACAGCGAAGGAAATGGACAGGCTCAGGAAGGAGCTTCCCGCAGCTACACGCCGCACCCTGGAGAAATTCGAGGCGGAGGGGGATTACACTTCACCTGATTACCTGAAGGCAGTGGATGTTTTCTACAGGAAGCATCTCTGCAGGCTCAAGGAGTGGCCGGATGAGCTGAAGTACAGCATTGAGCACACTAGTCAACTCGTGTATGGGACGATGAATGGCCCGAACGAATTCACTTTCATAGGGAACATGAGGTACTGGGACGTCAGCCGGGAACTGGGCAGCATAAGGGTGCCTGCGCTTGTTACCGGCGGCCGCTATGACGAGGTAACACCAAAAGTGGCGAGGCAGATTCATAACGGGATAAAGGGGTCAAAGCTTGTTGTGTTTCCGAACAGCTCCCACCTCCCAATGTGGGAGGAGAGAAAGAAATACATCACCACGGTCGCAGGATTTCTTGCCTCCGTCTGATCCCGTCCCCTGTCCTTTCAGCATGCTTCCATATTATTACATATGGAATATTATCGTTCAAAAAAAGTAATAAGCCATTTTCTGTACGGCAGCTGGATATTAATGCAAATAAAAACTACTATGACCGGCAGCTGGTTCAGACCGGACGAGATTGCGGCTCTTCTGCCACCAAACGGGGAAATCGACAACTCGCACCGGAAGGAGATAGAGTCTGCCGAAAGGCGTGCAATCAGGGACCAGCTTCATCCGAATGGTGCAAAGCACGGGCTGTATGCAGTAAGCAACGGCGAACAGCGTAAGGCGGGGTATACCCAGTACCTTGCAAACAGGTTTAGCGGTTTTTCAAAGAGCGAGAGGGTGAACATGGCATTGGCCGACACCTTTGCCATCGAAATGCAGGAGAGCAATCCCGCCATGCTTTCTGTATTGAGCAGCGGTGCAGGCGCTGCCGCCTTCTCCGCGCCGAAAATAGTCGACAGGCTGCAGTACACCGGAGGCGAACTTGCCAAGGGAGAGGCAAGGGATGCGGTACGGCTTGCCAGGGAGGAGGGTGCCCCCGAGATATTCCTGAACTCCGCTTCGCCAGGCGTCATGACAATGTTCTTTCCAAGAAGTGGCGTCTACAAGGACCATGTAGACTACCTGTTCAGCCTCTCGAAGGAGCTGAGAAAGGAGTACAGGGCGATACTCGAAACGGACGGCATAAACATTCAGATAGACGCACCGGACCTCGCCATGGCAAAGCACCTTGCAGGCGACTGGAATTTGGATTTCTACGACGCGCTCCCTCATCACGTCGATGCAATCAATGAAGCTATTGAGGGCCTGCCTCGCGAGCGGATCAGGGTGCACTACTGCTATGGGAACTACCTCGGTTCACACAAGTTTGACGCTGATTTCTACCGCGTTCTTCCTGAGCTGCTGAGGCTTAAGGTGGGGACATTGGTCGGGGAGGCAGCCAATCCGAGGCATGAGGGAGACTCCATAATCATAAGGAAGCATCTGAAGGAGCACTCATGGCCATCTCACCTGAAGTATGCTGTCGGTGTCATCGATGTGAAAACGCCGTTCCTGGAAACTCCCGAGACTGTGGCCGCCAGGCTGGATTCGTTCGCATCCATAGATGGCATAGGCCCGGACAGGATTCTCGGAGGTACCGACTGCGGTTTCCAGACATTTGCAAACTTCCACAATGTTCCATATGCCATAGGTCTTCAGAAGCTTGAAGCGCTGGCCAAGGGAGCGGAATTCGCATCCAGCCCCTATTGAGCTGAAGCTGCGACCCGGGTTTTTCTGCCTGCTGCCGCTATCGGGGCAAATTTCTTCCCTCTTTTTCAGACAGAAGCGATAGGGCAATGCTTGAACAACGGTTCAGGAAGATGCCAGGAAAAGGGGATAAGTGGTTTGGGTAAATGGTTTGGTTCAGCCCGGTGACTGTTCAGGGTACCTTTGCAAGGTGGCTTGGTATTGCATTGAGTCCGATATAGAACGAGGCCGCTGCTGCCCCAATCAGGAAGAGCAGGAACAGCGCAAGCGCAAAGTTCGTTGTTATGCCAAGCCTGTATTTCGCCTCGCCGGCGGCTCTCTGCACGTTTGCCGCAACCATCATCGTGCTTGCCGGTATGCCTATTTCCTTCTTCTCGGCAGAGCCGGATGGGAGCGCCTTTGTCGAAAACATCTTGTCGATGATAAGTGTCGCCGGGAATGTGAATATGCCTGCCCCGCCGAATGCACCATACAGAAGCAGCAGTGCAATGGGGGACGATG